>JAUXWC010000136.1 GCA_030685025.1 Rhodoferax sp.
TCGGGGAGCTGCAGGATGCGCTGCTGCTGTTTGCGTTGCATTTCGACGACCGCGTCGATCGCGCAGGAATTGCTGGGAAACAAGGCCAATACGCCGTCTCCCATGGTCTTGACGACGCGCCCGCCGTTGGATTCACACACCGATGCGATCCATTGTGTGATTTCCCGAACAACCTGTGTCGCCTTGGCATTGCCCAGCGCTTCAAAAACACCTGTACTCCCAATCAGGTCAGTGAATACAACAGTTGAATGAACGCTCATGCCTAACCGTTTCCGTGTTTTTAGTTAGCTAGCAGTTTAGGGCATTGACGGAATATTGGGAATGATCGCGGCGCTTTTGCCGATTCGGGCCGTCTTTGCGGGCAAAGACCGCGCAATGACGATCAGTGTGACCTTGATTGGTCGACTCCCTTCGTAAGAGTTTACGTGACATTTTGTCGGCAAGCCCATGATTGATATGTTGTTTGTTTTCGACGCACTGGTGCTTTCCCGCTTGTCTTTTGTCACAAGAACCGTTAGCTTTGCGACCTTGCATCAAGTCTGCACTTCCTGGAAGTAGAACCTATGCGTTGGATGACTAAGAACCTGTTTGGTACGGCTCATGGCGCCTTGAGCGGCATGTTGTCCGAAAACGCCGCTCGCGCTGGCAGTCGCCTCGAAGAGATCCGTCAGGCGATGCTGGAATCACTTGGAGACTCGGGGCGTTCGGCGTTTCCCGCCATCGAGCGCCGGGTGCGCTTCGCCAGTGACGTGCAGGGCTTGTGGTACTTGCGCGGGGACATGATGGAGGCCTTGTCGTCGCTCCAGGGCGAGTTTGTGGCCCGCCGCAAGATCGATGAAGTCTCGGCGCTCTTCCGCGGCCTGCTGCCGCGCAGCATGGCATCGCGCCAGAGCCGACTAAGCGCCTGATCGGCTCAGTGCGAGTGGCCCCAAAGCAGCATGGCATCGCGGCCCTCGACCAGCAGATCAACCGCTTGACCGACTGGCAACAGCACCTTGGTGGCGACGTGCCCATAGGGCAAGTTGGTCAGCATCGGAACATTGACCTGCCGCCTCAACCAAGACCAGACGCTGTTCAGTCTGTAACCGCGGTCGTGCGGTGTTAGCTTGAACTCGGTGAATTGCCCCAGCACAATGGCTTTCTGCCGGGCCAGAACGCCAGCGTGCAGCAACTGCGTCAGCATTCGTTCGATCCGGTACGGGTGTTCGCCGACATCCTCCAGAAACAGGATTCCACCCTTCACCTCGGGGAAATACGGTGTTCCCAACAGCGAGGTCAACACCGACAGGTTGCCCCCCCACAGCTTCGCCTTTTTGATGGCAAGCGTCGAAAGAGCTGGGTCCAACACGCCGGCCTGATCCGGACCTTGACCCGCCGGCTCACGACCCTGGCGCCAGCCAGCGCCCTCCCCTTGACCACATAGCAAGTCGTCAAAACAAGCTTCCATGATCTCGTCTGGCGCCGTCGGCCCAGCCACCGGACCGCCAGGCAGGCCTGGCGGTGTGCCACCGACTCCAAAACCCTCGCACAAGGCAGGACCAGCCCAGGTCACATGCCCGGTCTTGGACAGCACCGCGCACTGGAAGGCCGTGAAGTCGCTGATACCTACAAACAACAGGCCGCGATCAATTGCCTTGCCAATGGCCTTATAGGGCAACTGCGGCAACAGGCGCGTCAGTCCGTAGCCCCCCCGCGACACCAAGGCCACATCCGCCCGACTCGCAGCGGCCCGGCCGATTGCAGCCAGACGGGTAAGATCGTCGCCGGCGAAACGCTGGTGGCGCGTCAGTGCATCGGTGTCGACCTCAACCTCATGGCCAAGTGACTTCAGTCGGGCCACGCCACGACGAAACGCCGCCTTGTCGCGCACCGCGCCGCTGGGTGAATAGATGTAGATGTGTTTCTTCAAGGCTGCGCCTGTGTGGTGGTCTTGGTTGTGAAGTGGGCGAGCGCGCGTTGCGCAATGGCTTCCCCATGCTCTTGCACGAAATGGCCCGCGTGGTCGATCAGAAGCGGCGGCGGGCAAGCCCGAATGTGCTGATGCAAGTCGGTCATGGCAGGCACTCCCAGAACCGGGTCTTGCACGCCGATGGCCATCAAGGACTGACCGGTCCATTGAGTCTGCCAGAAAGCGCGGGCAATCCGCGACACCGCAGCGCCTTCGGCTTGAGGCCCGTCGGGCACCAGCTCGGGAAAGGCCCTGAGGGCGGCGCGGTGGCCGCGATCTGGAAAAGGCGCCGCGAAGGCCGCGCACTCCTGAGGACTCAAATGAGGGTTGCCACGCGCCATCAAGCGCGCGAGGTCGTAGTCCGGATTCCTGGCGCACATCTCTCGCCACGCAATAAAGCCGGGCGTGAGCGGCTGGTCGCCGGTTGCCAACGTTGTGTTCATCACCAGCAAGCCACTGTAGCGCTGCGGTGCCGCCATGGGCAAGGTCAGACCCAGCAGCCCGCCCCAGTCTTGCACCACCAGCACAACATGCTGCAAATCGAGTTGCTCGACCAGCTCCAGCAGTACCTGGCGGTGCCAGTCGAACGTATGGAGGCTGTCCTTCTTGGGCTTGTCACTCTTGCCAAAGCCGATCAGGTCGGGCGCAACCACCCGCTGGCCAGCAGCCAGAAAGACCGGAATCATCTTTCGATACAGATAACTCCATGCCGGGTTGCCGTGCAGACACAAAAAGGTCAACCCCGCAGTGGGGGGGCCCAGATCAAGATAGTGCAGACGCAACCCGCGCAGCGACGGCAGGTCCGCGATGTACTGGCCCCGCCACGGGTAGCCGGGCAGATTGTCAAAGCGCGCATCTGGCGTGCGCAACGCATCCTCCCGAAGTGGCGTGGCAGAGGTCCGGGCAACCTCCCGCTTGGAGGCAAAGAAGCGCTGCAACAAGGCTGAGCAGGGCTGCGCCAGTACGCCACCTGACGCCGTCGACTGATGGTTCAGGGCGGGCTGCGCAAAGAGGTCGAGCACCGAGCCCAATGCGCCAGTTCTGGGGTCCGGGGCGCCAAACACGACGCGCGCAATGCGGGCATGCAACATCGCTCCTGCGCACATGGCACATGGCTCCAGGGTGACGAAGAGCTCGCACCCGTCAAGCCGGTAGTTGCCCAGCGCCAAGGCAGCCGCGCGCAAGGCGTTGATCTCGGCATGGGCACTTGGATCATGCGCGGCAATGGGCGAGTTTCGTCCCACCGCGACAAGCTGCCCATTCTTCACCACCACCGCCCCTACCGGCACTTCTCCAGCGGCCAAGGCCAGTTCAGCCTGCGCCAAGGCGAGCCACATGAACGCTTCATCCGACACCACTGATGGCGTCATTTGTCTTCTGGCTCGGGTCTGGCCTGCTGCATGGTCGCTTCAACCGACTGCTTGATCCGCTGCTGGAGCTGCTGGCTCTGTTGTGGCACGGTCGAACCCGCGCCTGCATCGCCTGGCGGTGCGGACGCGGTCGAGGCGGCTGGCAATCGAGTGCTGGTGAGGGTGCCGAGCTGCTTCTTGGTCAGTACACCAACCACGACGACGACCAGCAGCAAACTCAAGACGCCCAGAATCGTACGCATGCATGGCCCCTTGTTTATACGCAGGAACACCCGACCCCGTCAGGGAATGGCGTGCCGCGCCAACAACCATTCCTTGAGTTCGGGCGGCGCCATGGGCGTCGCGTAAAAGTACCCCTGACCCTCATGGCAACCCATCTTCCGCAAAATCTCCGCCTGGTTTTCAGTCTCAATTCCTTCGGCGATGACAGTCATGTTGAGGTTGCGCCCCAACTCGATCACCATTGCAGCAATCGGCCCACTCAGAATGTCCGAACTCAGTTCGTTGACGAACGCCCGGTCGATCTTGAGCCGATCAATCGGCAATTGACGCAGATGGCTTAGGGACGAATAACCTGTTCCAAAGTCATCAATCGCGATGGTGACGCCGATCGCCTTGATGACGGAGAAACGCTCCAGCATGAAGTCAGGGTCTTCCATCGCCACCGACTCGGTGATCTCAAGCTCCAGATTGGCCGCCTCAATGCCGGTATCGGCGATAGCCAATGTGAGCTTCTCGACGAAATCCGGGTGACGAAACTGCAGTTGCGACACGTTGACCGACACCCGCAGCGACGCCATGCCCATCGCTTGCAGGCGCACCAGTTCGTGGCAGGCCATGCGCAACACCCAGTCACCCAGCGCGATGATCAGGCCCGACGCCTCGGCCAAGGGGATAAAGCGATCTGGCGGCACGTAACTGCCATCGTCATTGCGCCAGCGCAGCAAGGCCTCCATGCCCACAACCTTGCCGGTGTGAAGTTGAACCTGCGGCTGATAGACGACAAACAAACGATTGGTGTCAACCGCCGAACGCAAGCCCTGCAGCAGGCGCACACGCTCGCGGATCTCGGTTCCCATGTCCAGCGTGTACGTCACAAAGCTGCCACGCCGGTTCTTCTTGGCGCGCTTGAGCGCGATATTGGCGTCCTTGATCGCGTCGCGCCCGGCCTCCTTGGTATCCGTCAGGCTCACCAATCCTAAAGTGGCGGTGACCATCATTGAATCATCCTGCACCAGGAACGGCAAACGAAACAGCTCCAGCAACGAGAGGGGGTCAACCGAACTCGATGGGCCCATCAACCCAAACGCGTCGCTACCGATACGTGCAACAACGGTCGTTTCCCCCAACGAGCTCGTAAGCCGCTCGGCGACCGCCCGCAGCAGACGGTCGCCCTGTTGATGCCCCAGTGCATCGTTGACTTCCGAAAAATCATCGATATCAAGAATCGCGATCACCACATCACCGTACTGACCAAGGCTTAAACGCTCGTCGATCAGGTTGATGAAGCGATTGCGGTTGGGCAAGCGCGACAGGTTGTCGTAGAACGCCAGATCATCGAGTGCCCGGATCTGGTCGTAGGTCCGCAAGGCGGCGGTGATCGTGGCGTAAAGCTTGGCCCGGGTCAGCTCGGACTTGGTCTTGTAGTCATTGATATCGAACGCGTGAATGGTCTCGATCTCGGGCGCATAGCCAGGTTGCCCAGTTCGCAGGATGATGCGCAGATCGGTCAGCTTCAAGTCCTGGCGGATCACCTTGACCAACGCAAGGCCGGCGTCCTCGCGCTCCATCACCACATCGAGCAGCACCACGGCTATGTCGCGTTCCTTGCGCAAAATGGCAGTCGCTTGCTCCGCCGAGTACGCGTGCAGGAACTCCAAAGTACGCCCAAAAATCGACAGCCCGTTCAAGGCAAATGTGGTCGCTCGGTGGACATCGGGTTCGTCGTCAACAATCAACAGTCGCCACACCGACCCGACTTCCACGACCGCCGCATGGGTGTCATCCACCAAGTCCAAAAAATCGGTTTCCGCAGAATGTTCGAAGGCATTCACGTAGGTCATGGTTTCATTGTGCATCAACGACTTGGCTTTGTCACACCAGCTCAGAGCGGTCTACCGACTTGCAGTATCCAACCGGCTCATTCTGACCCGAGGTTTCCGGCGCCTGTACAGGGTAAATCCGGAGCGCCCCAAGCTCCGGCCTAGGCCAAGGCCAGGCCTCAGCCGAGTCACTCCCACTCGATGGTGGCGGGCGGCTTGGAACTCACATCGTAGGTCACCCGGTTGATGCCACGCACCTCGTTGATGATGCGGCTCGATACTTTCTTAAGCAAGGCGTAGGGTAGCTCGGCCCAGTCAGCGGTCATGAAGTCACTGGTTTGCACGGCGCGCAGGGCGACGACATAGTCGTAGGTCCGGCCATCGCCCATCACCCCTACGCTCTTGACCGGCAGGAATACTGCGAAGGCCTGGCTAGTGAGGTCGTACCATGTCTTGTCGGTCGATTCATCCCTGAAATTACGCAGCTCTTCGATGAAAATGGCGTCTGCCCGGCGTAGCAAGTCCGCATACTCTCTTTTGACTTCACCCAGGATGCGCACGCCCAAGCCGGGGCCCGGAAAAGGATGGCGGTAGACCATGTCGTGGGGTAGTCCGAGGGCTACCCCCAACTCTCGCACTTCGTCCTTGAACAGCTCTCGCAGCGGCTCCAACAGCTTCAGTCCCAACTGCTCGGGCAGGCCGCCCACGTTGTGGTGGCTCTTGATGGTCACCGCCTTCTTCGATTTGGCGCCACCGGACTCGATCACGTCTGGATAGATCGTTCCTTGCGCCAGCCAAGCCACATGGCGCGCGTGGTCGTTCTTGAGCTTGCTCGCCTCGGCCTTGAATACTTCCACGAACTCGCGCCCGATGATCTTGCGCTTGGCTTCCGGCTCACTTACCCCCTCGAGTTGTCCGAGAAACTGCTCGCTGGCGTCGACACGAAGCACTGTGGCGTGCAACTTGCCCACAAACATGTCCATCACCATGTCGCCCTCGTTCAGGCGCAGCAATCCATGGTCGACGAAAACACAGGTTAGCTGCGCGCCGATGGCACGGTGGATCAGGGCAGCGGCGACCGACGAATCAACGCCGCCCGACAGTCCCAGAATCACTTCCTCGTCGCCAACCTGGGCGCGAATGCGCTCGACCGCTTCCTCGATGTAGTCGCCCATCACCCAGTCGGCACGTGCCCCGCAGATAGTCAAGACGAAACGGTTCAAAATCGCCGCACCCTGCGTGGTGTGGGTCACTTCGGGGTGGAACTGGACCGCGTAGAACCGGCGCTCCTCATCGGCCATGGCCGCGATCGGGCAGCTATCGGTGCTGGCCATTAACTTGAAGCCAGGCGGCATTTGCGTCACGTTGTCGCCGTGGCTCATCCAGACGTGCAGCATGCCATGGCCTTCGGCGCTGGTGTAGTCAGCAATGCCGTCGAGCAACTGCGTGTGCCCGCGCGCGCGCAATTCGGAGTAACCGAACTCGCGCTTGTGGCCACCCTCGACCTTGCCGCCCAAGGCCTCGGCGATCGCGTACATGCCGAAACAAATGCCGAGCACGGGCACGCCCAGTTCAAACACCGCCATGGGCGCGCGCAGGGTTTCGTCCTCCCACAAGCTGGCATGGCTACCGGACAGGATGACACCCTTGAGTTGGCCGTCGGCCGCGTATTCGCGCACCCACTGGTCAGTCACATCGCAGGGATGCACCTCGCAAAACACATGCGCTTCGCGGACCCGTCGCGCGATCAGTTGGGTAACTTGGGATCCGAAATCGAGAATTAGGATTTTTTGGTGTTGCATAAACTGTACTGGCGATCCACGTGTCTTAACCCAGAGACACCGTGGAGCCGGCTACGCCGGGCCACTGGTGTTGCCCCCTGCAAGGGGGGTGGCGCAGCGACACGAAGTGCGCGAAGCCTGGGGGTGTTCCACTACTCCGCCCGGTAATTGGGCGCTTCCTTGGTGATCTGAACATCGTGCACATGGCTTTCTCGGATGCCGGCCGAGGTGATCTCGACAAACTCCGCCCGCTCCTTCATCTCATCAATGGTGGCGCAACCGCAGTACCCCATGCCCGCACGGATTCCGCCCGCCATCTGGTACACGATGGACACCATCGAGCCCTTGTAGGGAACCCGTCCTTCGATGCCCTCCGGCACCAATTTGTCGGCGTTGGGATTGCCCGTAGTGGATTCCTGGAAATAACGATCCGCGCTGCCCTGCTGCATGGCGCCAATGCTGCCCATGCCACGGTAGCTCTTGTAGCTGCGTCCCTGGAAGAGAATCACCTCACCCGGAGCCTCCTCGGTGCCGGCAAACATGCCACCCATCATCACCGTGCTGGCGCCAGCCGCGATGGCCTTGGCGATGTCACCGCTGTAACGAATGCCGCCGTCCCCGATCAAGGGTACTCCCGTGCCTTTGAGCGCCGTGGCCACACTGTCAATGGCCATCACTTGCGGCACGCCGACGCCCGCCACAATGCGGGTGGTGCAGATGGAGCCCGGACCGATGCCGACCTTGACCGCGTCTGCTCCCGCCGCCACCAGTGCCAGGGCTGCCGCGCCGGTGGCGATGTTGCCACCCACCACATCAACGTTGGGGTAGTTCTGCTTGACCCAACGCACCCGATCAATCACGCCTTTGCTGTGGCCGTGAGCGGTGTCAACGACGATGGCATCAACGCCGGCACGTACCAGCGCCTCAACGCGCTCCTCGGTGCCCTCCCCCACGCCAACCGCCGCGCCAACCCGCAGCTTGCCAAAGGCGTCGCGCGCGGCGTTCGGGAAACTGGTCTGTTTGGTGATGTCTTTGACCGTTATCAAGCCCTTTAGCTCGAAGTCGTCGTTCACCACCAACAGCCGCTCGAGTTTGTACTTGTTGAGCAAAGCCTTTGCCTCGACCAGCGTCGTGCCATCGGGCACCGTCACCAGCCTCTCGCGCGGCGTCATGATCTGGCTCACGGGCAGGTCATAACGGGTCTCAAAGCGCAGGTCGCGCCCAGTCACAATGCCCACCACTTTGCCACCATCGCAAACTGGAAATCCCGAAACGCCTAGTTCCGCCGACAGATCGATCACCTGGCGCACCGTGAAGCTCGGGGTGATCACCACCGGATCGCGCAACACACCCGACTCGTAGCGCTTGACCCTCGCGACCTCAGCCGCTTGTTGTTTGGGTGTCAGGTTCTTGTGAACGATGCCAATGCCGCCTTCCTGGGCAATGGCAATGGCCAGGCGCGCCTCCGTGACCGTGTCCATCGCGGCGGACACCAGCGGCAGATTCAGATCGATATTGCGGGAGAAACGGGTGGCGAGGGAGGTGTCCTTGGGAAGGACTTGGGAGAACGCTGGCACCAACAAAACATCGTCGAAGGTGAGCGCTTTTCCGAGCAGGCGCATGTCAAAGCTCCAAAAAGTCGATTGTACTCGCGCCTCTGCAGCCGACTGGATGGCGCGTTGCCGCGATAAACGGACCCGTCCGCCCGCCAAATGGCACCGCGTTGGCCGATTTCGGTCGTCAGCGCGCTAAACTCCTACCATGAACGCCATTCGACTCATCCAAGCGGCGCTGGTCCTTGTGGCCTGCACAGTTTCAACCTCCCTGTTGGCCCAATGGCAATGGGTTGACAAGGATGGTCGCAAAGTGTTCAGCGACCGCCCACCGCCAAGCGACATCCCCCCCAAGAACATCCTGAAGCAACCCGCTGGGCGAACCACCATGCCAGCAGCCATTGCGCCCATTGTTGCCGATGGGGCCGATCAACCTTCGGCCGCGGCATCGGCGCCTTTGGCTGGAGCGAGCGGGCCAAAGGGCAGTGGCGTTGACAAGGCACTCGAAGACAAGAAGAAGAAGGCAGCCCAGGCAGAACTTGCCAAGAAGAGAGCCGAAGAAGAACAAGTCACGAAGGCCAAGATTGAGAACTGCGCCCGCGCCAAGCAGGCCAAGGCAACCTATGAATCCGGTATCCGCATCGCGCGTACCAACGAAAAAGGTGAACGCGAGGTGTTGGATGAATCGGCCCGCGCCGCCGAGTCAAAACGAATCCAGGCTGTGATCGACTCTGATTGCCAGTAGCCGGTCTACTTTGCCGGTTTGGGCGCTGTACAGGGGCGGGCAAACAAACCGGCGGCGCGAACACCCTGCTTGGCAAACCGTTCGCGCCGGGACACCTTCGGATCGACATCGAGGGAACGGTAGACCTCCACGCGATCGCCCTCTTGCAGGCATTGATCGAGGCCAACCAAGCGTCCCCAGACCCCGGTCGACGTGTCGGCGCTCGCGAGTTCGGGCCATCGAATCAGCAAGCCACTTGCCCGCAGAGCGTCGTTCAAAGTGCATCCCGGCGGCACTTCAAGCGGCCTCTCAATCATCTCCCCCACACCAGGCGAGTAGACCACCGTGACGTGCATACCCTGCTCACTCGCCATACACGTTGGCAGCGCGCTTGACGAACGCATCCACCAGACTGGCGGCGATCTTGTCAAATACCGGCCCCACCAGTTTTCCAAGGGCCGCATTTCCGAAACCATAGTTGAGCGTCAACTCGACTTTGCAGGCGCGCTGTGAGCCGTCTCCCAGAGTGAAGAAATTCCACTCCCCATCGAGTCGGCTGAAGGGACCGTCCACCAGCTTCATCGCGACTTGCCGGTCAGGCGTGAGCTGATTGCGGGTGGTGAAGGTCTGGCGAATGCCGCTGAATGAAATCCCAAGCTCGGCCGTGACCCCGTCATCGTGCGTCTCGATCAGTTTGGCGTGGTCGCACCACGGCAAGAAGGTCGGATATTGATCAAACGCCGTCACCAAAGCAAACATTTCTTGCGGGCTGTACCAGATCAGGACGGACTTGTGAACGGTTTTCATAGAATGGGGGCCTGCGCGGGATTGTAGACAAGCCTTGTACGCACGCCTTGCAACCCCAGACTCATCTTATGGCCAAAAAACCTCATACCGCCGCCCGCATCGCCGACAACAAGAAGGCCGCCTACAACTACTTCTTTGAGGAGCGATTCGAAGCCGGTCTGGTGCTCGAAGGCTGGGAAGTCAAGTCGCTGCGCGAAGGCAAAGTTCAACTCACCGATGGCTACGTGGTGATTCGCAATGGTGAGCTGTTTGTGATCGGTCTGCAAATCAATCCGCTCAATACCGCGTCGACCCATATCAGCCCCGACAAGGTGCGCACCAAGAAGTTGCTGATGCACAAGGAGGAAATCAAACGCCTGATAGGCAAGGTGGAACAAAAGGGCTACACCCTGGTGCCACTCAACCTGCATTGGAAGGCCGGCAAGGTAAAGATTGACATCGCGCTGGCCAAGGGCAAGGCCGAGCACGACAAACGCGACACCATCAAGGACCGTGAAGGCAAGCGCGAGGTCGAGCGCGCCATGAAGGACCGCAACCGATAGCCTCGCCGTGCGACCGTTCGCGACTCATTGCCGCTGCCTCCAGCCAATCATTTCGTTGACCACCAGAGCCCCGATCACTAGCGCGCCACCCGCCAATACGGATCGTGCCGGCACCTCACCCGCACCCACCCATGCCAGCAGGATGCCGAACACAACCTCCAGCAGGGCCAGCAGGGAGATCTCGGGCGCCTTGAGCACGCGTGCACAAATGACTGACAGCACGCAGGGCACGGCGAGTTGCCCAACACCAAGGAAGGCCAGCAGCGTCAAGTCATGTCCCGTGGCTGAAAACGGGTAGGCCAGTGGCAAGGTGGCCAGCGCGGAAATCACGGCACCAACCAACACCGCCGGGATCAGGTCGACATCGTGTCCCTGTGCATGCGAGTGCTGGGTCAGCGTCCAGTTGACAGCCCCTGCCAAGGGCACGCACAGGGTAACCAGGGTCCCGAGCAGCGACACCTCCGAGAGCTGTGCAGCGTACATGTAAACAATGCCCGCCCCGGCCACCACAATGGCGACCCCAGTGCGCAGCGGTAGCCGGTGGCCAATGAAGATGCGCGCCACCAACGCCGTCAACAACGGCCCAATCGACATGGTCACCAGAACATTGGCCACGCTGGTCAAAGTCAGCGCCACCATGAACGCGGTGAACATGACGCTCCAGCACACACCCGAAATCCAAAACGCCCGCCCGCCCTGGGCGACTTTACGGAACACCGCGCGACCCTGGAAGAACGGCAGGATCACCAGCAGCGACAAGGCCGTGAACAGCGCCCGCCAGAAGGTGATCTCAAAGCTCCGGGCAGACTCAAGCTGGCGCGTGACCACGCCCGCAGTGGACCACATTAGGGCCACCGCAACCATCAGCAAGACGGCACGGTTGTGAGTCAAATGCACGAACACATCCCAATCAGTCGAGGACAGAGCTGGCCCACTCCGTGTGGCTGCGGTCTGTCCCGCAGTTCTTGAACGGTTGAGGACAGAGCTCGCGCACTGCGTGTCGCCACGGTCTGTCCCGCAAGGTATCAGGATTAGCGTCCGGCGCGCTTACGTTCACCTTCCGTGAGGAAACGCTTGCGCAGACGAACCGACTTAGGCGTGATTTCGACCAGCTCGTCGTCCTCGATGAACTCGACCCCATACTCCAATGTGAGTTCGATCGGCGGCGTGATCTTGATGGCGTCTTCCTTGCCCGAGACGCGGAAGTTGGTCAACTGCTTGGTGCGCGTGGCGTTAACCACGAGGTCGTTTTCGCGGCTGTGAATCCCGACAATCATGCCCTCGTATACCGGATCGTTGGCCCGCACAAACATGCGGCCACGATCATCCAGCTTGCCCAACGCATAGGTAAAAATTTCGCCGGCGTCCATGGAAATCAGCACGCCGTTCTTGCGCCCGCCGATCTCCCCCTTATACGGCTCGTAGCTGTCGAAAATGTTGGAGATGAGGCCAGAGCCACGCGTCAGATTCATGAACTCGTTGGTGAAGCCAATCAGGCCACGCGCCGGGATGCGGTATTCCAGGCGCACCCGACCACGGCCGTCTGGCTCCATATTGACCAAGTCCCCCTTGCGTTCGCCCAAGGCCTGCATCACACCACCCTGGTGTTGGTCTTCGATGTCGGCGGTCACCATTTCGATCGGCTCGTGTTTTTCGCCATTCACCTCCTTGAAGACGACACGCGGCTTGCTAACGGCCATCTCAAAGCCTTCGCGGCGCATATTCTCCAGCAAAATCGTTAAGTGCAGTTCGCCACGGCCCATCACTTCAAAGATACCTTCTTCGTCGGTTTCCTTGACCCGCAGAGCCACGTTATGCTGCAGTTCCTTTTGCAGGCGGTCCCAAATTTGCCGACTGGTGACGTACTTGCCTTCTCGCCCGGCTAACGGACTGGTATTGACGCAGAAGTTCATGGTCAGGGTCGGCTCGTCCACCTTGAGCATGGGCAATGGCGCCGGACTGACCGGGTCGGTGATGGTGACACCAATGCCGATGTCCGTCAGACCATTGATCAGCACGATTTCGCCAGGGCCCGCTTCTGCGGCCTGCACACGTTCCAGGCCCTGAAAGGTCAGCACCTGGTTGATACGGCCTTTGATCGGCTTGCCATCGAGACCTTCCATGACCACCACGTCCATCATGGGCTTGATCGTGCCCTGGCTGATGCGGCCGACCCCAATCCGGCCGACAAAAGTGGAGAAGTCGAGCGCGGAAATTTGCAGTTGCAATGGCGCATCAGGGTCTCCCTGCTGGTGCGGCACATGTTGGAGGATGGTATTAAACAGGGCCGACATGTCGGGGCCCCACTGTTCGCCCTGCGCGCCCTCTTCCATCGACGACCAGCCGTTGATGCCCGAGGCATAGACCACCGGAAAATCCAACTGCTCATCGGTCGCGCCGAGCTTGTCGAACAGATCGAAGGCAGCATTGACCACCCAGTCGGGGCGCGAACCGGGCTTGTCCACTTTGTTCACAACCAGGATGGGCTTCAAGCCCAGTGCTAGCGCTTTCTTGGTCACAAAGCGAGTTTGCGGCATCGGACCTTCCTGGGCGTCGATCAGCAGCACCACGCCGTCCACCATGCTCAATGCCCGCTCCACTTCGCCACCGAAGTCAGCGTGGCCGGGCGTATCGACGATGTTGATGTGCGTGCCTTCCCATGTCACGGCGCAGTTCTTGGCCAGAATGGTGATGCCGCGCTCTTTCTCGATGGCGTTGTTGTCCATCACGGTGTCGACAATCTTCTCGTGCTGGGCAAAGGTGCCCGACTGGCGCAGCAATTGGTCAACCATGGTGGTCTTGCCATGATCGACGTGGGCGATGATGGCAATGTTGCGGATTTGATTGGTGCTCATGGTTTCCTCAGAGTGTTGAAGACAGTGCTGGCGGCGAAGCCGCTGCGGTCTGTCCCGCCAGGTTTAAAAAAGGCTCTGCGCCAGTGGCTTGCCACTGCACATGCAATTGTTTGATTTCAAGTGGGTTGAGCAAACGATCCGGGATCAATTCGCCGCCGAGCACGCGGGCACTGCCCAACAGGGCCAAAGGCGCCTCGGCATACACCGCCACTTGGGGTGCATCGGCCCAGGCGCCGCGCCGACGCAACCCACTCAGGAAACGCTGCGAGTTGGGCACGTCCAGGTGAACCACCTGGTGCTCTACCAGCAGGGCGTCAACAGGCAGAAGACAAGCCATGCGCTGGGTCTCCGTCATGGCTTCCAGCGTGGGCAGGGACACTGACCGACTCAAGTCAAAACTGCCCGTCGCGGTGCGGCGCAAAGCCGTCAGATGCCCGCCACAGCCGAGCAATTCGCCCAGGTCTTCTCCTAACGTGCGAATGTAGGTGCCCTTGCTGCAGGTAACTCTGATCTTGATGGCGGGCTCGGCGGATTCCAGAAGACTCAAGTCAACGACAAACTCACGGATGGTCACTTCACGGGCAGCCCGCTCGACTTCAATGCCGGCGCGCGCGTATTCATACAGGGCCTTGCCGTCCTTCTTGAGCGCGCTGTACATCGGCGGCGTTTGCGTCACCACGCCGGTCAGCCGTCGCACGGCGGCGGCCACCTCTTGTGGCGTCACGTGCACCGGGCGTTCATTGATGACCTCGCCCTCGGCATCACCCGTGCTGGTCTTCAAACCAAGCCGAACGACGGCCTCGTAACACTTGTCGGCATCCAGTTGCAACTGGCTGAACTTGGTAGCCGCCCCAAAACAAAGCGGCAGGACCCCGGTGGCCAAGGGGTCAAGCGTGCCGGTATGCCCCGCCTTCTCGGCGCGAAGCAGCCACTTGGCTTTTTGAAGTGCGTCGTTGCTCGACAGGCCCAAAGGCTTGTCCAGCAACAGCACCCCATGCACGGGGCGCCTGGCAACCCGTGCACGTGGCGCGTTCATGGGCTTCAGTCCTCTTTGGCGCGAGACGAGACAGCGCGCGCGATCAGGGCGTTCATGTCGGCGGCACGTTCGGTAGTGCGGTCAAACACAAAGTGCAAGGTGGGCACCGTGTGAATGTGCAAGCGCTTGAACAAGCCCGCGCGCAAGAATCCAGCCGCCTGATTGAGGCCTTGGGAACACTCTTCCGGGTTGCCCTGCAGCACGCTGAAGAACACCTTTGCGTGCGCGTAGTCCGGTGTCACCTCGACACCCGACAGCGTCACCATCCCGACCCGAGGATCCTTGAGCTCGCGGGCGATCAGCTCCGTCAGATCACGCTGGATCTGATCGGCCACCTTGAAGCTGCGGTTGGGGGTTGAGGACTTCTTGCGCACGGCCAGAGCTTGCTTGTCAAATGGCGATCAAAGCGTTCTTGCGATTTCGCGGATCTCGAAGAACTCCAGCACATCGCCTTCCTGGATGTCGTTGTAGTTCTTGATGTTCAAGCCGCAATCAAAGCCCTCGCGCACTTCCTTGACATCGTCCTTGAAACGTTTGAGCGAATCGAGCTCTCCCGTGTAGATGACCATGTTGTTGCGCAACAGGCGAAGGCGCGCGGTACGACGAACCAATCCAGAGGTGACCATACAGCCGGCGATCGAGCCGATCTTGGACACCTTGAAGATCTGACGGATCTCGGCAGTGCCGATGACTTCTTCCTTCTTGTCCGGCGTCAGCATGCCCGACATGGCCAGCTTCAATTCATCCACCGCGTCATAAATAATGTCGTAGTAGCGAATGTCCACGCCATTGTTCTCGGCGAGCTTGCGGGCGCCCGCATCGGCTCGGGTGTTGAAGCCGATAATCACCGCCTTCGAAGCAATCGCCAGGTTTACGTCGGACTCGCTGATTGCACCCACTGCCGTGTAGACCAACTGCACTTTGACTTCATCGGTCGAGAGCTTGAGCAGAGACTGCGCAAGCGCTTCCTGCGAGCCCTGTACGTCGGCCTTGACAATGATGGGCACCATCTTGACTTCGCCGGCCGTCATGTCGGTGAACATGTTCTCCAACTTCGCTGCCTGCTGCTTGGCCAGCTTGGTGTTGCGGAACTTGCCAGCCCGGTAGGTGGCAATCTCGCGTGCCCGACGTTCGTCGGCCAACACCATGAATTCGTCGCCCGCTTGTGGCACTTCGGTCAGACCCTGGATTTCGACCGGAATCGATGGTCCTGCTGCTTTGATCGGCTTGCCGTTCTCATCAAGCATGGCGCGCACACGTCCGTAGGTTGAACCCGCCAACACCACGTCGCCCGCCTTGAGCGTACCGGTCTGCACCAGCACCGTGGCCACTGGGCCGCGGCCCTTGTCCAGCTTGGCTTCAATAACCAGGCCCTTGGCCATGGCGTCGACCGGCGCACGCAGTTCCAGCACTTCAGCTTGCAGCAACACCTGTTCAAGCAACTCATCTATGCCCTGGCCAGTCTTGGCTGACACCGACACGAAGGGCGAGCTTCCGCCGAATTCCTCGGGAATCACTTCCTCCACGACCAGCTCGTTCTTGACACGCTCGGGGTTGGCATCGGGCTTGTCGATCTTGTTGATTGCCACGACGATGGGCACCCCAGCCGCTTTCGCATGCTTGATCGCTTCCTTGGTCTGCGGCATCACGCCGTCGTCGGCGGCTACCACCAGAATCACGATGTCGGTGGCCTTGGCGCCACGGGCGCGCATTGCGGTAAATGCTTCGTGGCCAGGGGTATCCAGGAAGGACACCATGCCGCGAGGCGTTTCGACGTGGTAGGCGCCAATGTGCTGCGTAATGCCGCCGGCTTCGCCCGACGCCACCTTGGCACGCCGAATGTAGTCCAGCAATGATGTCTTGCCATGGTCCACGTGGCCCATGACCGTGACCACTGGAGCGCGCGGCAACGACTCGGACTGCTGCAGCCCGACTTCGTCATCGGTAAATGCCTCGGGATCATCGAGCGCCGCCACAATGGCCTTGTGGCCCATTTCCTCGACCAGGATCATCGCCGTGTCTTGATCCAGCGGCTGGTTGATGGTGACCATCTGGCCCAGCTTCATCAAATGCTTGATCACCTCGGACGCCTTGACGGCCATCTTGTGCGCCAACTCGGCCACCGTGATGGTCTCGGGCACATGAACTTCGAGCACGCGCGTCTCGACCGGCACGCTTGGCATATGGTGCTGCTGATCACGGTCGTTGCTGCTACGGCGGCCGCGCGGACCAGCCCGCCAGTTGCTGCCGCGCCCGGCGCCTGCACCGGTATCGCCACGGGTCGGAATTGCCTTCTTCTTGGCAGGGTCGCCAGCCCAGCTACTGGAGAGCTTGGCGGACTTGACTTCCTTGCCCGCCCCACCTGGCGCCGCGGCCGCAGTGCCAGCCGGTCCAGGCCTGGCCGGCTTGGCCGCGCCGGAACCGACCGCTGGCTTGTGCAACGTGCCCTTCATGCCCGCTTTGGCGCCATCGGCGCCAACGGCTTTGGCGACTGGTTTGAGCTCTTCCGGTTTCTTGGCCAGCATCGGTTTCTTGGCCGGTGCCGACATCATGGTACGAATGGCGGCTGCTTCAGCCTCCGCCTTGCGACGGCGCTCACCTAAATCAGCCGCTCGAGCGAGCTCTTCATCGGCCTTGGCCTTGGAGTCCGCAGCAGCTTGCACGCGCGCCACGGCCTGTGCCTTCTCCAGCGCCTGCACTTTTTCAGCCGCCTGGGCGGCGTGACGAGCCGCTTTGTCAGCGACTGCACCTTCGGCTTCAGGTTCAGATGTCAGCGCGGGTTCAGCCGCAGCTTCCTTGGCCTGCTGCTCAACCGCCTGGCTGGCCGCCAGTTCGGCCGCCTCACGGGCTCGCGCCTCGCGCTCTTCGCGCTCCCGCCGACGCAAAGCCAGTTCGTCTTCCTGCCGGCGAATCAACTCCGCCTGGCGGCGTGCTTCCTCCTCGCGACGAGCCAGTTCGGCATGGTCAATCGAGGGGGCAGCTTCCACCGCCTGCGCGGTTTCGAGCTCGGCCTGGTCGGTCGGTAGGTCCGCGCCCTCTTCCCGGCGAACAAATGTTCGTTTCTTGCGCACTTCGACCTGAATGGTGCGCGCCTTGCCGGTCGAGTCGGCCTGCTTGATCTCGCTGGTCGACTTCTTGACTAGCGTGATCTTCTTGCGCTCCGCACTGGCGGTGCCATGACTGGCCTGCAAAAAGCTCAGCAGGCGCTGCTTGTCAGCGTCCGTCAACTTGTCCGAGGCGGCCGCTTTGGCCACGCCGGCGGACTTCAACTGTTCAAGCAGCGTTTCGGTGGATTTCTTGAGTTCACTTGCAAACTCGGCGACGGTCGTACTGGACATTTCTTAGGTAACCTTTAGTTCGGCACAACAAACCCGGCGGGCAATTGCTGACCATCACTGAAACTATATTTTCATGACATTGGCTTCACGCTTGGGAAGCGGCTTCATTGGCAAACCAATGCTCGCGCGCTTTCATGATCAGGGTCTTGGCGTCGTCCGCCGACTGGCCAGTGATTTCCGTGAGTTCGTCGACGGCCAGATCGGCCAAATCGTCACGGGTGTGGATACCACCATCCGCGAGTTTGCCGATCAAGTCAGTCGTCAAGCCTTCCAGGTCACGCAGGTCCTGCGAGACCTCCTCAACACTCTCTTCGTGTGCGATCTCCATGGTCAGCAGCGCATCTTTGGCGCGCGTGCGCAACTCATGAACCGTGTCCTCGTCAAAGCTCTCGATCTCCAGCATTTCCTCTTGCGGCACGTAGGCCACCTGCTCCAGGCTGGTAAAGCCTTCGGCAATCAGAAGATCAGCGATTTCTTCATCCACATCCAGCTTTTCCATGAACAGCTTGCGGCTGACATCGGTTTCAGACGCCTGCTTTTGCGCTGACTCCGCGGCATCCAGGATGTTGATCTTCCAACCCGTCAGCTCCGACGCCAGGCGCACATTTTGCCCACCCCGACCGATGGCGATAGCCAGATTCTCCTCGTCCACCACCACATCCATGGCATGACGCTCCTCATCGACCACGATGGAACTGACGTTGGCTGGCGCCAGGGCACCAATCACGAACTGCGCCGGGTCTTCGCTCCACAACACAATGTCAACGCGTTCACCTGCCAACTCGTTGGTCACACCATTGACACGGGTGCCGCGCACACCGACGCAGGTACCAATCGGGTCAATTCGCTTGTCATGGGACAGGACGGCGATCTTGGCACGCGACCCAGGGTCACGAGCGCAGGACTTGATCTCCAGAAGACCCTGCTCGATCTCGGGCACCTCCTGGCGGAACAGCTCCACCATGAATTCCGGTGCCGAACGAGACAAGACAATCGGCGCACCCCGCAACGTCAGATCCACCTCCATGATCATGGCGCGAACGCGGTCCCCGGATCGCAAGTTCTCCTTGGGAATCATCTCGCCGCGGCGCAAGCGCCCTTCAACGCGACCGCTTTCGACAACGATGTCGCCCTTGTCCATGCGCTTGACGGTGCCAACGAAGATTTTGTCGCCGCGCGACATGAAGTCGTTAAGCAGCATTTCGCGCTCGGCATCGCGAATCTTCTGCAAGATGACTTGCTTGGCCGCCATGGCACCGATTCGTCCAATGGGAAGCGACTCCACGGTTTCTTCAATGTACTCGTCAACCTCGATGTCGTCGATCTGCTCTTTGGCTTCAAACAGCAGAATTTCCTGGTCGGGCAGTTGCAGGCCGGCCTCATCAGGCACGACGTGCCAGCGACGGAAAGTCTCGTAGTTGCCGCTGTCACGGTCGACCGCCACGCGGATGTCGACGTCACCAGGAAATATCTTCTTGGTAGCCTGCGCCAAGGCGGCCTCGACGGCACCGAACACCACATCACGTTCGACGTTCTTCTCACGTGAAATGGCTTCGACCAACATTAACATTTCGCGATTCATGCCATGACTCTCCTGTTTCAATCACTGCCCAGGTCGGCTGCACCCGCTGCGCCCCGACCCTTGAAACTGACGATCGGCGCCAAGCGCGCCTCTCGCAGCTCATCCAATTCAAACCCCAACGCCTGCACCGGCGGTGGCAGCCTCTTCTTGCTGACCCGTTGTCCCGGTTTCACCTCTGGCGCATCGGTCCACACAATCTGCCAACCC
>JAUXWC010000066.1 GCA_030685025.1 Rhodoferax sp.
CAAGGCACAAAGCCTCGGTTCTGGCGTGTCGAGGTCGCGTAAGTGGTTGATTTGCATTGGCCCAGGCGGTCCATTTCGCGCCAAACGCCTAGATACACGGATCGGCTCCGAGGCCTTGATTTGTCGCTATTTTCGTGTCTAGCATTGGGCACATGTACTTGCGCGAATCCAAGCAGCGGCGAGCCGACGGCAGCACGGTGTCGTACCTGCAGTTGGCCGAGAACGAGTGGGTACCCGAGCGGCGCCGCTCGGAGACTCGAGTTGTCTTCAACTGCGGCCGTGCGGACGACCCGGCCGTCACCGAACGGCTTCGCAAGTTGGCCGCCAGCATCCTGCGCCGCTGCTCGCCCGAGGAGATCGTCGGCGCCAGCGGCGGCGACCTGCGTCTGGTGTGCGCCTGGCCCTACGGCGAGGTCTACGTGCTCGATGCGCTGTGGCGCCGCCTGGGCATCGACAAGGTCCTTGCCGCGCAGGCCCAGTCGCGCCGCCTGGGTTTTGACGTGGAGCGCGCGCTGTTCGCGATGGTGGCCAACCGGGCCTGCGCGCCGTGCTCCAAGCTGTACTGCTGGGAACAGTGGCTCAAGGAGGAGGTGCACATCCCGGGCACGCAGGGCCTGTCGCTGCAGCACCTGTACCGCGCGATGGACTTCCTGGAGGCCAACAAGGAACCCATCGAGCGCGAGATCTTCCACCGCGTGGCCGATCTGCTGAACCTGGACGTGGAGGTGCTGTTCTACGACACCACGTCGCTGCACTTCGAGATCGATCAGCCCGACCGTGGCGCGGGCGAAGACGACATCATGCACGGCAGTCTGGCCGCCGGGGGCAAGCCGTACAAGGCGCCGCGCAAGCACGGGCTGTCCAAGAACGGCCGCAGCGACGCGCCGCAGATTGTCGTGGGCCTGGCGGTCACGCGCGAGGGCTTCCCGGTGCGCCACTGGGTGTTCCCCGGCAACACCGTGGACGTGAGCACGGTGGCGCAGGTCAAGCGCGATTTGCGCGACTGGCAGCTCACGCGCTGCCTGTTTGTCGGCGACGCGGGCATGGTCTCGGCGGCGAACTTCAAGGCCTTGGCCGCCGGCGGCGGCAAGTACCTCATGTGCATGCCGCTGCGTCGCGGCGACGCACTGACCGAGCAGGTGCTGGCGCGCGCGGGTCGCTACCGCAGCGTCACCCAGCGGCTGCAGATCAAGGAGGTCGTGATCGGGGACGGCGAGCGGCGCCTGCGCTACGTGCTGTGCTTCAACCCCGAGGAGGCCGCGCGCCAGCAGGCGCATCGCCAGTACCTGCTGCGCGAGGTCCAAGCGGAGCTGGCCGCCATGGGCGACGCCACCCAGGACGTGCAGAGCAAGCGTGTGGCCGAGTTGCGCACCAGCCGGCGCTACGGCAAGTACCTCAAGCTCGGCGCCAAGGGTCTGGAACTCGACGCCAAGGCGATCAAGGCCGCCGAGCACTACGACGGCAAGTTCATCGTCCACGGCAACGACGACACGCTCAGCGCCGAGGACATGGCGCTGGGCTACAAGCAACTGATGCGCGTCGAGCAAGCCTGGCGCGACATGAAGAGCACGCTGGACATGCGCCCGGTCTTCCATTGGGCGCCGCACCGCATCCATGCACACGTGGCGATCACGGTGCTGTCGCTGCTTTTGGAGCGCACCGTGGAGCACGCCTGTAACGACACCTGGCGCAACGTCTCGGACCAACTGCGGCGCATCCAGCTGGCGCAATTGTCCAGCCCTCACGGCACCGTCTGGCAGGTTACCGACCCGACCGTGGACGCGTCTAAGTGCTTGAAATCCTTGCAGATCAAGCCTCCGCCAGCCGTTCTTCAGCTCGCCTGACACGGGCAAACCCCATAGATACACAGCCCTTCGGCGTGGGGCCGAAAAGCCGTTGCGCTGCGCGGGCTTACGAGGGCGTGTCACTTGTAACTGTCAAAGTCGGGTCAGAG
>JAUXWC010000144.1 GCA_030685025.1 Rhodoferax sp.
ATGGCAAAGGAAAAGTTTGAGCGTACGAAGCCGCACGTGAACGTTGGAACGATTGGTCACGTTGACCATGGCAAGACCACCACCACGGCGGCGCTGACCAAGATCAGTGCTGACAAGTACGGCAACACCAAATACGTTGCATATGACGAAGTGGCCAAGGCCTCTGAATCACAGGGTCGTCGCGACTCCACCAAGATTCTGACCATTGCCACCAGCCACGTGGAATACGAGACCGACAACCGTCACTACGCCCACGTGGACTGCCCCGGCCACGCCGACTACGTCAAGAACATGATCACCGGAGCCGCCCAGATGGACGGCGCCATCCTCGTGGTGTCCGCCACTGACGGCCCCATGCCGCAGACCCGCGAACACGTGCTGCTGGCCAAACAGGTCAACGTCCCCAAGATCGTCGTCTGGCTCAACAAGTGCGACCTCATCGACGACGTCGAACTGCTTGAACTCGTCGAGATGGAAGTGCGTGAACTGCTCGGCAAATACGGCTTTGATGCCGACAACACCCCCGTCATCCAGGGCTCGGCCACCAAAGCCATCTCTGGAGACCCCGAGTGGATTGCCAAGCTCGAAAACCTCTACAACGCCCTCGACACCTGGATCCCCGAACCCGAGCGCGAAGTCGACAAACCCTTCCTCCTCCCCGTTGAAGACGTCTTCTCCATCTCCGGCCGCGGCACCGTCGCCACCGGCCGTATCGAGCGTGGCGTCGTCAAAGTGGGCGAAGAAGTCGAAATCGTCGGCATTCGCGACACCGCCAAGACCATCGTCACCGGCGTAGAAATGTTCCGCAAACTGCTCGACCAGGGCCAGGCAGGCGACAACGTCGGCCTGCTGCTGCGCGGCACCAAGAAAGAAGACATCGAACGCGGCCAGGTGCTCTGCAAGCCCGGCAGCATCAAGCCGCACGACCAGTTCGAAGGCGAGGTCTACATCCTCACCAAAGAAGAAGGCGGCCGTCACACCCCGTTCTTCAAGGGCTACCGCCCCCAGTTCTACTTCCGCACCACCGACGTTACCGGCGCCTGCGAAATTGAACAGGAAATGGTCATGCCCGGCGACAACATCCAGATGAAGGTTGAACTGATCAACCCGATCGCCATGGAAGAAGGCGTTCGTTTCGCCATCCGCGAAGGTGGCCGCACCGTCGGCGCCGGCGTGGTGACGAAAATCGT
>JAUXWC010000070.1 GCA_030685025.1 Rhodoferax sp.
CCGCACCTCGCTTGAGCACGTGACCGCGAGCATCATCGCCAAGGCCACCGAATATGGCCTGGACATCGACCCCGCGCGCCCGGTGCATACCCTCAGCGTTGGCGAGATGCAGCGCGTGGAAATCATCCGCGCACTACTGACCCGGCCCGAGCTGTTGATTCTGGACGAACCCACCTCCGTGCTGACGCCGCAGGCGGTGGACAAGTTGTTTGTGGTCCTGAAAAAGCTCGCCAGCGAAGGCTGCAGCATCTTGTACATCAGCCACAAGCTCCACGAGATTCGTTCGCTGTGCCACACCTGCACCGTGATGCGCGGCGGCAAGGTCACCGGCGTGTGCCAACCTGATCAGGAGACCAACGCTTCGCTGTCGCGCCTGATGATTGGCGCCGAGCCGCCCCAGTTGACCCACGCGGCGCCCAAACTTGGCGCCACGGTGCTGGATGTGCGCCAACTGTCGCTGCCGCGCGAGGACCAGTTCGGCGTGGACCTGCAAGGCGTCTCGCTGACAGTGCGCGCCGGTGAAGTGGTGGGCATTGCCGGCGTGTCGGGCAATGGCCAGACCGAACTGCTGTACGCCTTGTCCGGCGAGGACGTGCGTGCACCGCGCGGCAGCATCCAGATCGGCACGGCTGACGCTTCAAACCTGCATCCCGGTGCACGGCGCAAGCTGGGGCTGCATTTTGTGCCGGAAGAACGGCTCGGCCGTGGCGCCGTGCCCACGCTGAGCCTGGCCCACAACATGCTGCTGACCCGCAACGAGTCGATCTCGCACCCACGCTTTCTAGGCGGCTGGGTGCGGGTGGGCCAGTTGCGCAGCCATGCGCAAGACATCATTCGGCGCTTCAACGTCAAGGCCGGCGGACCGGACGCGGCCGCGCGCTCCCTGTCCGGCGGCAATCTGCAAAAGTTCATTGTTGGGCGCGAGATAGACGCCAAGCCCAAACTCTTCGTCGTCTCGCAACCCACCTGGGGCGTGGACGTGGGTGCCGCCGCCCAGATTCGCGCTGAGATCCTGGCCTTGCGCGACGCCGGTTGCGCCGTGCTGGTGGTTAGCGAAGAACTGGAAGAACTGTTCGAAGTGTGCGACCGGCTGCATGTGATGGCGCGCGGCCGCCTCTCGCCTTCACTGCTGATCGCCGACGCCACGGTCGAGCGAATCGGCGAGTGGATGAGCGGTCTGTGGGACGAGCCCCAAGCGCCCCCACACCTTGGCAAGGAGTTGGCCGATGCTGCGGCTTGAAGCGCGCGCCCAGCCCTCGCGCGGCTGGGCTTATGCCTCACCATTGCTGGCGCTGGTGCTGACCGTGATCATTGGTGTGCTGCTATTCCTGGCCCTGGGCAAGGACCCGGTGGCCGGACTGCGGGTGTTTTTCTGGGAGCCGATCAAGAGCGGCTACGCGCTGGGTGAACTGACCGTCAAGGCCACGCCATTGCTACTGATCGCCCTGGGGCTGGCGGTGTGTTTTCGCTCCAACGTGTGGAACATCGGCGCCGAGGGGCAATACATCATCGGCGCCATCTTTGCCGGCGGCGTGGCGCTGCTGGCCGACCAGGGCAGCAGCGGCGCCATCGTGCTGCCGATTCTGCTGGCCGGCGTGCTCGGCGGCATGGTCTGGGCCGGGCTCACGGCCTATCTGCGCGACCGCTTCAACGCCAATGAGATCCTGGTCAGCCTGATGCTGGTGTATGTGGCGGTGCTGGTCCTCAACTACCTGGTGGCGGGTCCCTTGAAGGACCCCCAGGGCTACAACTTCCCGCAGTCCAAAACCTTTGAGCTGGCAACCCGCATTCCGCGCCTGTTCGAGGGCTCACGCGTCAGCATCGGCATCTTCCTGGCCCTGGGCGCGGTGCTGGTGAGTTGGGTGTTCCTGTTTCGCACGCGGGCCGGTTTTGCCCAGCAAGTCGGTGGCCTGGCGCCGGCCGCCGCGCGTTACGCCGGTTTTTCGTCGCGGCGCGCCTTGTGGCTGGCGCTGCTGGTCTCCGGCGGCATGGCCGGCCTGGCCGGTGCGCTGGAAGTGGCCGGTCCGATTGGTCAGCTCACACCGTACGTACCAGCGGGTTATGGTTTTGCCGCCATCATCGTCGCCTTTGTCGGGCGCCTGCACCCGGTGGGCATGGTGTTCTCGGCGATCCTGATGAGCATGTTCTACATTGGTGGCGAATTGGCCCAGTCGCGCCTGGGCCTGCCCAAGTCGCTGACCGGGGTGTTCCAGGGCTTGTTGCTGTTTACGCTGCTGGCCTGTGACACCCTGGTCAACTACCGGCTGCGACTCAGAGCCCCGAAGCTCTCCACCGCCAAGGAAGCAGTCTGATGGAATCCTACGCGCTGCTGATTGCCGCCACCCTCAACGCCGGCACCGTGCTGGCCATTGCCTCGCTGGGTTTGTTGATCAACGAGAAAGCCGGCATCGTCAACCTGGGCGCCGAGGGCATGATGTTGTGCGCGGCGATTGCCGGCTTCGCCGCCGTGGTGCACACCGGCAGCGACTGGCTGGGCTTTGCCGCCGGCATGGGCGCGGGCGCGCTGATTGCGCTGGTGTTCGGTCTGCTGGTGATCTGGCTCAATACCAACCAGTACGCCACCGGCCTGGCGGTGAGCCTGTTTGGCGCCGGCTTTTCGGCCTTTGCCGGCATTGCCTACGTGCAGGAAAAGATCCCCGATCGGCCCAGCTTCCAGGTCCCCTGGCTGGGCGATATTCCCCTGGTGGGCCCGGCGCTGTTTCGGCATCACCCGTTGGTCTACCTCACCGTGTTGTTCGCCATCGGTCTGATCTGGTGGCTGGACCGTAGCCGCGCCGGCCTGGTGCTGCGCAGCGTGGGCGAAAGCCCAGAGTCGGCCCATGCATTGGGTTACCCGGTGCGCCGCATTCGTTTGGCGGCCGTGGTTGGCGGGGGCGCTTTGTGTGGCCTGGCGGGCGCCTACATCTCGGTGGTGTACACGCCGCTGTGGGTCGAAGGCATGGTGGCCGGCAAGGGCTGGATTGCGCTGGCGCTAACCACCTTTGCCACCTGGCGGCCGGCACGTGTGCTGTTGGGCGCCTATCTGTTTGGTGGCGTCACCATGCTGCAGTTCCATCTGCAAGGTGTGGGGGTGGAAGTGCCCAGCCAGTTCCTGGGCATGATGCCGTATGTCGCCACCATCTTCGTGCTGGCCTTGATCTCGCGTAACCCGCAATGGATTCGAGCCAACATGCCGGCCTCGATCGGGAAACCGTTCTATCCTGGCGCCTGATTTCTTAGCGGCCATAATTGGCCTTTTTTCAACCTGTCGCAACCCCCTCTCTTAGCAAGGAATTGACATGACCGATTTGCAAAAACGTTCGCTGCTCAAAATCGCAGCTCTCAGCGCCGTGGCCAGCGCCGCGCTAGTGGGCTGTGGCAAAAAAGAAGAACCAGCGCCCAAGCCCGCCCCGGCAGCCTCTGCACCCGCGCCCAAAGCGGAGCCGCTAAAGATTGCCTTTGCCTATGTTGGCCCGGTCGGCGACGGTGGCTGGACCTTTGCACACGACAACGGCCGCAAGGTGATCGAGAAGGAATTCGGCGACAAGGTGGTGACCAGCTTCGTCGAGAACGTGCCTGAGTCCGCTGACGCCGAACGCGTGCTGCGCGACATGGCAGGCCAGGGCAACAAGCTGGTGTTTGGCACCACTTTTGGCTACATGGAGCCCATGCTCAAGGTGGCGGCCGACAACAAGGGCGTCAAGTTCGAACACGCCACCGGCTACAAGCAGGGCGAGAACATGCGCACCTACGACAGCCGCACCTATGAAGGCGCCTACATGGCCGGTGTGATTGCCGGCAAGATGACCAAGACCAACACCCTGGGCGTGGTGGCCTCGATCCCAATCCCAGAAGTGGTGCGCAACATCAACGCCTTCACGCTGGGCGCCCAGTCCAGCAACCCCAAGGTCAAGACCAAGGTGGTGTGGGTCAACGGCTGGTTCGATCCACCGAAAGAAACCGAAGCCGCCACCTCGCTGATCAACGGCGGCGCCGACGTGTTGTTCCAGAACACCGACTCACCGGCGGTGCTCAAAACGGCGGAAGCCAAGGGCAAACGCGCCTTCGGCTGGGATTCCGACATGACCGCCTACGGCCCCAAGGCCCACCTGGCATCGGCCGTGATCAACTGGGGGCCTTACTACATCAAGGCCACCAAGGAGGCGCTGGAAGGCAAGTGGACCGGCGGTGGCAGTACCTGGTGGGGCGTGAAGGAAGGCGCCATCGACATCGTCTCCATCGCCGAAGACATACCTGCCGAGACCAAGGCCAAAGTGGCAGAAGTGAAGAAAGGCCTGGCAGACGGCACGTTCGCCATCTGGAAAGGCCCGATCACCGACAACACCGGCAAGGTCCAGATCGAGAAAGACGCCGTGGCCGACGACAAGTTCCTGGGTGGCCTGAACTTCTACGTCAAGGGCGTGGAAGGCAAGATCCCCGGCGGCAAGTAACTCGCCTGCCCGCTTGTAGAAAGCCGCTCCCAACGGGGCGGCTTTTTGCTTTTTCAGGCGCACCAACTTCCGCTTGCCCGTCACCAGTTGTGGCATAGTATGCCAACAACCGAGCTTCAAAGGAGCGGATTCCATGCCTACCCGAAATGTTGTTTTGACAGACCATCAGACACAGTTCATTGAGCAACTCGTGACGTCAGGGCGGTACCAAAACGCCAGCGAGGTTTTGCGCGAAGGCTTGCGCCTGGTCGAGTACCGACAATCTGAAGATGAAACGCGGCTACTTGCCCTGCGCGATGCTGCCGCAGTCGGTTTATCGGACATCGCAGCGGGCCGTGTCCACAGCTTTGGCTCAGCGGACACACTTGGCGAGCATCTGGCCACGCTGGGTTCCGAAGTGATCAACGCGCCGTGACGACACGCATCTGGACGGTTCGGCTGTCGGCAGCGGCAGAAGCTGATTACCAACAGATTCTGCGTTGGACCGTGAAGAACTTCGGATCGTCCCAAGCACGGGTCTATGCCAACACCTTATCGTCCGCGTTGACGGCGCTCCACGCCGGGCCTGAGATCATCGGCGCCAAGCTGCGAGACGACATCGGACACCATATCCGCACCCTTCACGTTGCCCGAAACGGGAACAAGGGGCGGCACTTCGTGATGTTTCGAGTCAGTACCGTCCAAGGGCAACCGGTCATTGACGTGCTGCGCCTGCTGCATGACGGCATGGACCCACAGCGGCATGTGCCGCCCACACAAGCGGACTAGCCCTGCCCTTTACCCATAAATGTCTTCACCCTGGGCTTTCTGCGCCCAGGGTAAATCCAATGCATAGGATTTGCAGGTAGGCGTAGCCTTGCCACATCAGTTGATGGCCGGGTGGGGGGTCGTTGGCTCGACCGAGGTAGCC
>JAUXWC010000172.1 GCA_030685025.1 Rhodoferax sp.
TTATCGTGCATTATTCAAAATATTCAAATACTTTTAGTGACTACGTTTACAGCTACAAAAAAGCCACCATTTGGTGGCTTTCTCAAGCTACGAGGGCAGAAAGAGGCGACTTATGGGCTGGAAATCGGTAGGAACTTCAGCTTAAGCAAGAGGTGCCCGATGAAGATCGCGAGTACCTTGATCCGCTGCCAAAAGTGTTGCGCTTGATGTGGCCCTTGATCCGGTTGGTGGACTATCACGTTTGCCAACTGATTCCCCACAAATTGTTGGCGGGGCCTACGGAGTCATTGCGCCTGTCCGGTCTGCTCTATTTGATGAGTGCCACCCAGTTTATCGCGTTGTGCCTGATCAGCTTGACCGGCTTTACCGTGGCCACCGCAGTCGTGCTGAGTGCGGCGGACTTGTTCAGTTGGTGGTGGGTGTTGGGCTTGGCGGTGCTGGGCTACATCTATCCTCGAATCTGGCTCAAAGAGTCCCTGAAGAAGCGACAAAAGGCCATCGTCAGGTCGCTACCCACTTACCTCGACTTCCTCACCATGTCGGTGGAGGCTGGTCTGAACGTGGCGGGCGCCATTTCACAGGCGGTGTCCAAAGGCCCGGCGGGACCGCTGAAGAACGAGTTTGGCTATGTTCTGCGCGACTTGCGCTCTGGGCTGACACGCTCCGAGGCCTTGCGCCGCATGGACGAGCGGGTGCGGGTGCCCCAGGTGTCGAGCTTCGTCAGCGCCGTGGTGCAAGCCGAGCGCATGGGCGCGAGTTTGGGCAACACCTTCCGGGCGCAAGCCGAGCAGCGCCGCAGCGAGCGCTTCCAGATCGCGGAAAAACTCGCCATGGAAGCACCGGTCAAACTGATCTTCCCGCTGGTGGCGTTCATATTTCCGGTGACCTTCATCGTGCTGATGTTCCCCATCGCGATGAAGTTCATGCAATCCGGCGCGAGCTTCTAGCAAGGGTGGACGAGTGAACACACAGCGCGGGCAATCCGCCACCGAGTTCCTGGTGATCTTCCCCGCGCTGGTGTTGCTGGTGTTCGGCATCATCCAGTTCGGCCTGCTCTACCAGGCGCGCGCCACCTTGAACCACGCCACCATGCTGGCCGCCCGGGCCGGTGCCCTGCACAACGGCAGCGCCAGCGAGATGCGCGCGGCGCTGGCGCGTGGTCTGGCGCCACTGTTTGCCGCGCAAGCCAGCGCAGAAGGGTACGCCGCCGCACTGCTCAAGGCGCAAGTGGAGGCATCAGCGGCACTGGCTGCGCTGGACGTGCTCAACCCCAGCGCCGACGCACTGGCCGACTTCGGCCGCGCCCGCCTCGATGGTGGCGCCGGCTCCGAGCTGCCCAACGACACGTTGAACTACCGCAGCACCACGGCGGGCGGCAAATCAAAGCTGTCGATCCAGGACGCCAACTTGCTGCACCTGCGCGTGACCTACTGCGTGCGTTTGCTGGTGCCCATCATCGACCGCATTCTGTACGCCACCGTCAACACACTCACGCCCGACACCCACGTGGGCCTGCAAGCCACCGGCATGCGCAACCCGTTTGCCACCGGTGACGAGCCCACGGCAACCCCGTGCGGGCCACCAACGGCCTTTGGCCGGCGCATCCCCGTTCAAAGCGAAGCCTTCGTGCGCATGCAGTCGCCGTTTTTTAGCAACAACGTGGTGGCCAGTACCGGCGGCACACCCGGTGGCGGGCTGCCGGTGCCCATCGAGCCACCGCCTACTGGCTCCCCTGGCGACGATACCGGCGGCGGCATGATCGGGTGCGCGGCGGGGGACCCGACATGTACAGCAATAGAACCGGTTGACCCCGGTCCCCCAGGAGACCCACCCACATGTCCTTGATTCGAATCTTGTTCGCTATTTGCGCATTGACCGCCAGTGGCGCCTTGTGGGCGCAGTGTGGGGTGACCTCGAGTTGCACCGATCCACCCGGCATCCCTGGGCTGCCCGGCATTGGCCTACCCGGCGTGTGCAATCCTGGCATGTGCCTGAACGACGCGGCCAAGGCAGAGTACGCAAGAAAGAACCACTGCAAGTTCCCAGCCGGGGACATGTGCGCCGGCCAGCCGATCAAACCATCCACTCAGTGCTGTGGGGCAAATCGATTCTCAGGAAAGCCTGAAGTACATGACAAGTTTCAAACTGTCGAGAGTGGTATCAATGCTCTCCACTGGTGGACTGCCTACAAGGCTGAATGTCCGGGAATGACACAAAGCGGAGCACCGCCAGACGCCCTGTGGGCGCAGTGTGTACCTGGGCAAAAACACAACCCAAGCAAGGATGATTGGCCTGTTGTCATTGTGGAAAAAAATGGAGCGTCTCGTGACTATTGCATCGATGGATGTAGTACCCCCAAGAGTGTTGTCTGGGGTCTTTGGAAATCAGGTGTATTCATCTTCAATGACAAGGACAATCCTACGGGAAACGGTCCAGGAGGGATTGGCGCCACCTCCAGTTTCTTCAACTCCTGTGCCGCACATGATCGGTGTTTTCAGACTTGTTCAATAGGAACCGATCAAAGTGCTTGTGACAACAAATTGCTCGCAGATATGTTGGCTGCCTGTGCGACGATTCCTCCTGCTCACATAACTACGTTCATAAATTTTATTGGTCAACCCGATGATGAAAATACGAGAAAAAAATGCATTGGCGCGGCCAAGGACATGCATACAGGATTGCAAGCTGCCGGGAGTCCGGCATTTAAGACAAGAAGAACTCAGTACTGCCAGTGCTGCAAATGAAGAAAATATTATGATGACGAAAAGAATTGCGACATTGTTATTGTTGTCAGTTGCACTTTGCAGCACTTCTATGGCCGAACTCACGCTGGTTGAGGCCAAGAGAGAAGTACGTGACACTGCGTTTGCGCAGGCTTACCTAGGTAAAGACACTGTCTATTGGATTCAATCATCACCCTCCGCATATAATGCTTCGGTAGCCATCCAATCGTTTACAGCCAGAGGTTCTTCGGGACAAAAAAACGTAACGCTACCTGCTTTGCCGATGATAATGTCTCCCGTTTACCGGTCTTTACAGACTAAAGGACTTTTGCTTGTATATATGGACTATGCCGGAAAGGTTCATGTATCGCAAATTGACGATTCACTCGCGACCGTCAAGAAGACGACAAATTTTGATAATCCATTAGTGACTAATGAAATAATGTTGACGCCAGAAAATTATGTCATCGGAGGAGTTGGTAGTGATGATTTTGCATCATTAATATTTATTGATAAAAACCTTTCAAAACAAACAAGAATTGATCTTCCAGTTAAGAAGAAAGGGGAAGTTTCGAGTTTGCTTTTTGATCAGGGACGATTTCTTGCTATATCCAATCACTACGATGCAAGCGCATACCTGTATGAACTGTCTCTGGCAGGGGTAGTACGGAACACCATCCAACTACGAGGTGGGGCCGCTACTGGTGTTTCCCTAGGAAATCGCGGTTTTGCTATTAGTTATAGAGTGGGTCGCGAGGTCTTCGTCGAGCGGTTCGATGAAAAAATGAAATCCCTGTGGATTAAGAAATTGCATGATGTTACTGGAATAACAACTCGAAAAGGAAATCTCCACGATATAAAAAATGGGATTGCCTGGGTTGGTGCCAATAATGATAAATTGACTATTTATAAATTGAATGACAGCGGCAACATCACACATACCTCCATCGACAAATCGAGCGGTTATGGGGTGCCACCCAGCAGCAGCTATTTATCCGTTGCCCTGGGTCGAAATATTCATGTCAGGGGGCAAGATAGAAAGGTCGGCGGACCTGTCGATGGTTCGATCGATTCATTTTATTTTATTGATAGTGAAGAATAATCAATTGAAATTGAAGAGCCTGCGCACTAACCCGATGTGCCCACTTCTGACAGCCTGATTTACTCCACTCGACCACGATGACAAAATTCTTCCAACTATTGATCACCTGCTGTCTCGCGCTTGTGGCAGCCACCGCGTCAGCCCAATCAACGGGCGAGCCAAAACCCGAACCCCTGCCCGAACAAACCTGGCAACACATCCGCAGCCTGCGCGGTATTGCCACCCAGGACGGCATGACCACACCTTCCTTGTACGTCTTCTTCGATCCCAACTGCCCTTACAGCGCCAAGCTGTGGCAGAGGCAGGTCAATGGCAGGCCTTTCGGTGAAATTCCGGCTGTTTGGGTCCCGGTGACCTTCATGAGCCAAACCTCGGTCGGCAAGGCGGTGGCCTTGCTGCGGGCCAACAGCAAGACCGAACTGGCCCGCAATTTCACCGAGGCCAAGCTTGATCTTCGAGAGGGCGCGGCAACCCCGGTTGCCCACACGCAAGCCGAGTGGCTGGCCCTGGGCCGAACCAAGGCGGTGTGGAACAAGCTCGGAGGCGGTACGCCGATCTTGGCCTACCGCAACAAGGCCGGTGAGGCGGTGCTATACATGGGCGGGCCGGCGGATCCAGCCAAGTGGGCGGAACTCGTCAGCCAATTCGCCGCGCCCAAACTCAGCCGGTCACTGAACGAGTACCAAGGCAAGTGAGGCGGCGCCGGGATTCTCAGCAATGCCTCCGTCACGCTTGAACCGATGCATTGGCCGTGCGTTCTTGTTTGGTGCGGCGTGTGCCGCGAATCAGGGCCTGGCGCAAGGCCACGAGGCAAGGCGCTACACCAGCGCCCAGGGCATCGAGATGGTCCAGAATCGCGGCGCGCTGGTGGACCAGAGCCTGGCGCTGCCTCCTTTGGCGGGCGGCAAGACCACCAACGGCGGAGCCGTGAAGGCACCGCCGGCCGCCCTGCCAACAACTCCCGCACATGGCGCCAGCGGCGCCAGGGTGTCCACCGCAGATCAAGCCGAGCGTGACCTTGATCGGCTGACCATTTTGCAGCGTGAGTTGGGCAACGAAGTGGTGCTGCTGCGCAGCGTGACCCACAGCCTGGCAACACCCGAACTCAGGAGCAAGCTCGCAGCCGACGAGGTGCAGCGCCTGGCGTACCTGTCGGGGTTGCACGAGCAAAACATCAAGGCATTGACGGCGGAAATCAAGCGGGTTCGAAACTGAGCTTGCGGCGCTGGGACGAACGCCTGGACCACCCGCATGGGCTGGGGCGTGCTGGGCTGCGTGGTGATCATGGAGTTCTTTGGCGTGTGGATCATCCGGCGCATCGTCGCCATTGATGTCTGAAGTGCTGGTTGACGAAGCGTCGGCTGGCCAAGTGTTTTTCAATCTGGAGTAATCAAATGGGAGTGAATCAATGAAAACAAAAATCGTCTTGGCCTCGGTCGTGAGCGCCTTGCTGGCGGGGTGTGGCGGCGGCGGTGGCGGTGAGTCATCGAGCGTGGAGCCACCGGCAGGCACCGGGAGCGAGCCGCCGGTCTCCAAAGTCGCGGTCAGTTACAAGGCCGCTGTACTGCCCTTGTTTGTGGGGTCCTATACAGGCGCCGACTGCATCAAGCTGACCGGTGGCGCCATGGCCGAGCGCGGACCCGCCGTCGTGAAGGTGGGCGCCGACGGAATGGTTGAAACGATTGGCGTGAGTGCCAGCGTGCTGCAACCAACTGTGTCGATGGCGTTTTCAAGAACGCTTGACGCCAGCGGGCCGCGTGATGTCAGCTACTTGATTTCAGAACCTCGCAATCCCAACGGTCTGACCCTGATGCTGGCCGAGACTGCGCAGGATGCGCGCACCGGCGTCTACGTTGTCAACAACTCGCTCAGCGTCAATTGCGAAGCGCCCGAGGCGGCGATCCTGAAGACCCGCAGTCTCTATGGCGCGCTGGCCAAATTCATCGATTCGCCCCGGCGAACCGTTAGCTGCACCAAAGGTATTGGTGCCGCGGTCTCGTTGGTGAATGCGTCCTACCAGGTTGCGGGCGGCGAAATGAAGCTCGATGACCAGACCCGCTCCTTGACCAGCGGCTTGCAAGGTGAGATGGCAGTCGTGCCCGCCGACGGAGGCCTGGCGTACTGGAGCCAGAGTCTGGACGGCACCGCGCTGAACTTGACGCTGGACCCCTACGGCAACCCCCAGAACATGGTGGGGAGCTTTGGCAAGTCCGGCTTGACTTATTCATGCGATCTGAAACCGAAACTTTGATCCCTTACCAAGAAAGGAACCCACCATGTATCCAACCCTCACCCGCCCCACCCTGGCCGTTCTGGCCGTCGTTTGCGCCAGTCTGCTCGGCGCCTGTACCACCGCGCCGCGCATCGCCCAGAAGAAGAGCGTTGAAGTGGCCGGCAAGAAGTTCGAATTCGGCGGCGAGTACGACACGCGCCAGCGCGCGCTGACACTGTCGGTCAACGCCGACTCGGCGATGTCGGGCAAGTTCCCGCCGTACACGCCAACGCTGCACCTGAGCACCCAATACCAAGGGGTGGAGGTCTCGGCCAGTTGCTACTTCGGCTCGGTTCTGGGCGGCAAGGCGGGCGTGCTGGGCATCGTGGCGGGCTCGGTGCAAGGCGGACTGGGCAAGTCGGCCGACAAGTGCGACGTGCTGGTGGGCGGCAAGGTGGTCGAGGCGCTGTACTTCTAGCCTGCCCAAGATGTTTATCAATCTGGAGCAATCAAATGGGAGTGAATCAATGAAAACAAAAATCGTCTTGGCCTCGGTGGTGAGCGCCTTGCTGGCGGGGTGTGGTGGTGGCGGCGGCGGGGGGAGCGATGGCGGCGCCGGCCTGGTGCCACCGGTCGGCGCGTCAAGCATCTTTGCCGAGCCGCTGGCGCTTGATTCCAAGTGCGAAATCGTCAGTGGCAAAAAAACCTGCGACGCGCCAACCTCGTCCAGGATGAGCGCGGATAAGCTTATGAGGTTGATTGCCGATCCTGGGGCTGACAGGGTCAGGTTTAAGGAGTTGGGCATCAACATGGTCAGTCACGCCCTCGCGCAACGCGCAGGCGATGCGCAACCATGGTTTGCCGCCGAAGGGTGGGCGAGTTATGGCGGATCGGAGCAAGAGATCGTGCTGGGTGCCAGCGCGCTTCAGTTCAAGGGCCGGACCTACACCTTCTCCAGCACACTGGTTGACGAAATCCGGGTCTATCGCGGCGAAGCTCAAGACAGTGTCAACGTGCTGCCGATCACTCAAGACGGCAAGGGTACCCGGCTGATCGCCGTCCAGGCTGACGACTACAGAGGGTCCACCCTCTTGCGCAACAGCGCCCAAATGGATCTCAATCTGTGGACGAGCTACTTTGGTTTGTTGACTGATCGAAGCGACGTGACGTTGAGCACCAGCGAAACCATCAAGTACGCCGGAACGGTAGGGGTGATGACGGGAGACGGTCGTCCGCTTGGACATGACCAAGTCAAGATACAAGGTGACTTCAATCTGGGTGGGGCCAGTTGCCCGATTGAGCTTACGTTGAACACCCGCACTGGAGAAATTGCATCGAGCGAAGTTAGCTGCTCCGACGAGGCCGGTGGTGAGCTGAGAATCTCTCTGCCCAAGCTGCTAGCCGACAAGTCCAGGATTCGCCCGCTGCGCGCGAGTGAAGGGGCGGCGATCGACGTGCCAAAGTTCTTCTCTTCCGTCAGCCGACGCTTCGTGGGTGGCGCCGCACCGTTCAAGACCGATCAAATCGCGGGCGGTATTTATGGCCGCAACGCCACCGAGTTGGTAATTCGAGGGCATGGGCCACAGGGTGTTTTTGCCGTTCTTGCGATGCGTCAATGACAACCCCGACCTGGCTGATCCTCGGCTTCGCCACCGCCGTAGGCCTGTCCTTCGCGCTGGTGGCGTGGGTGCTGTCGCGCCTGGCCGTGCAGGTGCCCGCGCAAGACCGCATCTGGCTGGACCCGCCACCGCTGGGCTTTCGCCTGCTGTGGTGGCCGGTGCAGTGGCTGGCGCACTACCTTGGCCCCTTGCTGAGCGCCAAGTGGCAGGGCAGCCTGGCCACGCGCCTGCGCGTGGCCGGGGTGGACTTCGCCTTGAACCCGGCCCAGTTCGTGGCCGCTCGCCTGATCTGGGGCGCGCTCGTCGGCGCCGTCGGCCTGTGGCTGGCCGACAGCTTTGCGCTGGCCGGTCTGACGCCCTTCCTGGGCGGCTTCTTGCTGGGCTACTTCTACCCGGTGATCTGGCTCAAGGACCGGGTGGACGCGCGCCGGCGTCAGACCATGAAGTCGCTGCCCTTCATGCTCGACCTGATCACCCTGTGCGTGGAGAGCGGCCTGAACCTGAGCGGCGCGATTCAACAAGCGGTGGACAAAGGCCCCGGCGGCGCGCTCAAGGACGAGTTCGCCCGCCTGCTGCGCGACGTGCGTGCCGGCAAGTCCCGCGCCGAGGCGCTGCGCGAACTGGCCCAGCGCATGGACCTACCCGCCGTGAGCAACTTCGTGGCCACCCTGATCCAGGCCGAGGCCACCGGCATGAGCCTGGGGCCGATCCTGCGCGCGCAGGCCGAGCAACGAAGAATCGAACGCTTTGCCCGCGCCGAAAAGCTCGCCATGGAAGCGCCCGTCAAGCTCTTGTTCCCGCTGATCTTCTTCATCTTCCCCTGCGTCTTTGCCATCCTGATGTTCCCCATCGTCATGAAGTTCATGGCCGCGGGCACCTGAGCCGTCGCAACACCGCGAAAACACCGTGTCGATGAACCAGCCTGTGACCCAACCTGTGACCCAGCCGATGACCCCGCGCGGCCCAGCGCGCCAGCGCGGCGCCACCCTGGTCGAGTTCGTGGTGGTGGTGCCCACCTTGCTGTTCCTGCTGATGAACCTGATCCAGTACGGCCTGCTCTACCACACCAAGGGCCAGCTCAACTACGCCGCGTTTGAGGCGGCCCGAGTCGGCAGCACCGCCAACGCCGACCCGGCCAAGATCCGCGCCGCCTTCACCCGCGCCATGACCGGCTACCACGGTGGCGGCACCAGCAACGCCGAGCTGGGCGCCTCTTACGCCAAGTCAGCCGCCGAGGCGGCGTTTGCGCGCATCGAAATCCTCTCGCCCACCACGCAGAGCTTCGACGACTACCACAGCCCGGCGCTGGCCGACAAACTGAAGCTGGCTGCGCGCGTCATCCCCAACAGCAACCTGGCCTTCCTCACCTGCCCGGTCGATGTGAGCGGCTGCAAGTCCGACCCCAAGGCCAACGCCAGCGGCCAGACCCTGCTGGACGCCAACCTGCTCAAGCTGCGCATCACCTACGGCATCGCGCCGCGCAAACAAATCCCGCTGGCCGGGCGCTTCATGAACTGGGCCTTGTCGGTGCTGCACAAGGACGACGCCGACGCCTTTCGCGCCGCTCTGGTCAAGGCTGGGCGCATCCCGGTGGTGAGCCACACCGTGATGCGCATGCAAAGCCCGGCCATCGAGAACGCCAACGCCTCCTCGCCGGGGCCGGGCAACGAGGGCAAACCCGTCGATCCAGGGCCGATTCTGCCGGGGCCGGTGCTGCCGACCTGTCCGGTGACGGACCCGGCGTGTGTCTCTCAACCCAAACCGCCGTGCGACCCGGCCGACCCGGCCTGCAAGCCCCCGCCAGTGTGCAACCCCGCCACCGACCCAAGCTGCAAACCGATTGATCCGCCGTGCGACAAGAAGCCCGCCCCGGCGCCCGTCCCAGCGCCCAAGCCCACGCCCACCCCCTGAACTGCGACCCAGCCATGACGCTCATCCATCGACTTCGCACCGCCCTGGCCGCCGTGCTGCTGCCAAGCGCGCTGCTCAGCCCAGCCAGCATGGCCGCGCAACCCAGCCTGTTCCCGCCACCAGCAGCCTGCGACCCCACCAAACAAAGCTGCGTGCCCGGCCCCACCCCCGGACCGACGCCGCCGCCGTCCTGTGGCCCCGGCCCCGGCGGCGCGCCGTGTGGTGGCGGCGGCCCGGCCAGCCAGGGCAACACCTCGGGCACCAGTCAGGGCGCGGGCAACCCGCTCAACGTGATCAACGGCAACAAGTACCAGCAAGAGGTGGACATGCCCGCGCTGCCCGGCGTGCTCGGGCTGGAGCTGGTGCGCCACTACAACAGCGCCTGGCGCAGCCTGGGCCAAAGCGGCTACGGCTGGCGCCTGAGCTACGAGACCGACCTCTTCGTGGTGCGCAACACGGTGCAAATCCGCCAGGCCGATGGCACCGAGCTGATCTTCAACCGCGACCCCAACAACCCCAGCACCTGCCACAGCGCCAACCCGGCCGATGGGCGCATCCTGATCAAGGCCACGCCGCGTGGCGAAGAGTTCGTCTGGCTCTGGGCCAATGGCCGCAGATTGGCCTTCGACAGCCGGGGCAAGCTCGAATCCATCACCGCCCCCACTGGCGAGTTTGTGACCCTGCAACACGGCCCCAAGGGCGAGTTGCTTAAAGTCACCGACCCGCAGGGGCGCAGCCTGAGCCTGGAGTGGGGCAGCCCCAAGGCCCCCGGCTTCCAGGGCATCGTGGCGATTCAAACTCCGCTGGGGCGCTTTGTGCTGCACCACAACGGGGACGCCAAACACCCCGGCCTGGGCAACCTGATGGCGGTGAGCGCGCCGCAGGGTAGCACGCGGCGCTACCACTACGGCGCCGACGCGGGCGAAGCCAACCCGTCCTTGCCGCACCACCTCACCGGCATCAGCCTGGAGAGTCTGGATGCCAAGGGCAAAGTAGCCAGCCAGCGCCTCAACACCTGGGCTTACGACGTGAATGGCCGCGGCATCCTCAGCGCCCGGGGCCTGCCTCGGCAAACCGGGCCAGACGGCCAAACCCAAGCGGGCACCGGCATCGAGCAGGTCAATCTGGACTTCAGCAGTCCCGGCAAGACCATACTCACCAACAGCCTGGGCCAGACCACCAGCTACCGCCACGCCATTGTTGGCAACAGCTTTCGCCTGCTGGAGGTGCGCGGCGCCGGTTGTGCCAGTTGCGGCGAAGTCAACCTGCGCTACGGCTACGACCGCCTGGGGCGCTTGACCGAGCAGACCACGCTGAACCAGTTGGGCCAGCCGCTGCGCAGCACCCGCACCGATCTGGATGGGTTGGGGCGGGCGGTGCGGGTGAGCAGCGTGAACTATGTTTCGTCCACAGGCGCAGGACTGGCCAAACCGCAAGCTCCGCAACTGCTGGTGCGCTATGAATACGCGGGTGAGGGCATGCAGCCCACGCTGATTGCACGGCCCAGCGTCATCAGCCAACCAGGCGCAACCAGCGGCGCGGGCAAGGAGCATCAAACCCGTATCGTCTACAACCCAGCCGGCCAGCCCTTGAGCGTGACGGAGAGCGGGTTCAGCCCGCTGGACGAGCAGGGTCAGCCCTTGAACCTGGCCGGTGCCAAGGCGGCTACGACCGAGGCAGAGCGGGCAAGCCCGATCAGCCGCAGCACCGCCTACAAGTACCAGCTCATCAACGGGCGCAGCGTGCTGGCGGAAATCGACGGCCCGCTGCAAAACGGCGCCAAGGGCACGCCCGAGGATTCCGACATCACACGCTTTGACTATGACCAGCGGGCAAACCACTTGCAAGTCATCACCCAACCCGGCAAGCTCAAGAGCAGCGTGACCTACGACGCCGCTGGCCGCATCGCCACGGTGCGTAACGCGCAGGGCTTCAAAACCAGCTTCACGCTGGATGCGCGCAGCCAGCCCACCCAAATCAGCAGCAGCGGCCCGGGCTGGGCCCAGCCGCAGGTGCAGAGCTTCCAGTACAACGCGCTGGGGCAGCCAACCGAGTCGGGCCACGGCAGCCCAACCGGGCAAAACTACCAGCCGCAGCTCGCGCAGGGCTTCGATGCATTCGGGCGCAAGTTGTGGAGCGCCAGCGCGCTGGGGATGCTGGAGCACAACCGTTTCGATACCGAGAGCCGCCTGATCGAGACCGGCTTGCACAGCAACCGCATGGCGCAGGTGCAGCGCTACGCCTACGATTCCCTTGGCCGATTGACCCAGGCCTCGGACAGCAGTGGCGCCAGCATCACCTTGGCCTACGATGCCCAGGGCGACTTGCAGACCGCCACCGATGCGCTGGGGCGCGTGCGCAGCCTGGCATCGACCGTCCCAACGCAGGCGGGCAGCACCGCGCGCTTGGCCGAGTTGCCTCACACGGCACGGCAGTTGCGCGACGACTTTGGCCGCATCGTGGCCACCATCAGCCCGGATGCCGGCAGCACCACCCGCAGCTTCGACGCCGCCGACCGCTTGATCGCCAGCAGCGACGCCCAAGGCCACCGCGCCGCTTACGCGCACGACGTGCAGGGCCGCATCCAGCGCCAAACCATCCTGGATGCCGGCAGCAAACAAGCGCTCGTCACGCTGTGGCAGTACCAGGGCCAGCAACTGATCGCGCTGGAGCACCCCACCCAGAGCGAACGCTATGCCTACGATGCGCGCGGCTTGCGAGTCAGCCGCATCGTCACCCTCAAAACCGCCAACGGGGGCGAGCACCGCGCGGTGACCCGCTACCACCACGACGACAGCGGCACGCTGCAAAGCGCCAGCCTGCCCGACGGCAGCCAGATCATTTACGAGCGCAACGGCCAGGGCCAGATCACCGCGCTCAAGCGCAGCGCGCTGCAAAGCGCTTGGCTCAGAAGCCATGCCAGTTGGCTGGCGCCCGCGCAAACCATCGTCCAGGACTTGCAGCGCGACATCGTGGGCCTGAGCCGCTACACCGCGGGCAACGGCATCCAGGCCAGTTTCCAGCGTAGCGAGCAGGGGGTGTTGGCGCGGGTGCTGTACCGCAATACCAAGCGTGTCGAGACTGCGACGCCGATGCAGACCGCAGCCAGCGCCTCATGGCCGATCCTGCTGGGGCGCAGCACGCAAGACACCATCAGCCTGCTGCTCGGCGTGGGCAGCGCCCATGCGGCGCCAGCCAGCCAAGGGGCAGGTCCGACCCAAGGCGGCGCGGCGCCGGTCAACACCGCAAGCGTCAAGTTACCCGGCGCACTGGGTTTGGCGCCAGACCCGCAAGCGCTGATCGACCAGCGCTTGCTGTGGGATGCGCAAGGCAACCTGCTGCACAAGCAAGACAGAACAAGCGCCAACACTGCCAGAGACGCCAGTTATGCCAGTTATGCCTACGACGGGCAGGACCGGCTGATCGTGGCGACGCAGACGCCAGGTAAGCGCGAGACGCCCGCAGTCAGCGTTGCTACGACCGGCAGCGCCATGGATCGCCCAGGCAGCCACACCAGCCGCTACTTCTACCAAGCCGGTCGCCGGTTACTGAGCCAGGAAAACGTGGCCGACCAGAGTGACTTGAGCGCCCACACCCGCAAGGCCGCCTACCAGCGCAACACCCACCGCTGGCTGGGCGATAGCGCCAACAGCCAGCCAGCCCGCTACAACGCCAACGGCCAGCCCAACAGCGTTGGCCAACGCGAATACGTCTGGGACGCGCTGGGCCGCCTGGTGCAGGTGCGCCAGGAAAACCGGGACCTGGCCCAGTATCGCTACAGCCACCGGGGCGAACGCATAGCCAAGACAGTCGCTGGCAAAACGACGCACTACCTGTACCACGAAGCGGGCCAGATCAGCGCCGAGCTCGACGACCAGGGCCGCATCACCCGCCAGTACCTGTATCTGGCGGAGCAGCCGATTGCGGTGATCGACACGCCAGAGGGTGTGTTGCTATCGAATCAGGAGCTATCCTCGCCCACCCAGCTTGCCCAGGATGCCGCTTTCATCCTCAAAAACCTGTGGCGCAGCGTCAGCGGTGGTGGGGCCGAGCAGTGGGCCTGGCTGCACCCCAACCATCTGGGCGCGCCCGAG
>JAUXWC010000177.1 GCA_030685025.1 Rhodoferax sp.
CATCACCGGCAGGTAGCCTACGCGCAGTTCGGCAATGGTCGGGTGCACGTCGCCGTAGCCGCGCATGTTGGAGTACGCAATCGCCAGCAGCGAGCCGGTTTCGGCCCGCGCCATGGTGGCCAGCGCCGCCGAGCGCGGCACCGGAAACACCAGCGGCTCGCGGGTGATGTCAAAGGCATCCGCTGGCCGTGATGCCAGCGGCGGCAGCAAGCCGTCGGCGCGCAAGGCATCGAGCACTTTGGGGAAGGTGTCGGGCAAGTCCGCCCCCGGGCGCTGCCCCATGAAGCGGCTGGCGACGCTGCGAAACGCCTCGGGTGATTCGTCGGCCAGGTCCAGCCGCATCAGGCGCAAGGCGTAGTCATAGGTTGGCCCGAGCATCTGGCCACCGGGGATGTCCTTGAAGGCCGATGAGATGCGCCGGATCAGGCGCATCTTTGAGGTGTCCTGCACTGGCATCTCCAGCAGGCGCGGCTTGGTCGAGCGGTAGGCTCGCAGGGCAAAAGCGGCTTCCAGCGTGTCGCCCTGCATCTGCTTGATGGCCAGTGCCGCCAGACGCGGATGGTAGAGCCCGCCCTCGGACACCACACGCGAGGTCAGCAAACGCAACTGGTGCTCGATGGCGGACAGGGACAAGGGCGCGCCCGCATCGCCTTCTGCCGTGCGCAGGGCTTCGACGGCGGTGTGCGAGCCTTCGATGGCGCGCCCGCCGCCTTTGATGGCAACATAACCCATTATTTGTCTCCTTGTGCGGGGATGCGGGTGGCGGGCGTGATGGATGTGATGGACGTGGTTCGGGGCAGGGCAACGACGCGGCCGCGGTCGATCAGGACCAGGTCCACGCCCAGCGGGAAACCTTCGTTCCAGCACCGGCGGCGCTCTATCCAGGCCGGGTCCAGCCCGGCGATGGCCAGCGACTGGCTGGCGGCGATGCCGGGGCCGCTCAACTGCCATGCCGAACCCTCGCCCAGCTTGGCGACTTGCAGCAAGATCGTGGCGCCCAGCTCGGGCGACTCCAGCGTGCCTAGGCTGGGCTCGAAGGCCGGTGGCAGGCTGCCGTCGGCCACAATGAAATGTGCGCGTTCGCAAGCCGTCATGCGGGTTTGCAGGCGCTGGCGCGTCAGCATGTCGATCAGTTGCTGCGGGTCGGCGAGCGTGACCTCGCTGTCGACCAGCGTTGCCAGCGTTTGCGTCAGCGCGGTGTCGCCCGCCAGGGTTTCAATGCGGCCCGGAAAACTGAAGGCGCGCATCAACTGGCGAAACACGGCTTGCTGGCGCTGCGGGCCCCAGGCTTGCAGGTCTTGATCTGTCACTTCACTCGTCATCGTCTTCCTCTGTTGTGCCCAGCAGCGAAAAATCCACACGCGTGGTCGCCAGCAAGGCCTGGCGCTGCGCTTTTTGTTCGGTCAGGCGCGCCAGTCCGGCGGCCAGCACCGGCAGCGCTTCTTCATGGCCAGGCAGTTGGCCTGCCAGCACGGCATCGATCACCGCAATAGCGCGTGCCAGGCTGGCGCGGTCATCGAGCAACTGCGCAGCGCCTTCGGACAAGGTGCCGTCGGCGCTGGTCACGCGCACGCGGGCAATGGCCAGCGGCACCTCGCCAGGGTAATAAGCCTCGCCCTGTGTGCTGTCGCGCAGCTTGAGCAGGGCCAGACCCGATTGGGGCAGTTGAACGTCTTGCACCGCGTGCTGCTCGCACAGACGGCGTGCCAGGGTGCGCACCGACTCGGGCGGGCAAGCCAGCAACAGACGCGGCCATTGGGCGCGCACCGGCATGCCCTCGGGCATGGGATAGGTAAGTGTCATGGGGGAGTGCTTTCAGATAGCGGTTCTTTGCGTTCCAGATTCATCAGCCCAGTCGCCTGCGCAGCCACGCCGAGGCGTAGTCGATGATCAAAATGGTGACCAGGATGACGAGAATCAGCGCTCCCGACTTGCCGTAGTCAAACATTCTGACCGTGTCGTGCAAGGCCAGTCCGATGCCGCCGGCGCCGACCAGGCCGAGCACCGAGGCCATGCGCACGTTGCGGTCCAGGATGTAGAGGGTGAAGCCCAGCGCCTCGCGCAGGATCGACGGCCAGCCGGCATACATGACGAGTTGCGGGAAATTCGCGCCGGTCGATGCAACGCCTTCATAGACCCCCTGGTCGACGCGCTCCAGGCTCTCGGCAAAGAACTTGCCGAGGAAACCGGCGGTATGCACCCCCAGCGCCAAGGCGCCGGGCAGCGGCCCCAGCCCAAGGGCGGCGACGAAGACCAGGGCCAGCAGCAGGTCGGGCATGGCGCGCATGAAGTTCAGCACCTCGCGCACCAGGCGGTAGACCAGCGGATGCGGCGACAGGTTGCGCGCCGCCAGCGGCGCCAGGAAAAACCCCACCACCAGCGCGAATGCCGTGCCCCACAGGGCGGTGGCGAGCGTGACGCCCATCAGCTCCAGATATCTAGACAAGTCCGAAAAATCGGGCTGACGGTAACGGCTGAAATATTCGCCCATGTCCGCCACGCCGTAGACCAGCGTCTCGAACGATATCTCCAGGTCGTGCACGATCAGCCACAGCACCGCCAGCACTGCTGCCAGCCACACCGGGAACAGGTTGCGCGGCCTGGGTGGAAATGGCGGCGCCGGGGCAGCCGTTGGTATCCTGCTGATCTTGTTCATGCCCGCGCTCCGTGAATGATGCGGCTGCGCAATTGGTCCGACAGGCGGTCCAGCAGCGTTACCACCAGGTAAATTGCCAGCGCGATCAATATCAAGCGGTCATACTGGTACAGGCGCATCGCCATCACCAGGTCATAGCCGATGCCGCCAGCGCCGACCAGGCCGAGAATGGTGGCCGCGCGCAGGTTGTGGTCCAGGATGTACATCACCGTGCCGACGAAATCGGGCAGCGCCTGCGGCAGCATGGCGAACAGGCGCACCTGCAGCCAGCCCGCGCCGTGCGCCCGCACGCCTTCGACCGGCTTGTGATCGACCACCTCGATGGCTTCGGCAAAGAACTTGCCCATGAAACCGACTGTCACCAGGGCCAGCGCCATCACACCAGGCAGCGGCCCCAGCCCCACGGCCGAGACAAAAACCAGCGCCCACACCAGCTCCGGCAAGGCGCGCATCAAGCTCAACAGATCCCGCACCAGGCGGTACACGACAATGTGCGGCGTGGCATTGCGTGCGGCCAGCACGCCCAAAGGCAGGCTCACCACGAGCGCAATGGCCGTCGCCAGCACCGTCATCTCAATGGTCTCCAGCATCTTGCCCAGTAATTGCGGCAGATAGGCCCAGTCCGGAGCCATGAAGAAGTGGCCGGCGAAAACAGCCATTTTCCCCAGCGAGCCAGCAAGACGGACGAAGTCCACCTCCACCAGCGGCGCGGTCAACCACATCGCACCGAGCACCGCGCACAGTGAGGCGATGACGGGCAGCGGCGGCAGGCCGCTAGGCGTAGGCCAGCGCCAGATCGAGACTGTTGTCATGTTCTATACCTTCGCGTTGATAGATGGTGCGCAGGGCCTGCGCCGACAATTGGGCGGGCGGGCCGTCAAACACCACGCGGCCGCTGTTCATGCCGATGATGCGATCGGCGAAACGCTTGGCCAGGTCCACCTGATGCAGGTTGACGACGACGGTGATACCGTCGCGGTCGCGGATTTCACGCAGCAAGCCCATGATCTCCTCGCTGGAGACTGGATCGAGACTGGCCACCGGCTCGTCGGCCAGGATGACCTTGGGCCGCTGCGCCAGCGCGCGGGCGATGCCCACGCGCTGTTGCTGACCGCCGGAGAGCTTGTCGGCCCGGCTCCAGGCCTTGTCGGTGAGTCCGACGCGCGCCAGGGCTTGCTGGGCGACCGCCATGTCCTCAGTGCGGAACAGATAAAACACGCTGCCAACCCAGGACCGGTGCGCCAGGCGCCCGGTCAGGACATTGGTGACCACCGACAGGCGCTCGACCAGGTTGAACTGCTGGAACACCATGGCAACGCTGGAGCGCAGCTTGCGCAAATTGCCCTTGCCCAGGGTTTCACCGGCAATCCGGATACTTCCGCCGCTGGGGGTCTCCAGGCCGTTGAGCAGCCGCAGCAAGGTCGATTTGCCGGCGCCGCTCGGCCCGAGAATCACGGTAAAACTCCCCGCGGCGATCTCGGTGCTGATGCCCTTGAGCGCCTCGAAGCCGTTCGGGAAACGCTTGGTCACGGATTCAATTGAAATGGTAGACATGTTTATCTTTTTGATGAGGCGGGATGGACAACAAGCGTCGCCCACCCCGTCCGGGTTACTTGAGCATTTGCTCTTTTTTCAGGCCGAGTTCCTTCACCATGTCGCGCACCGGCTGGTAGTCGGCCGGCGTGATCGCGTCATAGCGGCTGACGGTGCCGAAGCCGGACACCTTGACGCCCTCGTTATGGGCATTGACGATGGCATCCTGGATATTTTTCTTGAGGTCGGCCGGCAGATCCTTGCGGTAGGTCAGCGGCGGGCCGGGCAACTCCAGACGACTCAGGATGCGCAGGGTGTCGGCGCTGATGAGGCCGGCCTTGAGCATGCGCTCGTAGGTGGCATCAGCGGCGGCGGCCACGTCAACGGTTCCGTTCTTGACCGCCATGATCGAGGCGTCGTGCGTGCCGGCCCAGATGAACTTGCCGAAGAACTGCTCGGGCATCATTCCGCTGCCTTTCTTCACCATGTAGCTCGGCCCAAGGCCGCCGGAGCCGGAGGCCGGATCCACAAAGGCCGCCGCCTTGCCGCGCAGGTCGGACACCGACTTCGCCGGGGAATTCGCCGGAACCAGCAGGTAGCTCCAATAGGTCGGCTTACCCGAGGAACCGATGCCCACCGCGAAGGCCTCGGCGCCGGCTTCCTGCTCGGCGAGGTAGTAGGACAGCGGGCCGAACCAGGCGATGTCGACCCGTTTTTTCTTCATCGCTTCGATGACGCCAGAGTAATCGGTGGCGGTGAAAACCTTGACCTTCTGCCCCAGTTTTTTCTCAAGATGGGCGCGCATCGGTTCGAACTTGGCGATCATCTCCTCGTTGTTTTCGGCCGGGACCAGGCCCATGATGATGTCGCGTGCCTGCGCGGAGACGGCGGCCAGGGAAAGGGTCAGCGCCAGCGCGCTTGCCATGAGGGTAGGTTTCAAATACATTGCAAAGGCTCCTGTGGGGTAGATAAACAAGGTTGACAGACGGGTCAGTCACGGGTTGATGCGCAGTTGGATCCGGTCGGCGCGAAACCGGGTGATGGCGTACTCGACCGGGCTTGCATCCCGGTCGTCTACATTCACACTCTTCACCCGCAGCACCGGTCGGTTCTGCGGCATGCCCAGCAACTTTGCGTCATCTCCCTGCGGGAGCACCGCCGTTACCAGGCTTTCAGTTCTTCGCAATTGGCAGCCGTAAGTGCTGGCCAGAAACCGGTGCAGTGACTCACCGGTGTAGCGTGTATCGAGGCCGGCAAAGCGCTCTGCCGGGATGAAGTGCGAGATCACGCACAGCGGGCGTTCGGCTGCGGTTCGCAAGGTCTCAATCCAGAAGACTGTGTTACCTACTTCAAGCCTCAGGCGTTCGGCGACCCGTTCAGTGGCTGGCAGCGTTTGCAAGCGCAAGATGCGGTTTTCGGATTGCAGACCGAGCGCGGCCAGGTTCTCGGTAAACCGTGTGCCAGCGCCGATCTGATAATCAAGCTGGCTGTCCAGCACGAACACGCCACGCCCATGGCGGCGCTCAAGCAGGCCGGACTCCACCAGTTCATCAATCGCGCGCCTTAGCGTGTGGCGATTGACCCCGAAGCGCACGGCGAGAACACCCTCAGCCGGAAGACAGTCTCCGGGCGAAAAGCTACTCACCACCTCCTGCTCCAGTTGGCGAGCAATCTGGGCATAAAGTGCTTCTCCGTTTTCCCGGCTAACTGCGTAGAGGCTCATATGTAGTTATCTATACAAGTAGATTTCCGGTGAGCGTACCGAGCCGATGTGTCATCTTCATGACGGCGCAGTTTGAAGATCGCTTGGCCGTCGCTGATGCAGCGCGAACTGCGCCTCAACAGGTTCGATGATCGGACTTTGGCTGGATGCGGCGCGGGTTGACGTCCGCGACAACTGACTGTGCCTGCCTAACTTGAGTGAGCGTCAGGGATCACCATGTCCGACGATGGCCGGAGGTTGCCGTTCTACTAGGCGCTCGCGGCAGACGCATCGCACAGGCTCTGGTGCGAGCAATGCGTGGTTGTGGTTCGTCTGCGCCACAGATGGGCTGAGGGCAAACGGCTGGCAAGGAACGATGACTACTGCGCGGTCCAGCCACCATCCATGTTCCAGGCCACACCACGCACGTTGTTGCCGGCGGGGGAGCAGAAGAACACCGCCAGTTCACCCAACTCTTCTGGCGTGGTGAACTGCATTGAAGGTTCTTTCTCCTGCAGCAGCAGTTTGATGGCCTCTTCGTTTGAAATACCCAAGGCCGCAGCCTTGGCGTCGACCTGTTTTTGCACCAGTGGCGTCAGCACCCAGCCCGGGCAGATGGCATTGCAGGTAACACCGGTGGTGGCGTTTTCCAGCGCCGTCACCTTGGTCAGGCCCACCACACCGTGCTTGGCCGCCACGTAGGCCGACTTTTCGGCCGACGCAACCAGGCCATGGATCGACGCGACGTTGATGATGCGTCCCCAGTTGACCGCCTTCATGGCCGGCAGCGCCAGCCGCGTGGCGTGAAAGGCGCTGGACAGGTTGATGGCCATGATGGCGTCCCAGCGCTCGACGGGGAAATCCTCGATCCTGGCCACGTGCTGGATGCCGGCGTTGTTGACCAGAACATCGACCCGGCCAAACTGCTGGGCGGCATACGCCATCATGGCTTCGATCTCGGCCGGCTTGCTCATGTCGGCGCCGTGATAGCCCACCTGCACACCCAGCGCGGCGACCTCGGCCTGGGGACCCTCGACATCGCCAAAGCCATTGAGCACGATGTTGGCACCCTGGCGCGCCAGCGCTTTGGCAATGCCAAGACCGATGCCGCTGGTTGAGCCGGTCACGAGGGCAGTCTTTCCTTTTAGCATGGGAATCTCCTTACTTTGCGGGACAGACCTCTAGCTCTGTCCTCAACTGATTGATGGTTTGGGGTTGAGGGGTCGTCGATTGAATTAGGATGTGGTCAATGCCCGCTTCGATCACTGACTGAACGAACGAGCACCATTATTAACGCCCCATTGCACCATGTCTGACCCTAAGCTGAACTACGTATCCTGTCCCGATGCCACTGGGGGCCATCGCATGGCCTACTGGCAGTGGGGCGATGCCGGCGCCGGGCATGTGGTGCTGTGTGTGCATGGGTTGTCTCGCCAGGGTCGCGACTTTGATGTGCTGGCGCAGGCGCTGTGCGCGCAGTCCGCGACACCACTACGCGTCGTTTGTCCCGATGTGGCCGGCCGGGGCAGCAGCGATTGGCTGCGGGACCCGATGGGCTACCAGTTGCCCAGCTACGCCGCCGACATGCTGGCCCTGCTGGCAGAGCTCAAGCCCGACACCTTGGATTGGGTCGGCACCAGCATGGGCGGCCTGATCGGCATGGTGGTCTGTGGTCAGCCCGGCTTGCCGGTACCGGTTCGCCGCCTGGTCCTGAACGATGTCGGCCCGGTGATTCAATGGCAGGCGCTCCAGCGTATTGGTCAGTACCTGGGCGAGACCGGCCGGTTTGCCTGCGTCGAACAGGCCGCCGACGCCATGCGCGCCATCTCGACCACGTTCGGACCCCACACACCGGCGCAATGGCTGGCCTTGTCCCAACCCATGGTCAGGCCGGTGAACGACGGCAGCGGCGCGCTGACCCTGCATTACGACCCGGCGATTGCCGTGCCCTTTGGCAGCGTGACGCAAGCCTCCGCCGAGCAGGGCGAGGCGATGTTGTGGCAACTGTATGACGCCATCACCGCGCAGACGCTGCTGCTGCGCGGCGCGCAATCCGACCTGTTGTCCCACGACACGGCCCAGGCGATGACGCAGCGCGGTCCCCAGGCACGGCTGGTCGAGTTCGCCGGCGTCGGCCATGCGCCGACGCTGGTTCAGCCCGATCAGGTCGAGGCAGTGGCCGCCTTCCTGCTGGCGCCCTCGACAATCAGTTGAGGACAGAGCTGAAGGTCTGTCCCGCAAGGTATCAGTAGTCGCCATGAAAAGCCTTCCCCACGAGCCAGCCGCCAACTCTCAGCGGCCGCAACTGATCGCCGCCACCGAGCACAGCCTGCCCGAGCAGCACCAGCCCCTAGCGCGCGCACGCAGCTTCGCCGAGCCGCTGATTGCCAGCGAGACCCTGGACACCGGCGAAAACACGCTGGCCCACGCCGACGCCGTGGCCGCCATCCTGCACACCATTGGCGGCTCCGAAGCCATGCAGGCGGTCGCCTACCTGGTGTACGCCTGCGACCACCTGACCAAGCCACAGGAAGTGATTGCCAAGGCCTTTGGCGAGCAGTTCGCCGGCCTGGCGGTGGAAACCACCAAGCTGGTGCGCCTGCAACGCCAGGCGCGCCTGACGCAATTGGCGGCGGCCAAGACCGAGGTGGCGATACCGATGGCGCAAACGGCGGCCTCGCAGACCGAGAGCGTGCGCAAGATGCTGCTGGCTTTCTCGCGCGACTTGCGCGTGGTGCTGCTGCGCCTGGCATCACGCCTGCAAACGCTGCGCTTCTTCGCCGCCAGCAAACTGCCGGTGCCGCCAGCGCTGCCGCGCGAGTCGCTACAAGTGTTCGCGCCGCTGGCCAACCGGCTGGGTATCTGGGAAATCAAGTGGGAGATGGAGGACCTGTCGTTTCGTTTCCTGGAGAGCGACACCTACCGCAAGGTAGCGCTGCTGCTTGACGAGACGCGGGTCGAGCGCGAAGCCTATGTCGAACACCTGCGCACCCGGCTGCAGGATGAACTCAAGGCGCAGGGCATTGCCGCCACGGTGCAGGGCCGGCCCAAGCACATCTACAGCATCGTCAAGAAGATGCGCGGCAAGTCGCTTGGTTTTGATCAGGTGTACGACATCCGCGCGCTGCGCATCGTGGTGGCCAGCGTGCCCGATTGTTATGCGGCCCTGAGCTGGGTACACAGCCAGTTCTCGCCCATCACCGACGAGTTTGACGACTACATCGCGCGGCCCAAGGCCAACGGCTACCAGTCGCTTCACACCATCGTGCGCGACGACCACGGTCGCCCGATCGAGATCCAGGTACGCACGCAGGCCATGCACGACCATGCCGAACACGGCGTGGCCGCGCACTGGGCCTACAAGGAAGCCGGCGCCAAGGGCTACGCAGGCGTCTCGGCCAGCAGCGACTACGACGCCAAGATCGCCGTGCTGCGCCAGTTGCTGGCCTGGGAGCGCGACCTTTCCAGCGAGCAGGGGCAAGGCGTGTTCGAGGATCGTATCTACGTGCTGACCCCGGACGCGGCGATTGTCGAGCTGCCCCAAGGCGCCACCGCAGTGGACTTTGCCTACAGCGTACACACCAACCTGGGCCACCGCTGCCGTGGTGCGCGGGTGGACGGCCACATGGTGCCGCTCAACACGCCGCTCAAGAACGGCCAGACGGTGGAGGTCACGGTCGTCAAAGAGGGTGGCCCCTCGCGTGACTGGCTCAACCCGGAGCTGGGCTTTCTGGTCAGCCACCGGGCACGTGCCAAGGTCCGTGCCTGGTTCAATGCGCTGGCCACCGGCGAGACCGTGGCGCGCGGGCGCGAGGCGGTCGAAAAACTGCTGCAGCGCCTTGGCAAGACGGCGATCAAGCTCGACGACCTGGCTGGCCAACTGGGCTTCAACTGCGCCGACGATCTGTTCGCGGTGGTCGGCAAGGACGAGTTCTCCTTGCGCAACATTGAGACCGTGCTGCGCCCGCCCGAGCCCCCGCCCAGCGAAGACGAGATTGTTCACCTGAAGAAACCCCGCAACGCCGCGCAGGCGGGCAAGGGGGGCGTGCTGGTGGTGGGGGTCGATTCGCTGATGACCCAGTTGGCCAAGTGCTGCAAGCCCGCGCCGCCCGACGCCATCAGTGGTTTTGTGACACGCGGCAAGGGTGTGAGCGTGCACCGCTCGGACTGCAGCAACCTGCGCGAGATGGTGGCCAAGAATGGCGACCGCGTGATTGACGTGCAGTGGGGCACGCCCAAGGCCACGCTGGCGGCGGTTTACCCCGTCGATGTGGCGGTGCAGGCGCAGGACCGCCAAGGCCTGTTGCGCGACATCTCCGAGGTGTTTGCCAAGGAAAAGATGAACGTGATTGGGGTGCAGACCCAATCCGTCAAGGGCACCGCCTGGATGACCTTCACGGTCGAAGTGGTGGACTCCGGACGGTTGTCCAAAGTGCTGGCGACGGTGGCGGATTTGAACGGCGTGCGCTCGGCGCGCAGGCGCTGACAGCGATGCCTCAAGGCCACGCTATTTGCCAAAGATGTTCTTAAGGCCTTCGCCCACCTTGTCGCCCAGGTTGACATTCACACGGCCGCTCAACGCCCGGCTCGCGGCCACGGTAACGGCGCCCGTCGCACTCAAGACCCCGGAGCTCGCGACCAGGTTGCTCAATTGAATCGCACGGCCCCGCGTCGTGACCTGCCCCGCCAATGTGTCGAGCCGGGTCTCGCCACCGCGGTTCAAACCAATGGTCTTGACCGCCTTGGCCAGGTCGACGCCATGCACCACGGCATGGCGCACGCTGAACTGGCTTTGCGTCTGCAAGCCGTCGACCAGTGCGCCAAGGCTGACGCCCTGCCCGGAAAACGTGGTGTCTGCCTCCAGGCGGCCGCTCAACACCGGTTGGGGTGCATCGGTCAGCGCCGCCACTTCGACCGCGCGGGTTTCCAACTGCCCCTTGATCGAGAACTTCGCGCCGCTCTGGGCGGCTGGCTGCAGTTGCATGGCCCCCTTGATCGTGCCGCCGCCCACGCGCATGTCCACCGACCAGGCGTTGCCCTCACGCTGCAAACGCGCGCTGCCGCCTTGCAAGGCGCCCTTCAGGAATTGCACCGACACATCATCCGGTAGCCCCTGCGGGCTCAGGCGCACGTCGGCGTCCAGGGTGATGCGCGTACCCTGGGCACTGACCCAGGTCAGGCTGTCCAGCACGGTTCGCGCCGGGATATAGGGCAGGGTGGCCCCGGCTGCGGTCTCGGGGCGCTTTGCAGCAGTTGTTTCGCGTTTCTTCTTTTGTAGGGCAACCAGTACCGCGTCAATTCCGCCCTGCGGCAGTGTCACGCCGTGCAGCAGCAGCGTGGCCAGTTCCAGACGCCCCCGCAGCAAACCACTCCAGGCCGGGCGCAGCACCAGGCGCTCCAGCGTCAGTGCGGGCCGCGTGTCCACCTGGACCCCTGCCACGGCCAGCGCGGGCAGCGGCCAGACATCCACCCCGATGCGCGCCAGCTTCACCTTCACGCCCAGCGCGGCACTGGCCTCGCGCTCGGCCCGGGCACGAAAGTCGTCGCCTTCAACCCAGCGTTGCAACGCCCACACGCCAGCGGCCAACAACGCCACCAGCAGCAACAGCGCCAGCGTGAGCCACTGCAGTGTTCGTTTCATGGCGTCATTCTGCACGGTCGGGGTCGGGCAAGACTGCGCGATGCGCCGCCGCATGACCAAAGCCCCGCCAGCGCCAAGTGTGCAACGGGTGGCCAGAACATGTCGCTGACTTGAATATGTATAGAGTCTGCCGCATACCATAAAAGTGCGTTTTTGGGTTGGTACTTGGCTGCCTAATATTGAGCGGTCGAAAGCATGCAAAGTGACATGAGACCGGGCTTCTTCTCGTTAAGATTGGCGCTCGCCCGACCTCGATCCACCGTTCGTTGGCTCTTTCAAAACTGCATCACTGGGGACTTCGTGAGATTACTTTCAAATTTGGTTTTTGCGACCTTGCTTCTCCTTCTTGCAAGTTGCGGGGGTGGAGAGGACAGCGAGCCGCGAGTTCAACAGAAGGCCACAAGCGCAGCAGTCAACGAAACAGCGCTCGAGACGGCGAATTTGGTCATGGGCGGTCAAGCGTTCACAAAAGCGACTCCTTCGCATCGAATTCCCGAGAACGGATGGTGGTGGAACCCTAGTGAGGGTGGTCGAGGCTTCGCGATTGAAGTTCAAGGCGAGCAAATCTTCATGTCCTCATTTCTCTATGAGGAAAATGGCGCGGCGACTTGGTATGTTTCCACCTTGACCAGCCAAGCCGATGGGTCATACGTTGGCAGCATGACCCGGTATTTCGGGGGGCAAACACTGCTAGGGACATACAGATCGCCGACTTCGACCATGACCGTTGCGACGGCAATTCTGAATTTCAGCTCGAAGACCCTCGGCACGTTGACCGTGGACTTTGCAGGTGCGGCGCCGCGGCGGACGATTTCGCTGGAAAGATTCCCCATTTCCAAGCCGGTCGCTTTCACAAAGTCGAATAGCGGCTTTCAAAGTGGATGGTGGTGGAACGAGAGCGAGGGCGGGCGTGGCTACTTCATAGAGGTACAGGGATCGCAGGCCTTCATCGGGAGCTTCATGTATGAAGTTTCTGGACAACCTACCTGGTATGTCAGCAGTGCCACTTTGGTCGGGGACAACTACCTCGGTGGCTCACTTGATCAATACGTCAATGGGCAATCGCTCAGTGGCGCCTACAAGTCGCCCATTGCCTATCCGGGCGGGGCGGGTTCGTTCTCGCTCAGTTTCTCAAGCGGGAACGCTGGGACCCTGACACTGCCGAATGGAAAGAGCGTGTCCCTCAAGCGATACGCCTTCAATCCAAGCGCTCCCATTTATTCCATCGGAGTGACCGTGTCGGGTTTGACGGGCACGGGTCTGGTGTTGCAAAACAACGGGGGTGACAACCTTTCCGTATGGCCTAGCGGTAGCAAGACCTTTTCGACCCCCGTTGCGACGGGTTCTACCTACTCGGTCAAAGTGCTCACGCAACCAACTGGGCAGTCCTGCACCGTAGGCAACGCCACCGGAACGGTAAATGGCGCCAATGTAACCAACGTCACCGTGTCCTGCGTCAAGATCGGAGATTTGAACTGCACGCCTGGCAGGGGGGCTGGCGTCGATGGCGTGAAGCTGTATAGCGCTGACGACACCTTTACCTACCTGCTAAGCAATACGCGGGCCAACGCCGCCAATACGGTCATAGCGAGTTGGGGCGCACTGAATACTGGTGAGTACTACGAGTACACCGGCTCGCTCAAGGCGACGCTCTGGGCTGTAAAGTCCTCGTACTCCGGTGGATCAATTTTTGGTTACGAAGTTGCTGTTTTGAAACCGGATTTCTTTGGTCCCGGTGCTTACAGCTCCAACCAGATTCGGGCAACTTACGGCTTGACCCAGAGGGCGATTGTCAGTAGTTACAACCCGCCTCCCGGTCAGTACTGCATGGTACTGACACTGCTGCAGTACCTTCCGGGTGCCTGCTCGCCAAACCCAGAAGGGTATTGCATGGTGGACTGGCTGCAACACAGCCCGAGGGTTTCGTTTCAGTAGAGAAGCACGGATTGATCCGGCCATGTCGGCGCGCATACGTTTCTTTGGAAACAATGGCTTCGGAATCGTCTATTTTCCCGGGCGGACGTGGTATCCAGCCAGTCGCGGGAGGGCGGCTCAATGCGGCGGTGGATGACACGTGTCTGGCCGTGTTTCTCTTCGGCGCGCAAAGGTAGCCGTCGCACGGCCCCGTCAAAGTCTGGGCAAGAGCATTTGAGCGCGGGATCGGGTGGCGATCGATGCGGGTAGTGTGATTGTTTTAGGGCGGCGAAGAGTCATATTGGTTAACGCCGCAGGAGTCGCGGCAAGGCAATAGGCGCAAG
>JAUXWC010000178.1 GCA_030685025.1 Rhodoferax sp.
ATCGGGCCGGTGCTTCGCGCGGTCCTCCAGCCCATAGTCCTTGAGGGCTTGCTCCACGCGTATCGCGCGCTGCGCCGGTGGCAGACCGGCTAGCATCATCGGCAGCGCAATGTTCTCGGCCGCGGTCAGGCGCGGCACCAGGTGAAAGCTCTGAAACACGAAACCAATGCGCTGGCTGCGCACCCGCGCCTGTTCGTCGGGGGTCAGGGTCGTCACGTCGCGGCCCTCCAGGCGGTAGGTGCCGGTATTGGGGCGATCCAGCAGGCCAATCAGATTGAGCAAGGTCGACTTGTCCGAGCCCGATGGCCCCATCACCGCCACGTACTCCCCCGCGCCAATGCCCAGGCTCAAGTCGCGCAGGGCGTGGACTTCGGAGTCCCCGAGGTGGAAGACGCGCTCGATGCCAGCCAACTCGATCTGCGGGGGCGTCATTTCGGTGCTTTGTCGTCGGCGACATAGGCCGTTCCCGCCTTCACGCCTTCGCGTTCCAGCGAGGTCACCACCCGGTCACCCGCCGCCAGGCCCTCCAGTACTTCGGTGTACTCCCAGTTGGCCAGGCCCGTTTTGACCTTGCGTTCTTCGAGCCTGCCGTCGGCGCCTGCCACCAGCACCCGGCCGCCTTCTTGCAAGGCCGAGGTCGGCACCCGCACCACCTGGTCGCGCACCGCCAGGATCACCTCCACGTCGGCGCTGTAACCCACCAGCAGCCGCACCGGCGTGGGCTGCGGGTCCAGCGTGGCTTCAATGTCCACGGTGCGCGCCTGTTTTTCGACCGCCGACACATAGGGCGCCACCCGTTTGACCGTGCCCGGGAAAGTCGTGCAGTCAATGCTTCCTCAAAGGTCAGCCCTTGCCTCACCTTAATGACGATGTGACTCATAAGGCTGGATATAAACAAGGGCTATCCATTTAGCTCCACAGCGCGCTTGCCGCCCGAGGCGACCCCTGACGGGTGGTGATTGTCACGAATGTTGGCATATGTAGCGGGTGCTGCTAAGACGGATTGCTTGATCAACCGATAGAAGAGTAGCCCCCTTGACCGCGATGTCCGTCGGTTGAACCTGAAAGTAAATTCATCGAGGTAGTAGTCCACGTGTCGAGGATCAACTGCGCCTTGATGGGTACCAAGTAGCCAGCGCTTTAGCAATGCCGCGATGCGGTGAACGCCCCGGCAACGGCTCATGGGCTGGAACCTTGGAACCAAGCATGACATGAGGATCGTGCTTAAACCCAATGTCCTTCAAGCTCGCGTAAATTGCAGACCCGTCAGTGCGAACTGTGCTTCCCGGCGCGATGTTTTCTCGCACGAACGGCACGAGCGCTTCGATGGTAGGCCCCGGAATTCGGCGAAGACGAATGCGCCCGAAGCCCTTGGGATCGTGTATTTCAATAGCAACGGCGACGGCAACCAAGTAGTTGTGATTGTGGGCTTTCGGGCTAGCGCGCTTGGGCTTGGCGGGAACTTGGCCGCTTTCATTTGGTGACGTACCGAAGCGAAGGCGCGTTGTTCGTGTTCGGCTTGCAACAAATGCTCGATCAACCAACGCGAGGTTTGTATGCCCACATCGTTTGGTTTGCCCTCGTGCGTTGTTAGTTCATCCCAGGCTGCGGCCATGCCATGCAGGCGCAGCTCTTTAAGTTCGGTGCTGATATCACGACGCATAGTTGACCTCCACCATGGCGTCGCCACGCAGGCTGTCATAGCGCCCTGTGTTGGCCACTGGAGCCTCTTTGAGTTGCAGGGCGCTCTCAACACTTTGGGGTAGTTCGCTGGCGTTCAGGCGTGCCAATACGTTGAGGACATGCTCGGTGCTGAGTGCCCCCGATTCAATGACCAATTCCACGGACACCAACACCGCCTCCAGGCCATGGCTTGGCACGCAGTTGAGTACCTGCGCCATGGTCTTGTCGCCCCCCTCAACGCGCATCAAGCCTTGGCGCAGACGCAACAAAGGCGCTGGCATGTCGGCAAAGGGAGCGCCGTTTCTCAAGGCCCCGGGTTTGCGCTGTATCAGGGCAATGTAGTGCTGCCAGTCGTAGCAGATGTGACCCCGGTCTGACAGTCGCGCGTGGCGAGCGACGATCAGGTCATCGGCGGCGATTTCAACGCGACTGGGATAAAGCCTGGTGGAGACGCGCTGGCCTGCCAATTCGCATGGCACCGAGTAGCGGTTGCGCGCCACTGCCACCAGGCACGTGCTTGACACCTTGGCTGATCGCTCAACATAGCCATCAAACACCGAGGGCATGGGCATCAACTCAGAGCGCTCCTGCTCCAGCATTTCAGCCACGCTGAACTGCTGGTATTCGGGGTGACGGATCTCGCTCCACAGGGCGCGGCAGCGCTCGCCCAGCCAGGCGTTGAGTTCCTCAAAGCTGCTCCATTTGCGGCTTTGCGCATCGATCCAGATTCGACGCCTGCTGTCCTGCACGTTCTTCTCGACAACACCTTTCTCCCAACCGCTGGCGACGTTGCAAAAGTCAGCGTCAAAGAGGTAGTGCGCGCACATCACCGCAAAGCGAGCGTTGACGGTTCTGCCCTTGCCATTTTTTACCTTGTCCACGGCCGTTTTGGCAAAACCCCAAGTCCACATGTTGTCGTAGATGCCACGCCTGGCAACGCCGCCAAGCGCCGCGAATGAGCGCGTATGGGCATCAAACAACATCTCATGACCCTGGCTCGGGTAGGCCACCAGCCAGAAGGCGCGACTGGCGCACAGCTTCATGTGCGAGACCTGCATGCGGTGGTAGATTCCACCGACCACCATACCTTCCTCGCACCAGTCGAACTGGAAGGCTTCGCCCAGATCGAATTTGAGCGGCACGAACGCTTTGATGTCTTTGCCAGCGCGGCTGCGCCAGGCACGGATGAAATCGGTGACTCGGGTGTAGCCACCGGCATAACCGCTGGCCTTGATTTGCGCAAACAATGCGCGTGCTGTACGTCTGTCCTTTTTGGGGCGCAGCGCATCGGCTTTGAGGGCTTGCTCCAATTCTTGCGTGAAGGCCGCGAGCTTGCCAAACTTCTTGGCCCGAATGTACTTGGGCACTGCAACTTCCTCTGCAGTGGCGAGCCACTTTTGCAGCGTGTTACGCGATAGCCCCGTGCGTTTTGCTATTGCTCGCACCGACATCTTGTCGCGCACATGCATGCGCCGAATTTTTCCAAACATTTCCATGGTGATCACCTTATTTGCTCCTGCCCAAAAAGTAGGCAGAACTAGTAAAACACCTGGTTCAGTTTTGAGTCGGCACAACCTCTATAAGTGGCTCAGTTTTCGGTCGGCGGCAACACCAAACCTTCGCCATCGGCCAGGCGCGCGAAAAGAGCAGGATTGAATTTCCTGTCGTTTGCCTCGAAAGCAAAGGTCGAACGTCAAGTCTTGTTGACCGTCACCGCAAATTGTCCTGCAATCGCGCACCGGATGTGCGCCAGAGCACAGACTGCAACCCGCACGAAGAACAAGATTACGGCAACAGCGGGTACCGGTTAAAAGGAGATCGACATGGCGAAATGCGACGCGTGCGGCAACGACTACGACAAATCCTTTCAGGTGGTTGCGCAAGGTAAGACCTACACGTTTGACAGCTTTGAATGTGCGATCCATAGACTGGCGCCCACGTGCGCGCATTGCGGCGTACGCATCATCGGCCACGGCTTGGAAAAAAGCGGCCGGATGTTCTGTTGCGACCACTGCGCCGAACTGACGGGCGTGACCGAACTGCGCGACCGCGCGTGATGCAAGCCTGCTGCAAGGACAGACACTTCAACCGAGAAAACTTGATACAAGGAGAATGAACATGCAACAACTCAAAGACCTGATGAGTGGCGACGTGAAGGTAATCAGTCCCGATATGAGCATCCGGGACGCCGCTCGACAGATGCGCGATGGAGATTTTGGAATGCTCCCGGTCGGAGAAAACGATCGGATGATCGGGACGATCTCGGATCGCGACATCGCGATTCGCGCCGTAGCGGAGGGCAAGGACGTCGGCACCAAAGTTCGTGACGTGATGTCCGAAGGTGTCGCCTGGGCCTACGAGGACGATTCGGTCGAACAGGCCGCCAAGATCATGAGCGAGCGTCAAGTGCGGCGTTTGCCGGTCGTGGATCGCGACAAGCGGCTGGTCGGCATCGTGGCGCTGGGCGACTTTGCCGTCGAGAGTTCGGAAATCCGGTCGGCTGCCCAGGCGCTTTCGGAAATCTCGAAGCCATCCTAGTACGCTAAACCACCAATCTGGGGTCATGATGAAACAGCCAAAAAGCTCAACCAATGCGCAAGTGCCGGACAGTGGAGACGGCGCCCAGGATCAACCGCGTCGCCCACCATTGCCGTCGCCTCCGCCGCCTTCGCCGCCGTCACCCGACAGGACGCCAGAGCCAATGCGTGATCCGCCCCACCCGGAGTATCCCGATCCGGTGCGAGAACCGCCTTGGCCAGAGCCAGTGCGCGATCCGCACCGCCCGGACAATCCCGATCCGGTGCGAGAACCGCCGATAGGCCGCCGGGGGCCGTCACGTCCGCGCGAATCAAGGCGCGGCAGCGGCCTCGCTTATTCGCATTTCCCAGCGTCTGCCCGGTCGGAGTAGGAATGTCAGTCACCCAACACCCCCCTCCACAGATCCGTACGAGCGGGACTACCGCATACGGCTCCTGCCTTGGGTGATGACGATCAGGCGTTGGCTGGGGTAAGGGTTGGCAGATTTTGGGAGCAGGAGGCCAGTGATTCATCAAGCGGTGCATGCGTTTCTTGAGCTCCAGCTTCAAGGCCTGCAGCTTGCCTCGCAGTCGCTTGGCACTGGTGAGCCGCAGGACCATGAACTTGCCCTTTCTCGTCTTCCCGCAGCAATGCGTGAAGCCAAGGAAGTCAAAGGTCTGCGGTTTGCCCTGTCCCGTGCGGCGGCGGTTCTCGCGGGCAAAACGCCCGAACTCGATCAGCCGCCCACACCCTTACGAATGTGTACGCATGACTCGGGGCCGTCGTAGCTGGCTAAGCTTTCAACGTATGAAACTTTCATTCACAACACTTTGCCGGTTTTGACCGGCGCACAGGAGCCAACATGCCGCAAAAGTCTTGGAGCGCAAAGCGCGAGCGCCAGTACACACACATCAAGGACAGCCTGCTCGAACGCGGCAAGGGAGAACAAGTCGCCGCGGAGATTGCAGCACGCACCGTCAACAAGGAGCGGGCACAACATGGCGAGTCCGAGCAGGCGAGCGCCTCGTCGATCAACGACATGTCGGCAAGCCGGCGCGGCGGTCTGCGATCGCATCAAGGTGCGGGTGGGCGCACGTTGGCTCAGCTTCGCAACGAGGCGACGCAACGCGCCGTGAAAGGCCGCTCCAGGATGAACAAGGCGCAGCTAGAGCAAGCTCTGCAGCGCTGAGCGCGCCCGGCCGCAGGGAACTGCGCGCCCGGCGGTTAAGCCAGCCTGCCAAGCACCACAAGTGGCCCCGACCGAAGTGACGCGGGCTGGTTCAGTCATCCACACCCCATTCGCCGCCGTCGCACCCAACATCATCATCGAGAGGATCCACCATGAAAGAGAAGACCGCCAGCGTGCACTGGGAAGGCCAGGGCAAGACGGGCCAGGGCCAGATCAGCACCGAGACCGGTGCGCTTAAGAGTTATCCATACGGCTTTGCCAGCCGCTTGCATAGCGTCAACACCACCCTGGCCCCTCGCGAAGTCCGTATTCCCGTTGGTGACACTTGGCTCTATGGCGACTTGGTGTTGCCCCCTGGGTTCCAGGGCTTGGTGCTGTTCGCGCACGGCAGCGGCAGCGGGCGCCACAGCGCCCGCAACCGGCAGGTGGCCCAGCACCTTCAGCACGCTGGCATCGCCACTCTGCTGTTTGATCTGCTGACCGCGCAGGAAGAGCAGACCGACCAGAACACGCGTGAGCACCGCTTCGACATCTCCTTGCTGACCCGACGGATGCAGGAAACCACCGCCTGGGCCGCTGCTCAACCCGAATTGCAGCATGCCGCCATCGGTTATTTCGGCGCCAGCACCGGCAGCGCGGCCGCGCTCATTGCGGCCGCCCGGCTGGGCGACCAAATCGCTGCCGTGGTTTCCCGCGGTGGCCGGCCAGACCTGGCCGGGCCGGTAGCGCTGGCCGCTGTGACAGCACCCACGCTGCTCATCGTCGGCTCTGCCGACCACGAGGTGATCGAACTCAATGAGCAGGCCCACGTGCACCTGCGCTGCGAGAAGAGCCTGGTCATAGTGCCAGGTGCCACGCACCTGTTCGAAGAAGCGGGCGCGCTGGAGCAGGTCGCGCAACTGGCCTCGTCTTGGTTCATCACCCACCTGACTTCGCTGCAGTACACAGCATGACGGCCGTGAATTTTCCCTTTCGCGACCGCAGGCACGCTGGTCGGGTGCTGGCCGGCAAGCTGGAGCAGTACCGCGGCCGGGAAGGCCTGCTGGTGCTGGCCTTGCCGCGCGGCGGCGTTGCCGTGGGGTTCGAGGTGGCTAGAGAGTTGGGGGCGCCGTTGGACATCTTCGTTGTGCGCAAGCTCGGTGTACCCGGCCACGAGGAGTACGCCATGGGTGCCATCGCCAGCGGCGGCGTGAGAGTCATGAATCCAATGCCGGGCCTCACCGTCCGGCCTGAGGCCATTGCGGCAGTGGTCGAGCGCGAACAGGCCGAGCTGGTGCGGCGCGAGCACTTCTACCGCAAGCAGCGTCCGGCAGTTCCCCTTCAGGGCCGCACGGTTATTGTGGTCGATGACGGGCTGGCCACGGGCTCGACCATGCAGGCTGCGGTGTTGGCGATTCGCCAGCAGCATCCCCAGCATATAACCGTGGCGGTGCCGGTGGGCGCGCTAGACACCTGCGCCGCCCTGCGCCAGCAGGCCGATGACGTGATTTGCGCCGAGACGCCCGAGCCGTTTCGCGCGGTCGGCCTGTGGTACCAGGAATTTCCACAAGCCACGGACGACGAGGTGTGTGCGCTGCTGGAAGAAGCCCGGCGTGAGCACGCCATTGCCACCCGCCTCTCCGGCCATTGACTGTTCAGAGAGGAATCGCAGAGATTACAGAGGATACAGAGGAAAAGGACTCACCATGACCCCGCAGCAAACCCACCACGACCTCAGCAATACCGCCTTGCTGGAAGGCCTGCGCGCGCACCTGCAGCCATTGGCCGGCGATGCGCGGCAGTATGACGGCCTGCTGGGCCTGATCGGCCCGGCGCGCTTTGCCCTGCTGGGCGAAGCGTCGCACGGCACCCATGAGTTCTACCGCGAGCGGGCAGAGATCACCAAGCGACTGATCACCGAGAAGGGCTTTACTGCCGTTGCCGTGGAAGCCGATTGGCCCGACGCCTGGCGTGTTAACCGCTACGTACGCGGTCTGTCAGATGACGCAGACGCCGACGCTGCCCTGTCGGGCTTCCAGCGCTTTCCCGCCTGGATGTGGCGTAACACTGTCGTGCGCGACTTCGTCGAGTGGCTACGCGACTACAACACCGGCCTCAGTCCTCTGCGCCAGGTGGGCTTCTACGGGCTGGACCTCTACAGCCTGTTCGCCTCCATCCAGGCAGTGCTGACCTACCTCGATGATGTGGACCCCGAAGCCGCGCGCCGTGCACGGTACCGCTACGCCTGCTTCGACCATGCAGCAGAAGACAGCCAGGCCTACGGCTACGCCGCCAGCTTCGGTCTCAAACCGGGTTGCGAGGACGAGGTGGTGCAGCAACTACGCGAAATGAACCGCCGTGCCGGCGAAGTGCTACTGACGCCCGGGCTGGAGCGTGACGAAGCCTTCTACGCGCAGCAGAACGCGCGTCTGGTGCGCAACGCCGAAGAGTACTACCGCACCATGTTTCACGGGCGTGTGTCGTCCTGGAATCTGCGCGACAGCCACATGGTGGAGACGCTGTATGCGCTGGACCGCTACTTGGCCCTAGGCGGCGCGCCGCCGCGCATCGCCCTGTGGGCGCACAACTCGCACCTGGGCGATGCCTCGGCCACCGAAATGGGCGAGCGGGGTGAATGGAATGTGGGTCAGCTTGTTCGCGACCGCTATGCGGACGATGCGGTGCTGGTGGGCTTCAGCACTCACCGCGGCTGGGTCACGGCCGCATCAAACTGGCACGAGCCGCCCCAGCGCAAGCGGGTGCGCGAGGGTTTGCCCGGTAGTTGGGAGGACGTGTTCCATCACACCGGAACTACCCGCTTCCTGCTGCCCCTGCGCGATGACGCTGCGCTGCGCTCGCTGGTGGCGTTACAGCGGCTGCAGCGTGCCATCGGCGTGATCTACCGGCCCGACACGGAACGCCAGAGCCATTATTTCTACACCCGCCTGGCCCAGCAGTTCGATGCAGTCATACACATCGACGAAACCAGCGCACTGGAGCCGCTGGACGTGGACCAGGTGCGGAGCGACAGGGAGGCGCCCGAGACGTTTCCGTCAGGTATTTAGCCATTGCCTTCAACCTCGCAAACACGCCCCGCCATGAGCAGCATGAAGCACAAGTACAACCTCAACGCCCGCCGGCGGGCGCGCATAGGCGCGCCTCTCAAGGACCCAACATGAAAACAAGTACCGTCGTAGTCGGGGAATTGGTTTCCCCCTTTTGCGCAGCAGGCGTCGATGATGCGTCGGACCTGTTGAAGCGTCTATTTCGCAGCTTCAATGGAAGTTTCGCGCTGCGCTTGTGGAATGGAACGGCTTTGAGACTCGGCAAGGCAGGTCCAGACCAACCAGATCCGCCGTTTACCCTGGTGTTCCGCAACCCCTGCGTTGTTCGTTCAATGGTCCTGGGACGTGATCGTCTTCGCCTTGCGGAAGCCTACTTCCGGGGTGATATCGATATCGAAGGTGACTTCTTCGCAGCGCTCAGCCTCAAAGACCACTTGAACTCGATCCGCCTGTCCTTCAGCGAGCGACTCGGCGCGGTGTTCAGCGCCTTTCTACTGCGGGCCCCCGACGAAGCGCGGCCCGGCTCCGGGAGTCAGCGTTCATCGCTGCACGGCCGTGCCGTCAAAGCCCATTCGAAGACGGAGAACCGTGACGCGATCCAGTTTCACTACGACGTATCCAACGAGTTCTACGCCTTGTGGCTGGACGAGGCCATGGTGTACTCATGCGCCTACTTCGAGCAGCCTGGTGACGATCTGGAGCAGGCCCAGCAAGCCAAGCTCGACCACATATGCCGCAAGCTCCTGCTCAAGCCGGGGGACCGCTTCCTTGACATCGGTTGCGGATGGGGCGCGCTGGTCATCCACGCGGCACAACACTACGGTGTCCAAGCCCATGGTGTCACGCTCAGTCAACAACAGCTGGAAATCGCACACCAGCGCATCGCGCTCGCCGGTCTTGAGGATCGGGTAACGGTCGAGTTGCGGGATTACCGAGACCTTCAAGGGGAATCGGTCTTCGACAAGGTCGCGAGTGTCGGCATGTTCGAGCACGTCGGGCTGAAAAACCTTGCTGTCTACTATTCCACTGTTAATCGGCTGCTGAAACCTCAAGGTCTGTTCCTCAACCATGGAATCACGCACGACGTTGAAGGTTGGAGCAAGACGAGTTCCGCCGAGTTCATCAATCGCTACGTCTTTCCCGACGGCCAACTCGACACTGTGAGCAATATTCAACGCGGCATGGAGCGCGCCAGGTTTGAGATTACGGATGTGGAAGGACTGCGGCCTCACTACGCGCTGACGCTCAGGCATTGGGTCTCGCGGCTGGAACAACACCATGAGCAGGCATTGCAGTACGTCAGCGAATCGACTTACCGGGTCTGGCGCTTGTACATGGCCGCCTGCGCCCTCGAATTCGAGTCGGGAGAAATCGGCATCTACCAGGTGGTGGCGAGCAAGCGTGTTTCGGGAAGTGCGTCAGTGCCCCTGACGCGTCGACATTTGTATCCACCACTTCGGCTCGCACCTATTTGACAATGCATGGTTTACCGTAGCGACGATGCCCGGCAACGCTTGGCCCGCCTTTCCGATGCAGTTCCATTTTCACGATCAGTGCCGTGCAGCCGCTGGACATGGGCTAGATGTCAAGTGACAGTGAGGCACTGGACACTTTCCGTCAAATGTTTGAAAGTTAAGGAAGTACGATGAAAACGAGCGTTATTGAAGTACACGACATGCTGTCGGTATTGACCGTGGACGAAGTGGAGGAGCGGATTGGCGGGGTACCGGGGGTTGAAAGCGCAACGGTGAACTACGCTGCCGGAAACGCCACAGTGCGCTACGACGAAACCCGACTCGAAGTCGCCGATATCAAGGTGATGGTGCACCAACGCGGGCCTCAACCCGCGGGCGAATCCCTACCCATCCATGTGAGCGAACACGAGCCCGCACGCGAGCCTGCTGTAGTGCCGACGCCGAAAGTTGCGCCGGCCTCTGCTTCAAAGCCCGAAGCCGCCATGCCAAAAACTTCCACTGTCGCGTCCGCCGCCGTGCCCCCGGTGACTGTTCCCGCAGGAGACGGACAACAGGACAAAACGGCCCCGATTGCGCAGCCTTCAACGCCGGAATCTGCGGCCCCGAAAGCTGCCCCCGCCGCCCTGGCCGCACCGATTGTTCGTGCAGGGGACGGGCAACAGGATAAAGCAACGCCGAGCGCGCCGCCATCAGCAACGCTAGTTGCTCCGCCGAAGCAGTCTCCGGTCGCGTCGGCCGCGAAGCCCTCAACGCCCGTAGCTGCTGCGCCAAAAGCCGCTCCCGACGCGAAATCTTCAACGCCCACAGCCGCTGAGCCAGAACCGGGCTCCTGGAAATTACATGCGCTCTCGTTGACGGTGACTGTGAGTGTGGCATATACCTTATGCGCCATTTTCGACGCTCTGTTTCCGCCCTTCGGGCTGCTTGCTGCACTTGCGTCGGCCAGTCCGTTGCCAATCTCCGGTAGTCCCCTCGCTTACCTGACGGGATTCGCGCTGTTCACCGTCGCTGGTTTTGTGTTTGGCGCACTCCATGGAATCGCATGGGAATTCTGGAGCAAAAGACTGCGGTGATGATGACGTCATGGATCCGAATGGCCTGAATAAAGATGCCGCCCAATGACGCCCTCTGAGATAGTGCGATGAGAACGAGCGTCATTGAAGTGCGCGACATGCTGTCGGTATTGACCGTGGACGAAGTAGAAAAGCGGATTCGCAATGTGGCGGGCGTTGCAAGCGCTACGGTGAACTACGCTGCGAGAAACGCCACGGTGCGCTACGACGAAACCCGACTCGAAGTTGCCGATATCAAGGTGATCGTGCACCAACGCGGGCGTCAGTCCGCAGACGAACCCCTACCCAAACACGTGAGCGAACACAAGCCCGTACAAAAGCAGGCTGTAGCACCACCGCCGGGAGCGGCTCCGGTCTCCGCTTCAATGCCCGTAGTACCCGCCGTGCCTGCGCCGGCCGCACCCGCACTCGACGACCTCACGGGCGACTCGGCGTCGGACGCGCCGCCGCCGCCCCATCCGCCCGCCATGGCGAAGGCAGGCAGCCTTGATGATCCTTCCGTCAAGAATGCCGACGAAGTAGCGAGAGCTCTCGGGGCAGATATCAACAACGGGCTCACGTCGCAGGAGGCCGCCCGGCGTATTGAGCAATACGGCCGCAACAGCCTGCCGGCGCCAAAGCGACGCGGCCCCTGGCTGCGCTTTGCGTTGCAATTCCACAACCCGTTGATTTATGTGCTGCTGGTAGCCGGCGCCGTCACATTCGGGCTCGAAGACTATGTGGACGCGGGGGTGATAGCCGCCGTGGTGCTGATCAACGCTGTCATCGGTTTCGTTCAGGAAGGCAAGGCGGAGAAAGCGCTGGAAGCGGTAAGCGCCATGCTGGCCAGCCGTGCCACCGTGCTGCGCGAGGGCGAGCGGCACGAGATCGACGCCGCCCTGCTGGTGCCGGGCGATATCGTGCTGCTGGAGTCCGGCGCCCGGGTACCGGCCGACCTGCGTCTGTTGCGCGTGAAAAATCTGCGCGTCAACGAGGCGGCTCTCACCGGCGAGTCGCTACCGGTGGACAAGGGCACGGAACCGGTGGCGGGCGACGCGCCCATCGGCGATCGGACCTGCATGGCCTATTCCGGCACGGTAGTCAGCTTCGGCCAGGCGCACGGCCTGGTGGTCGGCACCGGGCAGGCAACCGAGATCGGCCGCATCGGGACACTCGTTGGCGAGGTGCAGACACTGGCCACGCCGCTCACGCGCCGGCTCGATCAATTCGCCCGCCAGATCACGGCGTTCATCCTGGCGGTGGGGTTGATCACGTTTCTCTACGGGTATTTCGTGCGCCAGATGCCGCTGCTGGACATCTTTCTGGCGGTGGTGGGGCTGGCGGTGGCGGCCATCCCCGAGGGCTTGCCGGCCATCGTGACCATCGTGCTGGCCATCGGCACCCGCGTCATGGCCCGTAACCGCGCGATTATTCGGCGGCTGCCGGCGGTGGAGACCCTGGGCTCGGTCACCGTGATCTGCTCGGACAAGACCGGCACGCTCACCAGGAACGAGATGACCGCGGTGCGGGTCATGCTGCCCGCTCATACGCTGGAAGTGAGCGGCGCCGGCTATGCGCCTGAGGGCGGCTTTAACCGCGACAGCGTGGCCGTGGACGCTGCACAGGACGAGGCGCTGCAAGGGCTGGCCCGCTGCGCCCTGCTGTGCAACGACGCCCAGCTCAAGCACGATGCGGCAACCGGCTGGCAGCTTGTCGGCGACCCCACCGAAGGGGCTTTGCTGACGCTCGCCCACAAGGCCGGGCTGGATCCCATGGAAGCTGCCGCGGCCACGCCTCGGGCCGACGAAATTCCGTTCGAGTCGGAACACCGCTTCATGGCCACGCTGCATCACGACCACGCGGGTCACGCCTTCGTGCTGCTCAAGGGCGCGCCGGAACGCGTACTCGACCTGTGCGCGCAGGATGCCGGTGGCCAATCGCTCGATCGCACCGCCTGGGACGCGCGCATGGAAGACGCCGCCGGCGCCGGACAGCGCGTGCTGGCGCTGGCGCGCTGCGATATGCCCGCCGGCACGAGCACACTTTCCATGGCCGACATCACCCGGCGCTTCACCTTGCTGGGGCTGGCCGGTCTCATCGATCCGCCGCGGGAGGAGGCCATCGCGGCGGTGGCCGAGTGCCAGCACGCCGGGCTGCGCGTCAAGATGATCACCGGCGACCACGCCGTCACTGCGGCGGCCATCGGCCGACAATTGGGGCTCTCCGCCGATCGGGCGCTCACCGGCGAGACCGTGGCGGCGCTGGACGACGAGGCACTCCAGCGCAGCGCCTTGGAGACCGACGTGTTCGCCCGCGCCAGCCCCGAGCACAAACTGCGCCTGGTGGCCGCTTTGCAGGCCCAGGGCGAGTTGGTCGCCATGACCGGCGACGGCGTCAACGACGCCCCGGCGCTCAAGGCCGCCGACATCGGCGTGGCCATGGGACACAAGGGCACCGACGCCGCCCGCGAAGCCGCCGATCTGGTGCTCACCGACGACAATTTCGCCACCATCGCCCGTGCCGTGCGCGAGGGCCGCGTGGTGTTCGACAACATCAAGAAGTCGCTGCTCTTCATGCTGCCCACCAGCGGCGGCGAGGCGGGCGTGATCCTGATCGCGGTGTTCGCCGGTCTGGCGCTGCCGGTCACGGCCAGCCAGATTTTGTGGGTGAACATGGTCACGGCGGTGACGCTGGCGCTGGCGCTGGCGTTCGAGCCGGCCGAGCCGGGCGTGATGCTCCGTCCGCCGCGCCGCCCCTCGGAACCCTTGATCACGCGGGTGCTGGCCGTGCGCATCGCCTACGTCAGCCTGCTGATGATCGTGGTGACCTTCACCGTATTCGAATGGGAGCTCGCGCGCGGCAGCAGCATCGAGGTGGCGCGCACGGCGGCGGTAAACATGCTGGTCGTCGGCGAACTGGTGTATCTGTTCAACGTGCGCCACTTCACCGCCCCGGCCTTCACCCGCGACATCCTCACCGGCAACCCGGTGGCCTTGTGGATGAGCGCGCTGCTGATCGTGTTCCAGCTTTTGTTCACCTACGCGCCGCCGATGCAGCAGGTGTTCCAGACCGCAGCGCTGGACGCTACGTCCTGGCTGATTATTCTCGCTCTGGGACTGGCCAAGTTTCTCGCGGTCGAAGCTGAAAAGGCTGTACTGCGGCGCTTGAATGTGCGGAGCATGTGAATGAGTTTGCGTGAGCGCCTGCGCACCCTGATCCCGACCCGAGAGCACCCTGATCACCAATCCAGTCACCTTCGGCCACCTCTACTACGCCGCCTACCGGCGGCGGTAGCGCCGATACACGGGAAATCAATGCGGACGCCGGTCTGTGGCAGCGAATTGCGCAAGCTGGTGGGTCGAGCATTGGGCCGACGAGATGACGCCACAGGCGCTGCTCCCTGAATTGACGCAGGTCATGCAGGCCGCAGACACATAAACGGTCAGCTTGCAAAGCAATCGGAGATGTAACAAGACATTTGAATATGAAAATCGGTAAGGAGGCACGATGAAAACGAGCGTTATTGAAGTGCACGACATGCTTTCGGTATTGACCGTGGACGAAGTGGAAAAGCGGATTGGCAAGGTGCCGGGTGTTCACGAATTGCAGGGAGCCGTGCCTCGACTCATTTCAGAGGGCGTGATGCGCGCCAACGAACTTCACCATCCATCGTTACCTGCTGCGCGCGCCCCACTGCTTCGAGGGTATCAAGGATGCGGGTAGGCCTTTCTTCCACGCGCCACGGCCGGTGAAACGCGCCGCCACTTCGGGTAGTGACAGGGCAGGGCGGCAGCTACTGCGGCCGGGGTGGCTGTCCCGATGGTCGCTTCAGCGGGCGTATCAAGTGCAAAACCCGACTGCAACGCTTGCTGGTATTGATCCGGTAGCTCCTGAATGAATAGCATATGACCGATGGCAGGGTGCTGGAACTCCGGCCGCAACCAGCGCACACGCCCGGCCCTTTTTTCCGCCGCGCGTGGGGTGTTGAGCGCCATCAGGCGCGACAGCAGTTCGTCGGTGGCCGGTTGATCGTTCCAGCCATAGGCCGCCAGCACGGCGGCGTCCAGCTCGTCGTGCAGGTCCCCCAGCACGCCGACCAGGCCTTGGGTGTGGATGGCTTTCTCTTTGGCGGTCAGTGTGCGGCCTTCCTTCAGGGCTTCGAGTACGTTGTAGCGCCTGACTGCCGCGCTTCGCTCGCAATGACGGGACTGGTCGCAGCCTTGCCATCGCCTTCACCAACCGTCATGGCAATGTGCACCGTTGCGCCATTGGCACTGTCCACCCACGGATGGTCTGGATTGGCAAGCACCAAACCAACTTTGCCCGCAGTGGGGTGCGGTTTGCCGGCCAACCCGTTGGCGCGAGGTTTGTCACGCAGGCGGTGGCAGCGCGTGTCGGGGAAGGATGTGCACCTCGATCACAATGCGCATGGCGTGGTGACCGTGTCGTG
>JAUXWC010000179.1 GCA_030685025.1 Rhodoferax sp.
ATCGGGCCGGTGCTTCGCGCGGTCCTCCAGCCCATAGTCCTTGAGGGCTTGCTCCACGCGTATCGCGCGCTGCGCCGGTGGCAGACCGGCTAGCATCATCGGCAGCGCAATGTTCTCGGCCGCGGTCAGGCGCGGCACCAGATGAAAGCTCTGAAACACGAAACCAATGCGCTGGCTGCGCACCTGCGCCTGCTCATCGGGCGAGAGGGTCGTCACGTCGCGGCCTTCCAACCGGTACAGGCCAGTGTTGGGCCGGTCGAGCAGACCCACCAGGTTGAGCAAGGTCGATTTGCCCGAGCCCGAGGGCCCCATCACCGCTACGTATTCGCCGGCACTGATGCGCAGGTTCAGGTCCCGCAAGGCGTGGACTTCGGAGTCCCCGAGGTGGAAGACGCGCTCGATGCCAGCCAACTCGATCTGCGGGGGCGTCATTTCGGTGCTTTGTCGTCGGCGATATAGGCCGTTCCCGCCTTCACGCCTTCGCGTTCCAGCGAGGTCACCACCCGGTCACCCGCCGCCAGGCCCTCCAGTACTTCGGTGTACTCCCAGTTGGCCAGGCCGGCCTTGACCTGGCGTTGCGCCAGCTTGCCGTCGGCACCGGCCACCAGCACCCGGCCGCCTTCCTGCAAGGCCGAGGTCGGCACCCGCACCACCTGGTCGCGCACTGTCAGGATCACCTCCACATCGGCGCTGTAACCCACCAGCAAACGCACCGGCTTGGACTGCGGGTCCAGCGTGGCTTCAATGTCCACGGTGCGCGCCTGTTTTTCTACTGCCGACACATAGGGCGCGACCCGTCTGACCGTGCCGGGGAAGGACTGCTTGGGCAATGCGTCGAAGCTGATGCGCACCGGTTGGCCAGCCTGGATCTTGGGCGCGTCCACTTCGTCCATGGGCGCGCGCACGTACAGGCAGGTGTCGTCGATCAAGTCGATGGCGGGGGGTGTGGGCACGCCCGGCGGCGACGGGGTGGAGTACTCGCCGACCTCACCCACGATCTTGGCCACCGTACCCGAGAAGGGTGCGTACAGAACCGTGCGTTTTTGCTCGACACGTGTGGCGTTGACCTTGGCTTGGGCCTGGGCAACATCGGCCTTGGCGGCATCACATCCGGCGCGCCGGGCTTGGGCTTCGGCGCGGGCCTGCTCCTCGCGCGAGCCCGACACAAAGCCCTGGCTGCGCAGCGAGCCCTGGCGATCAGCCTCGTTTTCAGCGTTGAGCGCCATGGTGCACACCTCGGTGACACGTTTGCGCGTCGTT
>JAUXWC010000191.1 GCA_030685025.1 Rhodoferax sp.
CACGTTGCAGCCCAGCGTCTCGAAGGCGTGGGTCATCAGCAGCAGTTTTGCGGTGGAGTTGACGTGCGTGCGCTGGCAACGTTTGGCGTACCAGGTCCAGCCGATTTCCAGGCGTTTGATGGCGGGGACGATATCGTGGTAACTGCTGCTGCCCAGCACCGTGCCGCTGGCAGCGTCGAGCACGGCAAAGGCGAAGCGGTGGCCGGCCTCGCGCATGCTGAGCGCTTCCGCGATGTACTGGCTGGTCTGTTCGGGTGTGGGCACGCTGGTGATGCGCAGCTTCCACAGTTCGCCGTCGGCGGCCGCGGCGGCCAGCCCTGCTTCATGCTGCGTGCCCAAGGGCACCAGGCGTACGCTACGCGCCTGCAATTCCACTGACTCCACAAACGCCATCTTCAGTCCTCCTTCTTGGCGTCAAGCTTGCGGCGCCAGCGCCGCGCCACCTGCAGGCCGATGCCGCCGCCCAGGCCCACCAGCAGGATGCCGCCGATGCTGGCATTGCTGTAACCCGCGTCAAACACGTTGAGGCCAAGCAGGCGCCCCAACCAGAAACCCAGCAACGCGCCGCCGATAAAGCCGATGGCATCGGACAGGCCTTCTGTCAACAGTGATTTGTCCATACAGCGCTCCGCTTGCTTAGCGGTTGTGGCGTTGCATGAACACCAGTTTTTCGAACAATGTCACGTCCTGCTCGTTCTTCAGCAGCGCGCCCACCAGTGGCGGCACCGCCACCTTGTCATCCTTGCTCTGCAACGCTTCAAGCGGCATGTCTTCGGCCACCAGCAGCTTGAGCCAGTCCAGCAGTTCGCTGGTGGAGGGTTTTTTCTTCAAACCGGGCAGGTTGCGCACCTCAAAGAAGGTCTTCATCGCCGCAGCCAACAGTTCCTTCTTCAAGCCGGGAAAGTGCACGTCGACAATGCTGCGCATGGTGTCGGCGTCGGGGAACTTGATGTAGTGGAAGAAACAGCGGCGCAAGAAGGCGTCGGGCAGTTCCTTCTCGTTGTTGGAGGTGATGAACACCAGCGGGCGGTGCTTGGCGCGGATCAGCTCACGCGTCTCGTAGCAATAAAACTCCATGCGGTCGATTTCGCGCAGCAGGTCGTTGGGGAACTCGATGTCGGCCTTGTCGATCTCGTCAATCAGCAGCGCCACCGGTGCGTCGGCGGTAAAGGCCTGCCACAACACACCCTTGACGATGTAGTTGTGGATGTCCTTCACGCGCTGGCCGCCGTCCACATCGGCCAACTGCGAGTCGCGCAGGCGGCTCACGGCGTCGTATTCATACAGCCCTTGCTGTGCCTTGGTGGTGGATTTGATGTGCCACTGCAGCAGCGGCATGTCCAGGGCGCTGGCCACTTCCTCGGCCAGCATGGTCTTGCCGGTGCCGGGCTCGCCCTTGACCAGCAGCGGGCGCTTGAGCGTGATGGAGGCATTGACCGACAGCATCAGGTCTTGCGTGGCGACGTAGTTCTTGGTTCCGTGAAACTTCATGGTGCGTGGTGGGAGTGAAGGGGTGGCCAGCAAATTTCAGAGGCCCATCTATATAATCGGGCTTTGATTTGCCTCAAAACTTAGTTGAATTGTCTGCTCAAATGAAAAAAATCTTGTGGTCTTTGTCTGTTGCCCTGGTCACCTCGGTGACTTGCTTTTCCGCCGCCGCCCAGACACCGGTCGGTGACATCAAGGCTGGCGAGAAGAAAGTTGCCATGTGCATCGGTTGCCACGGTATCGCTGGTTACCAGGCCAGTTTCCCGGAAATCCACAAGGTGCCGATGATCTCGGGTCAGGGCGCCAAGTACATTATGGCCGCTCTGACCGCCTATCAGAAGGGCGAGCGCCGCCACCCCACGATGCGCGGCATCGCTTACGGCATGAGCGAGCAGGACATGGCCGACGTGGCGGTCTACTACGAAGCGCATGGCCGTACCGAAGGCACGGCCGAATTGCCCAAGGCCGCCGCGGGCTCCGCCAAAGCCATGGCGTTGCTGGCCAAGGGCGGCTGCGTGGCTTGCCACGGTGAAAGTTTCAGCAAGCCGCTGGATCCGAGCTATCCCAAGATTGCCGGCCAGCACGGCGACTATCTGTTTGTGGCGCTCAAGTCCTACAAGGCCGACAAAGCTGCACTGGTGGGTCGCAGCAACGGCGTGATGGCCGGTATTGCCGGGCAGTTTTCGAATGCTGAATTGAAGGAGTTGGCCAGCTACGTGGCCTCGCTGCCGGGGGAACTCAAGACGGTGCCGCAGGCCAAGTTCCGCTGAAGCGGTCACAACGCGAAGCCGACACTTTCCCCGTCATCGCGAGGCCTTCAGGCCGTGGCGATCCACATTGGCGCGCCCAGGTAGATTGCCGCTTCGGCTGGGCCGCCTTTCCATGAACCGGTTGTCATTGCGAACACAGTGAAGCAATCCAGGACTCCTGAATTCATGGAATGCCGCGCGGTATTCGTCATTGCGAGAAGCGCCAGCGACGCGGCAATCGCAGTGACGCCATCAGGTTCAAGGTCCGTGCGCGTGCGGTATCCAGCTGGATTCGGAAGGCTCGCAATGACAGGTAGCTTTTGCACCGACTGGTGAAGCACCCGGTCGATACCCGCTCCATCACCGCTGCGACTCGCGGGCGAGTGCGAGCATGATCGCGCGCCAGGCCTGCACGCCTTCTGCAGAGGCCTTGGTCAGCGCGTTTTTCATCGCCCGCTGTTCGTGAGAGGTGGCTTTTTTTTCAAACGCCCTGCCCGCTGCAGACAGCGTCAACTCCTTGGAGCGATGCTCCAGACTGCTGCGCTGCGAGACCACATACCCCAACTCCAGCAGTTGCTTGAGCGGTCGATGCAACGCCTGCTTGCTCACGCCTAAAAGTGTTTGCAAGCTACCCACGTTGACACCGGGCGAGCGGGCTACCGCGAAGAGTATGCGGTGGTGTACGCGCGACAGCCCGTGCTTGTCCAGAAAGTCGTCAGCCTCGCGGATCAACCCGCGAAACGCAAAGTGCATGAGCACCAGTGATTCGTCCAAAGAGTCGCTCATTGTCAGGTCAACATAGTTGACATGACGTGATGACTTGGGTAGGATGCTACGCAATGAGGTCGACATAGAGCATTCGCAATCGGGCTAGGGCGATTTTCACAGGGCCTACATTCATGACCGCATTTTCAATCGTTTTGGTGCTTAACCTGCTTTGGTTTGCTGAGGCATTTCGGTACTTTACGCTCAGGCCTGACACGGCGACCAAGTTGTTGGTACCCAAAAGTGCCAGGCAGTCGCCTTTGTTTGCGACCGTGCGTGCGACAGTCACCTTTATTGGTGGCTTCAATCTGTCACTGGCAGTGCTGTCGCTGTTGTTGTTGATCTTTGGCTCGCTATTTCCGTCGCCGCAGCAAAACGCGATTTTTGCCATCACGTTTGCAGTGGCACATGGCAGCCAGTTCGCCTGCAACCTGCCGGTGCTGCGCGGAGGTGGACGCCAGGGTGAATCGCTATGGGATGTTCGGTCTGGCCCAATGCTGTTTATTTTTGTGGTGGATTTTGTTCTGATGCTGGCTAACGCCGCGTTTGCAGCCTACTTTATGCTGGCTCGCTAGGGTGGTGTCGCATTCTGTTTGGGCCTACGCCACGGGTCCGTGAACCGTTGGTCCGTAGGCGACGGGGCAGAGACTGTGTGGATAGCGATAGCCTGGTCGACCAACCCATCTTGCCATTGCCAACCTGCCCGCCCCGCCATCGCGAGCGTTGAGTGGTGATCAATCGTCGTGAAGGGCCGCCATGGATCGCCACGCTGCGCTCTCCATGAACCGGTCGTCATTGCGAACGAAGTGACGCAATCCATGGCCGCAAAATAAGATGCATGGATCGCCACGGCCTGCGGCCTCGCGATGACGGCCTCTTACGCAAGCGCTACTTCAGCTAATCCCGCGTCGCATGGCGCTGCACGCAGGCAATGTAGCTCTCACCGTCGGGTGGGCGGCCCGCTTGCTGGCTGTCCCACAGCATCTTGCCCAGGCAATCCATGGCGTGGTGGTGCGCCTGGTGCAGGGAGTCCAGTCGGTGGATCAACAACTCCACCGCCTGGCGAATGCCGCGCGGCTGGTCGATGCTGCATTGCTCGCTGATCGACAGGTGCATCGACAGGTGCAGAAACGGGTTGGTCCGGGCCGCGTCGACGGTCTCCATGCTGGCCAGCGCGCCATCCAGGTCGGCCAGTTCGGCGTGGTATTCGGGGTGCTCGTCGATCCACAGGCTTGCTATGGTTTCTATAGCTTCCATGGCTTGCCCTGCTTGGGCCTTGGCATAAACAGAGCAGAAAAACCGGCGGACATCGACTTGCGAGGGTGAAAACATGGTGCGCCAATTGTCGCCTGCGGCGCGCCAGCGACACGGGTATGGTGGTCTGACCCGGCAAAATGTGGTCCAACCCAACAGGACGCCCGCCATGCACCAAGCCTTCATCTGTGATGCCATCCGTACTCCCTTCGGTCGCTACGGCGGCGCGCTCTCCAGCGTGCGCACCGACGACCTGGCCGCCATCCCGCTCAAGGCGCTGATGGCGCGCAACCCGCAAGTGGACTGGCTGGCCGTGACCGATGTGATTTATGGTTGTGTCAACCAGGCCGGGGAAGACAACCGCAACGTGGCCCACATGGCCAGCCTGCTGGCCGGCCTGCCGCTGGAGTTGCCCGGCGTCACCGTCAATCGCCTGTGTGGCTCCGGGCTGGACGCGCTGGGCACGGCGGCGCGCGCCATCAAGGCCGGCGAGGCCACACTGATGATCGCCGGCGGCGTCGAGAGCATGAGCCGCGCGCCCTATGTCATGGGCAAGGCCGACAGCGCCTTTGCCCGCACCCAGCAGATGGTGGACACCACCATTGGCTGGCGCTTTGTCAACAAGCTGATGAAAGAACAGTACGGCACCGACTCCATGCCCGAGACCGCCGAGAACGTGGCGAGTGAATACAAAATCAGCCGCGAAGATCAGGACAAGATGGCCCTGGCCTCGCAGCTCAAAGCGGTGGCGGCGCAACGGTCCGGCTTCTTCGATGCCGAGATCACGCCTGTGGCGATCCCGCAGAAGAAGGGCGACCCGGTGCTGGTCAGCCAAGACGAACACCCACGCGAAACCTCGCTCGAAGCGCTGGCCAAGCTCAAAGGCGCGGTGCGCCC
>JAUXWC010000202.1 GCA_030685025.1 Rhodoferax sp.
TGGGGTCACCCATTAGCCACCCCCGTCAATAGGGACGAACGCTTCACTGCGGCCGTCCCCGCATTTTCACCTTGTTCAGCCTGTATTCCGTATTCCCCAGCCGCCAGATCACCGCACACTTGGTTCTCGATCATTGGTTGCGCCGCTGCGCACCAGTCACCCATCAGGATCAAGGCCGGCGCGCCTTGCGGTGCGTGGCCCCTGGCTGCATTGGCAGCCCCAGAAAACCCTCTGTTCCCCACCGCGTCCAATCCACGCGGCCGATCAAGCCGGCCGCACAGGTCTATGGCTTCGCACAGGCGCGATCCAACCCCTTGTGGCTCACGGTACGGGCGCAACGAACTCTGATGCCTGGGCGGGATCGGCGCGCGGCGTGCAATCAGGTCTCATGGTTCTGCCAACCCCAAAGCGACACTGCCGCGGCCGTCCCATCGATCGTTCGACTCCTTATCCGAAGGCCCTCGAGACCTCGAAGGGCTTGCCGTCCTTCATGACATGCCAGCACGCGCGCGCCAGCTTGTGCGCCACCGCCTTGATGGCGACCACCGCCAGAGCGTTGGCGCACTTCTTCTGGTACCAGCGCTTGATCGCCGCGTCGTAGCGCACCGCGAAGTGCGCCGCTTCGATGAAGGCCCAGGCCAGGTGCTTGTTGCCGCACTTGGCGTTGCCCTCGCCCTTCTTCTTGCCGTTGGATTCGCGCCGGCTGTCCACCGTGCGCGCGTACGAGGCGAAGTTGCCCGGGGTGTCGAAGCGGCCGACATCGCCGGTCTCCAGCGCGATGGTCAAGGCGAGCACCTCGCCGATGCCGCTGACCGTCTTGAGCGCCTTGTAGTCCTCGCGCAATCTGGCCTTGGCCAGGATGCTGCGCTCAAGAGCATCGACCTGGCTGTCCAGGCAGCGCATCACCGCCAGGGTCGCCATCAATGCCTGCTTCTGTTCGTCGAGCAGCGGCATGGCATCGATGTGCTCGGGCTGCCAGCGCTTGATCTCGTTGCCGCTGGCGTGGGTGCCGAGGTTGCGCGCGATCAGGTTGCCCACGCTCAGGATCTGCGCGCTGCGCTGGCGCACGAGCTGGCTGCGCTTGCGCAGCAAGTCGCGCACCGCACGCTGCTCGCGCGGGTAGATGTAGCCGGTGGGCAAGATGCCCAGGCGCAGCAGATGCGCCAGGTGGCGGGCGTCGCTGAAGTCCCCGCTGTGCTTCAGACCGTCGTATTGCTTGACGGCGGCGGTGTTGACCAGATGCACGGTGAAGC
>JAUXWC010000203.1 GCA_030685025.1 Rhodoferax sp.
CGCCAGGACCAGCAGGGCATCGCGCAGCCGGCCCGGCTCGGGGGGTGAGGTCATCAAGGGACCGATGACCGAGAAGCGCAGCCGCGCCCACCGATCCCGCTTGGGCGGATCGAACAATTTCTTCACATGAGGCTCCAGGAGACGCCACACCGGTGGTGCGGCTTGCTGGAACCCAGGCTATGGCCCCCCGGTCAGGAGGTCTACGGGCAAGTTCTGCGTGTGATCAGCGGCCCTCGAATACCCGGGCGGCGCCAGCTCCAGCGCTGCGCAGCGTCACCGGGCTGAGGAACACGAGCAAGCGCATCAGGCTGTCTGCGGGCGAGCCCGTGAAGCGCTCGAGCAGGGTGCCCGGGAAACCCTGAACGTCCACGGACGGCATGAAGCGCGCGCACGTCGCGCGCCACAACGGCGTCAGCGGGAACTGCTCGGTCCACCAGGCCTGCCAACGCTGCAGCGTCTGACGCGCGACGCCCAACTCCGCGCCCAGACGCGCGCCCGCTGCTGTCGAAGCGGTGCGCGAGGCCGACACCAGCACCACCGCAAGGCCCAGGTACACCCGCTGGCCCAGGAAGCGCACCGACAGCGGGGTCGCCCGCGTGCGGCACAGCGCACAACAAAAGCTCAGCCGCGATGAATAGTCGTCGCGCATGCTGCGCGGGCAGCCTCGCGGCTTGCGAGGGTAGTCAGCTCGGTGGAGATCGCCACCGCATCCACAGCCGTCGGCACGACATTGCGCCGCGAACTCGTGGTCGATGCGAAGAAGCAGGGTGAAGAACTTCGGGTCTTGCAGCAAGGCATGGCACACTGGGTTGGTCTCCTCTTGTGGTCGAACAAGACTCCTCCAAAGAGGCCGTTTGCGCAAGGTCCCCGAGTCAGGGGGCGAGGCGGCAGGCGGCCTCAGTGCTGGGCGACGATGCGCCTGCCGTCCTCTGCCCCCAGTCTTGATAGCAAGGGATCCACGGTGCCAAAAGCCGGTCGCAACGATCCCTGCCCTTGCGGCAGCGGCAAGAAGTACAAGCACTGCTGCCTCGAAGAGGACCGGGCGGCCGAGCTCGCGCCCGCCATTGCCCAGCGCGTCGCGTTGCAGGCTCACAAGGCCAGCCAAGTTGCACTGCGCAAGGATTACCAGGAAGAGTTGCTGGAGTCCCAGGCCACGTTGCAGGAAGCGCAGGCCCTGGATGCGGCGTCCAACGCCGTGGTCGATCTGGTCCATGCCGGCCGCCTCGATGAGGCTGAACAAGCCGCCCGAGAGATGCTGGTCCGCTACCCCGCGGTGCACGATGGCTACGATCGGCTGGGCATGGTCCACGAGGCCCGCGGCCAGTTCCGCCAGGCCGCCGACTGCTACCGCAGCGTGGTCGAGTTCGCGCGCGCCAATCCCGAGAACTACGACCCCGAATTCGTCGACAGCTTCCTCGATCTCATCGCCAAGCTCGAAGCCTCCGCGGCCGAGGCGCAACGCGCGGTCAACGACGTCGACAGGTCTGGTTGACCAAACTCATCGGCCGGCCGACACCCGCGCCACACCGCTGGGACAAGGTTGAACCATGAGGTACATGGCTCAACCGGGCCGCCTCCGGCGGCCTGGCAGGGGCCTCAATCGAAAGAAGATCAGAACAGACCACCCGCCGCCTGCAACCGCCAATGATCTGTTCACGATTGACGAGGGTCGACAAGGTCGGACCATCACGCAACTCGATCAATCGCAGGTGTCGGCCCAGCAAGATCAGTGCTCATGCTCA
>JAUXWC010000204.1 GCA_030685025.1 Rhodoferax sp.
AGCAAGGACGCCTCGGTCAAGCTCATGACTGACGGTATCTTGCTGGCGGAAACCCAGACCGACCCGCTGCTCAAAGCCTACGACACCATCATCATCGACGAGGCGCACGAGCGCAGCCTGAACATCGACTTCCTGCTGGGCTACCTGCGTCAGATTTTGCCGCGCCGGCCCGACCTGAAGATTGTGGTCACGTCCGCCACGATTGACGCGCAGCGCTTTGCCGATCACTTTGCGTCCAAAAAAGGACCTGCCCCCATCATCATGGTGTCCGGCCGCATGTTCCCGGTCGAGCAGCGTTACCGGCCGTTCGAAGAGTCACGCGACTACGACCTGAACAATGCCATTGCCGATGGCGTGGATGAGTTGTGGCGCGATCCGCACAACGCGGGCGACATCCTGATCTTTCTGCCCGGCGAGCGCGAGATCCGCGAGGCGGCCGACCACCTGCGTAAACACCTGAGCCATCAGCCGCTGTTTCGCAATGCCGAAGTGTTGCCGCTGTTTGCCCGGCTGAGCCCGGCCGAGCAGGACCGCATTTTTGATGGCCACACTGGGCGGCGGATCGTGCTGGCAACCAATGTGGCGGAGACCTCGCTCACCGTGCCCGGCACCCGCTACGTGATTGACGCTGGCACGGCGCGTGTCAAGCGCTATAGTTTCCGGAGCAAGGTGGAGCAATTGCTGGTCGAGCCGATCAGCCAGAGTTCGGCCAACCAGCGCGCCGGGCGCTGCGGGCGGGTGGCTAACGGCATCTGCATCCGTCTCTACGACCAGCAGGACTTTGACGCCCGGCCACGCTTCACCGACCCCGAGATCCTGCGCAGCTCGCTGGCCGGCGTAATTTTGCGCATGAAGTCCTTGCACCTCGGCATCGTGGAGGATTTCCCGTTCATCGAGCGCCCCTCCAGCCGCGCCATTGCCGATGGTTACCAGTTACTGGGCGAGTTGGGGGCGGTGGACGATGCCAATGAACTGACCGCGACCGGGCAGGAGTTGTCCCGATTGCCCTTGGACCCGCGTGTCGGTCGCATGATTCTGGAAGCCCGAGGTCGCCAGGCGCTGGACGAAGTGCTGGTGATCGCCAGTGCCCTGAGCGTGCAGGATGTGCGTGATCGCCCCATGGACGCGCAGCAACAGGCCGACCAGGCGCATGCCAAGTTTGATGATGAGAAGAGTGAGTTCAGCGGTTACCTGAGGTTGTGGAAGTGGATTCATGACGCCAGAGGTGAAGTCAAGGGGGCTCCCGATGCGGTCCCACCGGCTGTCATCCCGGGCTCGACCCGGGATCCAGGGCAGTGGACTGCGGGTCAAGCCCGCAATGACAAGGGCAGGCCTGTCATTGCGGCCCCGAGCCGCAATCCACCTTCCACGGCACAGGCCTTGGCGAGCGAAGTGTTGATTGCGGGTCAAGCCCGCAATGACAAGCTAGCTTGGCAAGACGCCGCTCACGCAGCAGGCACCGCTCCCAAACACAAACTCTCCAACCGCCAGTACGAGCAGTTGTTGCGACAGAACTTTGTCAACATCCGGCGCGTGCGTGAATGGAAGGACATCCACAGCCAATTGCACACGGTGGTGGCCGAGCACAAGTGGAAGCTGAACAACACGCCCGCCAGCTACGAGCAATTGCACCTTTCCATGCTATCGGGCCTGCTCGGGAATATCGGCTGCAAGCTGGAGACCGAGGGCCAGAGCGGTGAGTACCTGGGTGCGCGCACCATCAAGTTCTTCCCTCATCCTGGGGCGCATCTGGTCAAGAAGCCGGGTCGCTGGATTGTGGCGGCCGAACTGGTGGAAACCACGCGCCTGTTTGGCCGCGGCATTGCCAACATCGAGCCGCAGTGGCTGGAGCAGGTGGGCGCGCACTTGCTCAAGAAACAGTTGCTCGACCCGCATTGGGAGAAGAAGGCCGCCGAAGTGGTGGCGCTGGAGCGCGCCACGTTGTATGGCATCGTGGTCTACAGCGGGCGGCGGGTCAACTACGGCCGGGTTGATCTGCACGGCGCGCGCGAGATCTTCATTCGCGAAGCGCTGGTCGGCAAGCAGTGGGAGACCAAGCTGCCGTTCCTCGACGCCAACCACAAGCTGATCAAACAGGTGGAAGATCTGGAGCACAAGGCGCGCCGGCAAGATGTGCTGGTCGATGACGAGCTGATCTACGCCTTTTACGATCAACAGTTGCCCGCCGACGTGTGCAGTGGCTACAGCTTTGAGCGTTGGTACCGCGACGAGATCAAGGCGAACCCCAAGCTCTTGCTGCTGACGCGTGAGGAACTGATGCGCCACGAGGCGGCGGGCATCACCACCAGTTCCTTCCCCAAGACCATTCGTCTGGGTGGTGTGGACTGTGCCGCCACCTACCTGCACGAGCCGGGTGACGCGCGCGACGGCCTGACTGTCACCGTGCCGCTGTTTGTGCTCAACCAAGTCAACGAAGAACGTTGTGAGTGGCTGGTGCCCGGCATGCTCAAGGAGAAGATTCAGGCTTTGCTCAAGACCCTGCACCAGCGTCCTCGCTCGCGGCTGGTGCCCTTGCCCGAGACCGCCACTAGGATGGCCGAGACCTTGAACCAGTTGGAGCGTTTTGGGCATGGTGCACTGACCGATGCGGTGTTGAGACAAGTCCGCGAGGCGACTTCGCTGGACATCGTGCGCGCCGACATCAAGGTCGACATGCTTACGCCGCACTATTTCATGAACTTTCGCGTGGTCGACGAGCACGGTCGCCAACTCGGGCAGGGCCGCAACCTGGGTGCACTCAAGGCCGAGTGGGGCAAACAGGCGCGTGGTGCGTTTCAGGCGCTGGCCAATCTCAAGCTGCAGCAGGGCAGTGCCAGTGCCGAGGCGGCAACGGCAGGCGAGGGGGCGACTGAAATCACTACCACTTCAACGCAAAAAGGTGCTGCAGTCAATGGTGGTGCTGCTAAAGCAGCTCCCAAAACAATAGCAAACGAGGCGCCTGTACGCGCTGGCGCCCAGGCTGCCCCTGAGCAGCGTCACACCGCCTGGACCTTTGGAGAACTGCCGGAGTTGCTGGAAATCCACAAAGGTGGCCAGACGCTGATTGGTTTTCCGGCCCTGATCGACGCCGGTGACGCCGTGACGGTTGAAGTGTTCGACGAACCGGAGGCGGCCACCGCCAAGCACCGTGCCGGCCTGCGCCGGCTGTTCGCACTGCAGATCAAGGATGCGCTCAAGTACCTGGAGAAGAACGTCCCAGACCTGCAAAAAATGGCCGTCACCTTCATGCAACTTGGCAAGTCGGTCGATGGCAAGGAATCGTCAGGTTCCGCTGGAACTGGCGGCACCATCGAAGAGTTGCGCGAGCAGATCATCGCCGTGGCGCTGGACCGCGCTTTCCTGCTGGAACCTTTGCCCACCGATGAATTTGCCTTCAAACGCCGGGTTGACGAAGGTCGTGGCCGACTGACCCTGATTGCCAACGAGGTGGCGCGCCTGGCCGCGACCATCCTGAGCGAGTACGCCACGGCGGCGCGCAAGATCAAGGACACCAAAAACGCGCCCGAGGCCACCGCCGAT
>JAUXWC010000205.1 GCA_030685025.1 Rhodoferax sp.
GTTTCATCCACAGCAGGGCTGCCGAGGTGTCAAGGCCACCGGAGAAGGCGATGCCGACTGTTTGCTGCGTGGGGAGGTTCTGAAGAATGGTGGCCATGGCGGTCGCTCAGTGGTTCAGCCGAAATGGCAGATGTAGTGGTAGGGCTCGGTCACGCGGATCTCGAAGCTGCTGTTGCCGGGCACGCTGAACTTCTCGCCGGGGCCGGACTTGAGCCAGGCGTCGGTGCCGGCCAGTTTGTAGTCGCAGCCACCCGCCACACATTCCATGATTTCGGGTGCGCCGGTATTGAAGGTGAGGGTGGCGGGCAGCACCACGCCAACCGATTTTTTCGTGCCGTCGGCCAGGGTGATGCCGTGGCTGACGCATTTGCCGTCAAAGTAAACGCTGGCCTGGGTTGCGACGGTGGCGTTGGCGATGCTGGAGGTGATCATGGCTGAACAGGGAAGTGAATGAACAGCCGAAATGGTAGCCGTTCGTGCCCGGGCCACGCCCGGGCCGCTCAGCGCCGGTCGTGATGGTGGTGGCGCGGGTAATAGGGACGGCCGTAGTAACCCAGGTTGAGCGAGATCGTTGCGGGCCGATAGTAGCGTTGCACGACCGGTGCGGCGTAGTAGCTGTAGCTGCCCTGGTCGGCGCCGTCTGCCAGGTAGATCGGTTCAACATAGGTGGTTGCTGCCAGTGGTGCGCGCTCAGGCATGGGGGTGGAACTGATGGGGGTTACTTGCAGGCGCACGAAAGGGCCAGGATCCGACGCCATCTGCACGGTGTACTGCTTGCCAGCGTACTCGTAGACCACGTTGTAACCGATCGTGCGGCTTTCATAGAAGGTCTGCGTGCCGCAACGCTGCACGTTCTGCACCTGCCCCGTTCCGCCGCCCTCGATGCGGTCGCCGACGATGGCCCCGCCGAACAGCCCGATTGCGGTGGCCGCCGCGCGACCGCTGCCATGGCCAATGGTGTTGCCGATGGCGCCACCGGCAATCGCACCGACCAAGGCACCGGCACCGGATTTGTTGCCGGGTTGCATGACCTGTTCAGTCGTGCAGACCTGCCTCGGAACGCCAACCTGCTGGGTCACGGGGGTGCTGGAAATGACGCGCCCCATTTCCTGAGAGAACGAACTTGCCGCGCCGAGCGCCAATAGAGAGAACAGGACCGTGCGTTTCATGATGAGCCTCTTGGTTTGAGTGGGCATCATGAAGTCTAGTCACGCAAGCTGAACGGCAGGTGAACGAATTGGCGGGGACGTGTAATAAATTGTTGAAAATGAGGACTTTTCCTCGATGCGGCTGGATTGCCCGACTCGCCGAGGGCTCCACATCGCCCGGGTTGTCGCGAGGTGATCGTCGGCGACAATGGCGACCGCTATGAAAACCCTTTCCGAATGGCTCGCGCATTGCGAGCAACTACACCCCAAGAGCATCGACATGGGGTTGGAGCGCGTCAGGACCGTCGCGCAGCGGATGTCGATTGACTTCGACTGCCCGGTGATCACGGTGGCCGGAACCAACGGCAAAGGCTCGACCTGCGCCATGCTGGAGTCCATTCTGATGCAGGCTGGCTACCGCACCGGTGTTTACACCTCGCCCCATCTGGTGCACTTCGAGGAGCGACTGCGATTGTCCGGTGAGCCGGTGCAAGCGGCGGAGTTGGCCGCCGCGTTCGAACGGGTCGAGGGTGCGCGCGGCGTGGGCGAGGGCGCAGTGTCCTTGACGTATTTCGAGTTTTCCACGCTCGCGATTCTGGATCTCGTGACACGCGCCAAGCTCGACGTGGCGGTTCTCGAAGTTGGTCTGGGTGGCAGGCTGGACGCGGTCAATATCGTGGATGCCGACTGCTCCGTGATTACCAGCATCGACCTGGACCACATGGAGTTCCTGGGCAATGATCGGGAGAGCATCGGACGCGAGAAAGCGGGCATCATGCGCACCGGTCGGCCGGTCATCGTCAGCGATCCAGTTCCGCCGCAGAGTGTGCTCGATCATGCTTTGGAGGTTGGCGCCGACCTGTGGCGCTTTGGTGTTGACTTCAATTATTCGGGTGACAAGCAGCAGTGGGGCTGGTCGGGCCGGGGTCGGCGCTACGGCGGCCTGGCCTATCCCGCGCTGCGCGGGGCCAACCAGATGCTTAACGCATCGGGCGTGCTGGCGGCCTTGACCGCCCTGCGCGAGCGCCTGCCGGTGACCGCGCAGGCGGTGCGCAATGGATTGGCGTTGGTTGAGTTGCCAGGGCGGTTCCAGATCATTCCGGGGCAGCCCGTGCTGGTGCTGGACGTCGCGCACAACCCGCACGCCGTAGCAGCCCTGGCCGCCAACCTGGATGCCATGGGCTTCTATCCCACCACGCATGCGGTTTTTGGCGCGATGGCTGACAAAGACCTCGCCCCGATGCTGGCCAAGATCGGCCCCTTGATTGACCGCTGGTATTTCACCGATTTGCCTACGCCCAGGGCTGCACCGGGGTCCACGCTGCTGGCACGATGGCAGGCCCAGAACGCGCGCGTGGACGCGTTGGGGCAGGCCTTTTCCGACCCGTCCCAGGCCCTGCGGGTCGCCATCAAGGCAGCGACCCCCGCTGATAGAATCGTAGTCTTTGGCTCGTTCTACACCGTGGGCGGGATTTTGAAGGATGGCATTCCACGCCTTCAAGCGCAACACCTGCCAAACACCTGAACACCTGAGTTCCCACGTCATGGCCTTTTTCAAGTTTCGCAAGGGTGGTCAGGACCAGTCTGCCGCATCCCCGCAGCCAGAGAGCATCGAAGCGATGCGCAGGCGCGCCAAACACCGTCTGGTCGGTGCCGCGGTGCTGGTGCTGGTCGGTGTTGTGGGCTTGCCAGTTCTGTTTGATCGTCAGCCAAGGCCCATCTCGGTTGACATTCCGATCGAGATCCCGGACAAGAACAAGGTCAAGCCGCTGCCTGGTGCCGCCGGCAACGCGGCCTCGGCCTCCGCACTGGTGGGGTCGCCCCCGCCGGCGCTCACTAGCGCACCGAAGTCGCCTGCAATGGCGGTGGCGCCTGCGGTCGAAACAGTGAAGCCATCCCAAATCGAAGAAAAGGTGCCCGCTGTCCCTGTGGGTGTTGTCCCGACCGCAAGTGCGGTAGCGGCGAAACGTGACACACCGAGCAAAGTGGACCCGCCTGCACCGGTGGCGGCGAAGCCCGCGGTCGCGGTCGACGAGGCTGTCAAGGCGCAGGCACTGTTGGACGGAAAGGATGCGCCCAAAGAACCTGCCGCGTCCGACGGTCGTTTTGTGGTGCAAGTGGGCGCCTTCTCCGATGCGGCCAAGGCGCGCGAGGCCCGATTGAAAGTCGAACGTGCTGGGATGAAGACCTATACCCAGGTGGTCGAGACCAAGGATGGGCGGCGCACCCGCGTGCGGGTTGGTCCGTTTGCGGACCGGGCAGAGGCAGACAAGGCGGCGATCAAGATCAAACGCCTTGACCTGGCGGCGGCAGTGCTGGTCCTGTAGTTCTGTAGGTCGAGAGCTGTCATGCTGCTGTTGGACTGGGTCTGTATCGCAGTCTTGCTGGTGTCGCTGCTGCTGGGGGCATGGCGGGGATTGGTGTACGAGGTGGTTTCGGTGGCAAGCTGGATCGCGGCCTTCTTTCTGGCGCAGTGGTTCGCAATGGAGGCGGGGCAGGCGCTGCCGCTGTCCGGCGCCAGTGAAACGGTGCGCTACGCGCTTGGATTTGCACTGGTGTTCGTTGGTTCGGTGCTGGTTGGAGGTTTGGTGGCGGTGCTGGCCAAGAAGCTGTTTGCGGTGATCGGCTTGCAGCCGGTGGACCGCGTTCTGGGCGCCTGTTTTGGTTTGGTTCGTGGCTTGGTGTTGTTGCTTGCGGCCACGGTAGTGATCGGAATGACGCCGATGAAGTCAAGTGAGTGGTGGCGCGAATCCACGAGTGCGGGCGTGTTGACGACCTCGCTCAAAGGTTTGAAGCCTTTGTTGCCTGAAGAGTCTGGAAAGTACCTACCCTGATGTGTGGAATCGTTGGCGTTGTCAGTAACGCACCTGTCAATCAGTTAATTTATGACGCCTTGTTGCTGTTGCAGCATCGGGGTCAGGACGCGGCGGGCATCGTCACCCAGCAGGAGCGCAAGTTTTTCATGCACAAAGCCAAAGGCATGGTGCGCGACGTGTTCCGCACGCGCAACATGCGGTCCTTGCCCGGCAATTGCGGGCTTGGTCAGGTGCGTTATCCCACCGCTGGCAACGCCTACAGCGAAGAGGAGGCGCAGCCGTTCTACGTGAATGCACCGTTTGGAATCGTGCTGGTGCACAACGGCAACCTGACCAATGCCCAGGCGCTCAAGACCGAGCTCTTCAACACTGACCATCGGCACATCAACACCGAGAGTGATTCCGAAGTTCTGCTCAACGTGCTGGCGCATGAGCTGGAGCGCACCACCCGCGGCTTGCCATTGGAGCCAGGTGACGTGTTCGCCGCGGTGCGCAATGTACATCGACGGGTGCGCGGTTCGTATGCCGTGATCGCGCTGATTGCAGGGCACGGCGTGCTGGCGTTTCGGGATCCGTTCGGTATTCGGCCCTTGTGCATGGGGCGTGCGCAGGCGACCGTGATGCTGGCCAGTGAGTCGGTGGCCCTGGAGGGAACGGGGAACCTGTTCGAGCGCGACATTGATCCCGGGGAAGCCGTATTCGTGGACTTGGAGGGCAAGGTTCACGCGCAGCAGTGCGCCGACAATCCCTCGCTCAATCCCTGTATTTTCGAGTTTGTCTACCTGGCTCGACCGGACTCGGTGATGGACCGCATATCGGTCTACCAAGCTCGCCTGAATCTGGGCGAGACCCTGGCCAAGCGGGTGATCTCAACGGTGCCGCCGAGCGAGATCGATGTGGTGATTCCTATCCCTGAATCGAGCCGCCCGAGCGCGGCGCAACTGGCGCAATTGCTGGGGCTGCCCTACCGGGAAGGCTTTGTGAAGAACCGCTATGTCGGGCGCACCTTCATCATGCCGGGACAGTCGGTGCGCAAGAAGTCGGTGCGACAAAAACTCAATGTGATCGCCAGCGAATTCAAGGGCCGCAACGTGCTGCTGGTGGATGACTCGATCGTGCGCGGCACCACCTCCAAGGAAATTGTGCAGATGGCCCGCGATGCCGGGGCGCGCAAGGTTTATCTCGCCAGTGCCGCGCCGCCGGTGCGCTACCCCAATGTGTATGGCATCGACATGCCCACCAGCGGCGAGTTGGTGGCGCACGACCGCACGGTGGAGCAGATACGCGCCATCATTGGGTGCGATGCCCTGATCTATCAGGATGTTGATGGCATGAAGCGCGCCATTGGTGCGCTCAACCCCAAGCTGGCGGGCTTCGATGCCTCGTGTTTCGATGGGGTTTACGTCACTGGCGACATCACCGCGGATGACATCGAGCGCATCAATCGTGCGCGTATCGGCGGCGATGAGGTGGAGGGGGAGGGCTCGCGCCTCGCCTTACCCAATACCGGGGACGCTGTATGACGGCCAAGTCACTTCCGCAAGGTCTGCACCCGGACACACTGGCGGTCCGCGCCGCCGTGGACAAGTCGCAGTACGGCGAGAACGCCGAGGCGCTGTACCTCACCAGCAGCTTTGTGCAGCCCGATGCCGCCACCGCTGCCAGGCGTTTTGCGGGCGAGGAAGAGGGCTACACCTACTCCCGTTTCAGCAACCCCACAGTGACCAGCATGGAGCAGCGTCTGGCTGCGATGGAGGGAACCGAGGCCTGTATTGGCACTGCCAGTGGCATGGCGGCAATTACGCTGATGTGCATGGGCCTGCTCAAGGCGGGCGACCACATCATCTGTTCGCAAAGTGTGTTTGGCTCGACCATTCGCCTGATCGCTGGCGAGTTCGGCAAGTTTGGGGTGCAAAGCACCTTTGTGTCGCAGACCGACGTGGCGCAGTGGCAGGCTGCGCTACGGCCCAATACGAAGCTGCTGTTTGCCGAGACACCAACCAATCCGCTCACCGATGTGTGCGACATCGCGGCCTTGGCCGCCATTGCACACGTGGCGGGAGCCCTGCTGGCCGTCGACAACTGTTTCTGTTCGCCCGCTCTGCAGCAACCGGTCAAATTGGGTGCCGACCTGGTGATTCATTCTGGCACCAAGTACCTCGATGGGCAGGGCCGAGTCATCGCCGGAGCGCTATGTGCTTCCAGACAGTTGATCGACGAGAAATTCTTGCCGGTGATGCGCAGTGCCGGGCTGACATTGTCGGCCTTCAATGCCTGGGTTGTGCTCAAGGGCATGGAGACCCTGAGCATTCGCATGCAGGCGCAAAGCGCCAATGCGCTGGCGTTGGCCAACTGGTTGCAGCAGCAGCCCGAAGTGGCGCGCGTCCATTACCCGGGGCTGGCCTCGCACCCCCAACATGAGCTGGCCATGCGCCAGCAGTCTGGTCTGGGTGGTGCGGTGGTGTCATTCGACGTCAAGGCGTCTGACCCGGCGCAGGCGCGCCAGCGCGCGTTCCACGTCATCGACAGCACGCGGGTTTGCTCTATCACCACCAACCTGGGCGATACCAAGACCACCATCACGCACCCGGCCAGCACCTCGCACGGACGCATTACGGAGGCCCAGCGCCAAGCGGCGGGCATCGGCCAAGGACTGATCCGCATCGCGGTCGGGCTGGAACATACCAACGATTTGACGACTGATCTGGCGCGCGGCCTGCGCGGACTGGATGCCTTGAGATGACAAACCAAACACGCACGCGCTTTGCCCCATCGCCCACCGGCTTCATCCACCTGGGCAACATTCGTTCGGCCCTGTACCCCTGGGCTTTCGCGCGCTCCACCGGTGGTGTTTTCATCCTGCGGATCGAAGATACCGATCTGGACCGTTCCACGCAAGCGGCGGTCGACGTGATCATCGAAGGCATGCGTTGGCTCGGACTCGACTACGACGAGGGCCCGTTCTACCAGATGCAGCGCATGGACCGCTACAAGGAGGTCTTGCGCGAGCTCCAGGCGGCCGGCCATGTCTACCCCTGTTACATGAGCGTGGCCGAACTCGACACCCTGCGCGAGCGACAAATGGCTGCCAAGGAAAAGCCCCGCTACAACGGCACCTGGCGCCCGGAACCCGGCAAGGTTCTGCCGAGCGTGCCCGCTGGCGTGCAACCGGTGCTGCGTTTCAAGAACCCGCAGACCGGTTCGGTGGTGTGGGACGACAAGGTCAAGGGCCGCATCGAGATCAGCAACGATGAACTCGATGACCTGGTGATCGCCCGGCCGGATGGCACGCCCACCTACAACTTCTGCGTTGTGGTGGACGACATCGACATGGCGATCACGCACGTGATCCGGGGCGATGACCACGTCAACAATACCCCACGCCAGATCAATATTTTTCACGCTCTGGGCAAGACCCCGCCGGTCTATGCCCACCTGCCCACCGTGCTCAACGAACAGGGCGAGAAGATGAGCAAGCGCAATGGCGCCAAACCCGTCACGCAGTACGCGGCCGAGGGGTATCTGCCGGACGCCATGGCCAACTACCTGGCGCGCCTGGGCTGGAGTCACGGCGACGACGAGATCTTCAGCCGTGAGCAATTCCTTCAGTGGTTTAACCTCGATCATCTCGGGCGCAGTGCTGCCCAGTTCGATGAGGCCAAGCTGCGCTGGGTCAATGCACAGCATCTCAAGGCCATGGCGGACGATGCCTTGGCGCCTCTGGTCGCCGCGCAACTTCACGGGCGCGGCGTCACGGCCGACGAGCGCCTGGCACGCCTGTGTGGTCTGTTCAAGGATCGCTGTGACACCACCGTAGCGCTGGCGGACTGGGTTGAGAAGTTCTATGCGGAGGTGTTGCCCAACGCCACCGAGCTCGCACAACATGTCACGCCCGCCATTCGTCCGGCGCTGACGCAGTTGGTGGACAAGCTGGCTGGCTGCGAGTGGAACAGGATGGCGATTGCGGCTGCCATCAAGGAAGTGCTGACAGCCAATGGCATGAAAATGCCTCAATTGGCCATGCCAGTGCGTGTGTTGGTGATGGGTACGGCGCAGACGCCGTCGCTCGACGCTGTGCTGGAGTTATGTGATCGCGAAAAAGTGCTGGTGCGTTTAAATTCGGCCTGAGATTTCACGCTATAATTCAAGGCTTCGGAAGTCGCGGAGATCCAAAAAGGGCTTGCGTGGTTTTCGGAGGAGAATCAGATTTTGTCGGGGGTATAGCTCAGCTGGGAGAGCGCTTGCATGGCATGCAAGAGGTCAGCGGTTCGATCCCGCTTACCTCCACCAACAATTTCTGACGTGAGGGTCAAGAATCCTCAATTTGTGGAGCGATAATTCCGCAACAACTGGTTAGTTCCAAGGTTTTGACCCCATCGTCTAGAGGCCTAGGACATCACCCTTTCACGGTGAGTACCGGGGTTCGAATCCCCGTGGGGTCGCCAAGTTTGTAGCGCTTGGGCATCGCAAGGTGCCAAAAGCTATCTACCAGGAGTGGTAGTTCAGTTGGTTAGAATACCGGCCTGTCACGCCGGGGGTCGCGGGTTCGAGTCCCGTCCACTCCGCCAAAAGCAATTGGCCCTGCAGCTTCTTGAGCTGCAGGGCCTTTTCAATTCTGGGTCGGATTCTCGAAAACCGCGAGCGACGCGTCGTTCACCCCTCATTTTTGGGGATTCGAGTGGGCCTCACCCATTTACAGCACCCGCTCTGGCGCGGTATCGTCCGCACATGAGCAAGCAGCAACGATTCTGGAACGTCGACCTCATCGAAGTGGCGAAGATGTGGGGTCGCGACATGTCCACGTTCCTTCAGACTGCGCTCCTGTTCGCGTTTCTTGCCTTGCCCGTCGTGATCCCAACGCTGATCTTGTGGTATCTCCTGTCGATCGACTTCAAGATTGGCAAATAGCGGGTTTGGCTTGGCCCGGCTTGACCAGGCCGGCGGCAAGCGCCGTGCCGCAGACAATGATGGCTGCGCAGAGCAGCATCCAGGCGTTGACGGTCTCATTCAGCAACACTGCGCCGTAGAAGACGGCAAACACCGGCACGACGAAAGTTACCGTGAGTGATCGGGCCGGGCCGACGTGCTCGATCAACCGGAAGTACAGCACGTAGGCCACGCCGGTGCAGACCACGCCTACCCACAACAGCGAAAGCCATGCCGTGGCGCTGGGCGTCTGCTGGGGCCAAAACCATAGCGTTGGCAGCGCCAGACCCAGTGTGGCGCCGAGCTGGCTACCGGCAGCGGTTACCAGCGCGGGCAGGCCGCCCAGGTATTTCTTGGTGTAACTGGCCGAGATGCCGTAGCACAGACACGCCAGCAGACAGGCCAGCACTGCCCAGCCCGAGGACAGACCCGACGCATCGGGCTTGAAGCTGGCCTTGTCCCACGCCAGCATCGCCACGCCCACAAAGCCAATGGCGAGACCCAGCGTGCGCCAGCCATGTGGTCGGTCCTTGAGCCAGATCCAGGCCACCAGCGCGCCGAACAAAGGGACGGTGGCGTTCAGGATGGAGGACAGGCCGGTGCTGATGGACAGCAGGGCATAGGCAAAACAGGCAAACGGAATGCCTGAGTTCAACAGCCCAACCAAAAATACACGTCGCCAGTGCTGTGTCAACTGCGGCCCCAGTCCACGCCACAGCAACAGCGGCAGCAGGAACAACGACGCGATGGCGACCCGGATGCCGGCCGTGGGCAGGGCGCCAAACTCCACCGTGCCCAAGCGTGTGAACAGGAAGGATGAGCCCCAGATGGCGGCCAGCAGGATGAAGTCCAGCCGCCATGGCTTCGAGGGGGAAACGGTAGTCAAAGCAGGCCTTGTTGGTCGTCGGTCGAGAAAGTCGCGCCTTCGAGTTGCAGCAAGGCGCGTTTGCGTGGCAGGCCGCCCGCATAGCCCGTCAGTGTGCCATCGGAACCCAGGACGCGATGGCACGGGACGATGATGCTCAGGGGATTGCGTCCGACCGCCCCGGCCACGGCGCGCACGGCGGCCGGTTGGCCGATCTCGGAACTGACCTGTTTGTAGCTGCGTGTGGTGCCAGTCGCAATCGTCAGCAGCGCGCGCCAGACGGCTTGCTGAAAAGGCGTGCCGGCGCTGAGGTCGAGTGGCACGTCGAACGCGCGACGTTGCCCGCCGAAGTACTCGGTCAGTTGCGCCGCAGCCCGCGTCAGGACCGGGTGTTGGGGGGCAAGCGGCCAGTTTTGGGGGGCGACCTGATGGCGCTGGCCTTCAAACCAGGCGCCGGACAGACCCTTGGCGCTGGCGGCCAGCACGATCTCGCCCAGAGGACTGGTGATGCGGCAATGTACTGTGTCGTTTGGGAATTTCATGTCAACTCACTTCTATGTTGCCGATGAGGGTTTTGCGGATCGCTTGCCTGGCTTGGTGGAGAGGGCGACAGCACTGGTTGGCGCGGCCGCGCCGAGCGTGTGCCAGGCGCGCAGCACGGCATAGCTGCGCCACGGCTGCCAGGCTTGCGACGCGAGTTCCGCGTCGCGTGCCGCGTGGGGCCGACCGGCCAGCCCCATCGCTTTGTGCAGCGCGACGTCACCGGCCGGGAAAGCATCGCTCCAGCGCAGCGCGCGCATGGCGATGTAGTTGGCGGTCCAACTTCCGATGCCGGGCAGCGCGATCAGTTGGGCCATGGCGGTGGGCACATCGGCGCCGATATGCAGCGAGAGTGTCTGCGCCTGCACCGCATTCGCCAGCGCCACGATGGCGGCCTGGCGCTGGCGCACTATGCCCAGTTGCCCCAGCTCGTCGGCACTGGCGTGGGCCAGCGATTGGGGCGTGGGGAACAGTCGGTCCAGACCGGGCCATGGTGTCACCACGGGTTCGCCAAACCGCTGCACCAGGCGCGCCGCCAGCGTGCGGGCGGCGGCCACGGTGATCTGTTGGCCCAGCACGGCGCGCACCGCCAGCTCAAACCCGTCCAGCGTGCCGGGCACACGCAGACCATCGCCGGCGGGAAAGCTGCCATGCAAGGTGGCGTTGATGGCCATTGGGTCGGCGTCGAGGTCCAGCAGCGCGCGCAGGCGGTGCATCAGAACCGGCAGCACCTCGCGCAAGGAGTCACTGACCTCGGCTTCGACCTGACAACGCGCAGGGTTGAACCGCAGGCTGATCCAGCCAGCGTGCGAGATCCCCTGGCGCTCGACCCGGACCGTGGTGCGCAGGATCGGCCCAGCGGACGTGTGAGCAAGTTGCTCATGACCTGCGATGGCGCGGGTTTCAAAAAACCCCAGCATGGCGGCCACGTCGTAGGGTGGACGATAGGCCAGCCGCAACAACAAGCCGGCCTGGGCGTCGGCGCGGGCCGCCCCCGCCTCCTGCGCCCGGACTTGCGAGGGCGCGAGCCGGTAGTGCTGCACAAACGCGGCATTGAAGCGGCGCAGGCTCGCGAAACCGCTCAGCGCGGCGACCTGCGTCACGGGCAGGCTGGTGTCGCGCAGCAACTGCTTGGCGCACAGCAGTCGGCGTGTTTGCAGGTATTGCAGGGGCGACACGCCTAGATGAGCTTCAAAGATCCGGCGCAGGTGGCGGTCGCTAACGCCCAGGCGGGTCGCCAGGCTGCTGGCGCTGGGCAGGGTGTCGCCCCAGGCATCGGGGGCATCGAGCAGGTTGGCCGCTTGCCAGGCCAGGATGCGCGAGGCGTCCTGCATCGACCACGCACCCGCCGCGCCGTTGGCGGGGCTGGTGTGGCTGCGTGGCGCCAGCTCCGGCCGACAGCGCAGGCAAGGGCGAAAACCGGCCTGCTCGGCCTGGGCGGCGTGCTCAAAAAAGCGGCAGTTCTCGCGCTTGGGCGTGCGCACCCGGCATACCGGCCGGCAGTAGATGCCGGTCGATGTGACGCCGGTGAAGAAGCATCCATCAAAGCGCGCGTCCTTCGCCTTCAGCGCCAGGTAACAGGCGTCGTCATGCGTGGGGGTCGGGTGCAGGGCCATACGGTCATCATAGCCAGGTGGCAGGGCTGGACTGGCCGTTTTCGGACATGTCCCTGCGCCTTGCCGACAGGCGCTTTGCGCACGTCGGCTGTACCCTGAATGTACCGCCGTCGGGGTCGTGCCCGCCTACAATCCAGGGCGCTTAACGCGCTCGCCAATCATTTTCAGGACACCCTTCCATGCAGTTATCCGCTTCCATCTTCAAGGCCTACGACATCCGTGGTGTCGTGCCCACCACGATTGACGAGCCGGTCGCCGAAGCGCTGGGAAGGGCCTTTGGCACGCTGGCCCTGCGCGAGGGCCAGACGACCGTCGCCGTCGGGCGCGATGGGCGCCTGAGTGGGCTGGCGCTCAGTGCCGCCCTGATGCGTGGACTGGCTGCGGTCGGGGTGGATGTGATCGACGTCGGCATGGTCACCACGCCCATGCTGTATTTCGCCGCCACGACGCTCTGTGCCAGTGGCATTCAGGTCACCGGTAGCCACAACCCCAAGGACTACAACGGTTTCAAGATGGTGCTGGACGGGCGGGCCATTTATGGCGATGAGATCCAGGCCCTGCGGCGTTTGATGGAAGTCGACTCCTGGCAGTTGCAGGTTGGCGCGCAGATCCGCCAAGTGGACGTGCTGGCCGCTTACCGCCAACGCATCGTCGACGGCATTGCGCTGCAGCGACCGATGAAGATCGTGGTGGACTGCGGCAACGGCATCGCCGGCGCCTCGGCCCCTGGGATTTTTCGAGCCCTCGGTTGCGAGGTGACTGAGTTGTTCAGTGCCGTGGACGGCACGTTTCCGAATCACCACCCTGACCCCAGCAAGCCCGAGAATCTGCGCGACCTGATTGCCGCGCTGCAAACCGGTGATGCTGAGATCGGTTTGGCCTTTGATGGTGACGGTGACCGGCTCGGCATCGTCACCAAGGACGGCCAGACGATCTACCCGGATCGGCAAATGATGCTGTTCGCGCGCGACGTGCTCAGCCGTGCTCCGGGTGGCACCATTGTGTTCGACGTGAAGTGTTCCCAGCGCCTGGCGCCGACGATTGAGGCGGCGGGTGGCGTGCCGCTGATGTACAAGACCGGGCACTCGCTGATCAAGGCCCACATGAAGGAGATTGACTCACCATTAGGTGGCGAGATGAGCGGCCACATCTTCTTCAAGGAGCGCTGGTACGGCTTTGACGACGGCACCTATGCCGGCGCCCGCTTGCTTGAAATCCTGAGCCACTCGCCCGACGGCAACGCGGTACTCAACGCGCTGCCAACCAGTTTTTCCACGCCCGAGTTGAACGTCAAATGTGCCGAGGGCGAGCCCCACGCGTTGGTGGCACGCCTGGTCGAGGGCGCCAACTTCGAAGCGCCGGCGACCGTGACCACCATCGACGGCCTGCGTGTTGACTGGCCCGATGGGTTTGGCCTGATCAGGGCGTCGAACACCACGCCGGTGCTGGTGCTGCGCTTCGAGGGCCACACGCCGCAGGCGCTGGAGCGCATCCAGGAGCGGTTGCTGGCGTTGCTGCGTTCGCTCAAGCCCGATGCGGTGATCGACGAGGCGGCGCATTGATGTCACATTGATGTCGGGAGTCGCTGGATGATGAGTGAGGACGTACACTTTAAAATACACGACTTTGTACAGATTGAAGACGCCATGAAACAAGCCACATTGACCGACGTGCGCAACCATGCCAAACAGTATTTTGACCTCGTCGCGGCGGGCGAGTCGGTGCGGGTGCTGCGCAATGGTAAGCCGATTGCGGACATTGTTCCGGTCCTGGTCGACCTGCCATCATGGAAGCGGCGCCAGACCCAGCCGCTGGTGCTCGATGGCGTTGCGCTTAGTTGCATGATTCGGGCCGAGCGTGAAGCTGCTTGCTGAGGGGCATGGCGGCGATGCGCGTCTTCTTCGATAGCTCCGCCTTGGTCAAGCGCTACGTGCGCGAGGCTGGCACCGATGCGGTACGGCGGTGGTGCGACCAGGCCACCGAAATCGTCTTGTCTGGCATCGCGTTGCCCGAGCTGGTTTCGAGTTTCTGCCGACTACAGCGCGAAGCCAAGAACCAGCCAGCACATGAAGGACGATTTTGATTCGGGTGAATTCATCGCCGCGCTGAAGAAGCGGTCGGGCTGACTGCCGTATGGAATCATTGAGGTCTGCACAAGGCATGATCAGTTCAAACGGCGATGCCGTCACGCCGTATTCGACACCGCTAACCGTTGCCGAGGCTAGCTGCCGGGCCGGGGTTCGCTGGAATGATGTGTCGTGCAGGGCCCAAAATTCATGAAAATTCTGATCGTCAAACTGTCCTCGCTGGGCGACGTGGTGCACGCCATGCCGGTGGTGCAGGACATCCGGCGGGCCATGCCACACGCTGAAGTCGACTGGGTGGTGGAGCGCGGCTTTGCGCCGCTGGTGCGCCGTTGCGCCGGCGTGGGCCGGGTGATTGAATGCGAGTTGCGGCGTTGGCGCAAGGCGCCATTGTCGAGCGACACGCGCCGCGCCTTTGCTTCTTTCAAGGCGGACTTGCACAGCGAGGCGTATGACGCGGTGCTGGACCTGCAGGGGCTGAGCAAATCCGCGCTGGTGGCGTGGCTGACGCGCCTGACGCCGCAGGGCAGGCGTTATGCCATGGCCAACCAGACCGAGGGCTCGGGCTACGAGGCGCCAACGCGCTGGGTGGCCGATGTGGCGGTGACCTTGCCGACCCATATCCACGCGCTGACCCGGTCGCGTGAGTTAAGCGCCCGCGTACTGGCTTATCAACTGCCGGATTCCATATCATTTGGGCTGCAAGCAAAGGTGGTGCCTTTGCCGGATGCTATTAAAGGCGTAGCAAGTGAGGCAACAACAGCGCCGCGCGTGGTGGCACTGGTGCACGGCACCTCACGCGCCGACAAACTTTGGCCGGTCGCGAACTGGATTGAGCTCGCCCTGGCGCTGCACGCGCAGGGCCTGGCGGTGGCGCTGCCGCATGGCAGCGACGAGGAAGCGCGGCGCGCGACAGAGATCGCGGCGGCCCTGCCCAATGCCGTGGTCTGGCCCCGGCTGGCCCTTGACGAGTTGGTTGATCGCTTGGGCGCGTGCGTCGGGGTGATCGGAGTGGACAGCGGGCTGAGCCACATCGCCGTGGCGCTGGACCGGCCGCATGTGCAGCTTTACAACTTCGACACCGCCTGGCGCACCGGGCCGCTGACCAGCGCCGGAGTGGTGCGGCAGGTCAGCGTCTTCTCCGAACCCGAACCCAGCATGCAGGCGGTCTGGCAGGCCTGGCGACAAGTCTTCAAGGCGGTGCCGAATCCATCTGAGGGCGCGCCGTGACGCGCGCCCTGTATTCCCTGTTGATGTGGCTGTGCCAGCCGCTGCTGCGGCGCAAGCTCAAACGCCGGGGTGAGGCGGAGGCGGGCTACCAGCAGCACGTCGAGGAGCGTTTTGGTCGTTATGCGCCCGACAGTGGCGAGGCCGACGGCGGCTACCTCTGGGTGCACGCCGTGTCGCTGGGTGAGACCCGCACGGCGGCCATGCTGGTTGAGCGGATGCGCCAGCGGCTGCCGGGTCTGCGCTTGTTGCTCACGCACGGGACGGCAACCGGGCGCGCCGAGGGCGTGAGTTGGTTGCGCCCCGGTGATCGGCAGGTCTGGCTGCCCTGGGACACGCGTGGCGCGGTGCAGCGTTTCTTGAACCGCTTCAAGCCAAGACTGGGTGTCTTGATCGAGACTGAGCTGTGGCCCAACCTCAGTGCGGCCTGTGCCCAGCACGGCGTGCCGCTGGTGATGGTCAACGCCCGCTTGAGCGAGAAGTCCTTGCGCCAGACCCGCCGCATGGGCTGGTTGGCGCGCCCAGCGTACCGCGCCCTGACGGCGGTGTGGGCGCAGACCGCCGATGACGCGCGGCGTCTGGCCTCGATGGGGGCGCCGGTCAAGGGGGCGTTGGGTAACCTCAAGTTTGACGCCGACCCGAACTCCCAGAAGCTGGCGCAGGGGCAAGCGTGGCGCGCGGCACAGCCCAAGCCGGTGCTGATGCTGGCGGTCTCGCGCGAGGGCGAAGAGGCTGCGCTGCTGGACCTGCTGGCCGCCACGTCGCCGGCCGGTCAGGGATCGCCGCAGGCGCCGGGCCTGAACCCGGTGCAGTGGCTGATCGTGCCCCGTCATCCACAGCGTTTTGATGCGGTGGCCACCCTGATCGAAAGCTGCGGCTTCGGGGTGTCCCGGCGCAGCGCGTGGTCCGAACGGGGGCCGAGCCCTGCGACCACGCAGTCGCGCACGGTCTGGTTGGGGGACTCGCTGGGCGAGATGGCCTTGTACTATGGCCTGGCCGATGTGGCGCTATTGGGCGGCAGTTTCGAGCCGCTGGGTGGGCAAAACCTGATCGAGGCAGCCGCCTGTGGCTGCCCGGTCGTGATGGGGCCGCACACCTTCAACTTTGCGCAGGCGGCGGAACTGGCGGTAGCCGCTGGGGCCGCGCTGCGCGCGTCTGACCTCGGGAGCGCCGTGACGATGGCGCTGGCCTTGGCCGCTGATCCGTTGGAGCGTGCGCGGCGAAGCGGTGCGGGCACCGAGTTTGGCCTGGCGCACCGCGGTGCGCTGGATCGAACCTGCGACGCGTTGTTGGCGCTAATTGGCCAACAGGGCGTTGACCGGTCCTAGCTGGTTGGGTCTGCCTAGGTCTGTCAAGTGGCCTTGGCGCGTGCGATGTACTCGTCAATCACGCGCTCCAGCACCTGCAGTGGCATGGCGCCGTTCTTGAGTACCTCGTCGTGAAAATCACTCAGCTTGAACTTTGCGCCCAGCGCGGTCTTGGCGCGTTCGCGCAGCTCCAGGATCTTGAGCATGCCGACCTTGTAGGCCAGGGCCTGGCCGGGGTCGACCAAGTAGCGTTCGATCTCGGTCACCACCTCGGCCTCGGGCATGCCGGTGTTGGCCACCATGTAGTCAATCGCCTGCTCACGCGTCCAGCGTTTGCTGTGCATGCCGGTGTCCACCACCAACCGCACGGCACGAAACATCTCGGCCTGCAGTCGGCCAAGGTTGTCCAGCGGGTTCTTCTGGTAGCCCATTTCCCAGGCGAGCCGCTCGGCGTACAGGGCCCAACCTTCCATGTAGGCGGTAAAGGGCACCACGCTGCGAAACAGTGGTAGGCCCTTTTGTTCCTGGGCGATCGCGATTTGCATGTGGTGGCCAGGCACCGCCTCGTGGTAGGCCAGTGTGCGCATGCCGTAGCGCGGCGTCTCGCTGACGTCGCGCAGGTTGGCAAAGAAGGTGCCAGGCTTGGAGCCATCCATCGGCGCTTCGTTGTAGTACGCGCCGGGGGCAGTCTTTTCCGTGAACTCGGGAACCCGTTTGACCTCCACCTTGCTCTTGGCCTGGATGTTGAAGTGCGGCGCCAGCCCAGCGGTGATCTCGTCGATGATGGTCTGGTAGTCCTTGAGGATTTGGGCGCGGCCTGCGGCGTCGTCCGAATAGAGCTGATCGGGGGCTTTGGCCAGGGTGTGCATGCGCTGCGCGCGGCTTGCCTGGGTGTAGCCCGCCCCGGTCAGAATCTGGTCCATCTCGGCGCCGATGCGCGCCACTTCGGCCAGGCCCAGCGTGTGGATCTGATCCGCCGTCATCTTGGTGGTGGTGTTTGATTCGATCGCGTACTGGTAGAACTTGTCGCCGTCGGGCAGCGCCCAGACGCCATCGTTGCGCGTGGCTTTGGGGCGCAGTGTTTCGAAGTGTTGGGCCAACGACCGGTAGGCCGGCAACACCTGGTTCTGCACCGCCGCTTCGACGCGCGCCTGCAAGGCGCTGCGCGTGGCGCCGTCCATTTTGTCGGCCGGTATCTTATCGAGCTTTTCCTTGAAGCCGATGGCAATCGGGTTGGCCGTTGCGTCCGTGCCGACAAAACCCTGTATCTGATCGAGCACTTTCTCGACCACGAATTTGGGCGGCACGATGCCGCGTGCCTGGCGCAACTTGATGCCTTCGGTTACCTGCGCGAGTTTGCGCGGGAATTGGCCCAGCCGCGCGATGAAGTGCTCCGCATCCGTGGCGTCATTGACCTGCTGCGTCTGCGTCATCAAGTTGGGCAACTGGCTCTGAATGCCAAACAATTGGTTGACGGGATAGCCGTGGTAGCGCCACGCTTCACCGCGTACTTGGGTTGCTATGAAGTAGTCGAATACCTCGTACGAAATGCGGTCCTGCTCGGTGTAGTGGCTGGCGTCATAGCGGTGCAGCGTCGCCTGGCTGGCTTTGAGCAGCGCAAACTGACGGTCTTCATGCGCGGTCGAGGCGTCGGTCAACTCGGCATTGTGGGAGCGGATTCCAACCTGCTCAAGCAAACGCAGTTGGGTCAGCAGCTCCGGGTTCTCCTTGGTGAACTGGACGAACACCCGGTTGTAGAACCAGTTGATGGACACCGGTTTGAAGAACCAGGTGTGCGCCAGCAACGCCGCAGCCGCGAGTAGCAAGCCCAGCACGGACCAGGTCAACCATTTGGAGATGCGATTCATGGGGGCTTCTCAATAAAAGAAAATGCCGCACGCTGCGAGCGCAGCTGCGGCGGCGTGGGTTTGTGTTTGGGTTGGGGGGTGCTTGCTACTTTGCCAACAGAGCATTCACCGGCGCCAGGTCCTCGGCCTTGAGATTGCCCGCCGCCTGGCGCAGGCGCAGGCCTGTCAGCAGCACATCGTAGCGCGCCTTGGCCAGCTTGGCCTTGGTGTCGAACAACTGGCTTTGCGAGTTCAGCACATCGATGTTGATGCGCACCCCCACCTGGTAGCCCAGCTTGTTGGCATCGAGCGCGCTCTGGGTCGATACCTCGGCGGCCTCCAGGGCCTTGACCTGGCCCTGCAGCGACAACACGTTCAGAAAGGTGCTGCTGGTGTCCTGCGTGGCCTTGCGTTGCTGGGCGTCGAGGTCACTGCCCGCCTTGTCTTGCAGCGCCAAGGTCTCCTTGATGCGGTTTTGCACCGCAAAGCCGGCAAACAGCGGCACGCTGAAGCTCAGGCCAATGGTGGCGGCGTTGCTGCGGCTGTCGGTGGCGCTCAAGCCCGAGCCGTTGGCCTGGCTGATTTTGTAGTTGCCATACAGGTCCAGCGTGGGCTGGTGGCCAGTGCGGGCCTTGTCGGTCTCCAGCTTGGCAATGTCCAGCGCCAGCTTGGCCTGCGCGATGCCGGGGTGCGAGCTCTGCGCCTGCTGCACCCACTCGCTCACGTTGTCGGGTTGCAGGGCCGGCATGGTCACGGGCAATGCCAGCGCCTTGGGCTGGCTGTCGGGCTTGCCCACCAACTGGTCAAGGGCAATGCGCTTGACGCGCAGATCGTTCTCGGCGGCGATCTCCTGGGCGATCACCAGGTCATGGCGGGCCTGCGCCTCGCGGGTGTCGGTGATGGTGGAGGTGCCGACCTCGAAGTTGCGCTTGGCCGAGGCGAGTTGTTCGGCCACGGCGGCTTTTTGGGCTTTCACGAAGGTCAGGCTGTCTTGCGCGGTGAGCACGTCGAAGTAGGCTTGCGCCACGCGCACCACCAAGTCTTGCTCGGCGGCTGCCAACTGCGCCTGCGCCACGTCCGCGCCCTTTTGGCCCTGCTTGAGGGTGATCGAGTTGGCCGGGCGGTACAGCGGCTGGGAGCCGCTCAGTGACGCGGAGTTGGCGCCAAAGGTGTTCTCCATCCTGGGCGCGCCGTCGGTGCGGTTGACCAGGTTGGTGCGTGACGAGTCCAGCACCAGGCCCGCGCTGGGCAGAACTCCGGCGCGTGCCTGGGCCGCCTTGGCCTGGGCCGCTTCAAACTGCGATTTGGCCGACTGGTAGCTGGCATCGAAGCTGCGCGCGGCGCCGTACAGCTCCACCAGGCTCTGCGCGCCGGCCGGCAGCGACAGGGCCAGGCCGAGGGCGGTGACAAGCGGCAAGAGGGGCGAGGGGCGAAATAACTTCATGGGGGGCCTTTTTGAGGGACGCGATGCGAGGAATCTGAAAGGGTGGATCAGTACAGGGGGATGCTGGGGTCCACTTCGGCGGACCAAGCGTTGATACCGCCCGCGACATTGGCAACATGGACAAAGCCCTGCCCGGACAGAAACGCCGCCACCCGCATGCTGCGCGCACCGTGGTGGCACAAGCAGGCCAGCGGTCGGGCGGGATCAAGCTCCGACAGTCGCTGAGTGACCAGGCCCATGGGCATTTCAACCAAGTGAAAACCGTCCGCCTTGACACTCGCGTGGCGCAGCTCCGAGGGCTCGCGCACGTCCAGCACCACCGGCTCGCCCAGGTGGCGCGCGGCATTCAGCCAGGCGGGTAGATCGCGGGGTCGAACTTGGTCAATCATGGGCAAGGCGGTGGCGACTGCAGCACGCAATCAGAATGTGAAGCTGGCGGGGTGCGGGAAGTTCAGCAGACGCTGCGCCACCGTGTCCCACGGCGTGGTGGTGCGGTAGTCGGTCTGGCTGGAGCGGGTCACGACGGTGGCCTGCATCATCGGCTCGTCGCCGACAATCGCCACCAGCCGTCCACCGATCTTGAGCTGACCCAGCAGGGCATGTGGAACCTCGCCTACTGAACCACTCAGCAGGATCGCATCGAACGGACCTTCCGACGCGAGGCCCGCCGCACCGTCGGCTTGGCGCACCTCGGCGTTGTGGACGCCGGTCTTTTGCAGGTTGGCGTGCGCCAGGGCGGCCAGTTCTGGGTTGATTTCGAGCGAGATGACGCGCCGCGCGCGGTGTGCCAGCAGGGCAGCCATGTAGCCAGAACCGGCACCAACTTCGAGCACGATCTCGTGTTTGTGCAGGGCCAGGTCCTGCAGCATGCGCGCCTCCACGCGGGGCGCCAACATGCACTGGCCGCCGGGCAGGGGGATCTCCATGTCGACGAAGGCCAGGGCCTTGTGCGCCAGGGGCACAAAGTCCTCCCGTTTGACCACCGACAACAAATGCAGCACGTCGGCATCCGAGACGTCCCACGGGCGAATCTGCTGTTCAATCATGTTGAAGCGGGCTTGTTCCAAGTTCATTTAGATTACTCCAGGGGGTATGTTAACGGATTCTGCTGAATTTTACCGGCTGCGGGGTTATTCAGAGCGCCAGCGCCTGCGCAGCCATTGCGCCAGATCATCCATGTAGCAATACACCACCGGCACCACCACCAGGGTGAGCAGCGAAGAGGTGATGACACCGCCGATCACCGCCTGACCCATCGGCGCGCGCTGCTCCGAACCCTCGGTCAAGGCGAAAGCCAGCGGCACCATCCCGAAAATCATGGCCAGTGTGGTCATCAGGATCGGGCGCAGGCGAACTTTGGCCGCCATCAGCAGCGCCTCCGAGCGCTCCAGGCCCGGCACCGGCTGACCGTCGACGTCGATGCCGGGCTCGCGCGAGCGGATGGCAAAGTCGACCAGCAAAATGGCATTTTTGGTCACCAGCCCCATCAGCATCACCACGCCGATGATGGAGAACATCGACAGCGTGGAGCGGAACATCAACAGCGCCAGCACCACGCCAATCAACGTCAGCGGCAGCGAGGTCATGAGCGCCAGGGGCTGCAGGAAGCTCTTGAACTGGCTGCCCAGAATCATGTAGATGAAGACAATCGCCAGCACCAGCGCCGAGATGGCGTAGCCGAAGGACTCGGTCATGTTCTTGGTGGATCCGCCGAACTTGAAGCTGTAGCCGGGCGGCATCTTGATGCTTTCCATCACGGTCTTGATGTCGTTGGAAACTTCGCCCACTGAGCGGTTGTAGACATTGCTGTTGATGGCCACCTCGCGCGTCAGGTCGCGCCGGTTGATCTGGTTGGCCCCGGTGGCGGCCTTCACGTCGGCGATCTGGTTCAGCCGCACGATGCGGGTGCTGCCGTCCTGGCTGCTGGTGACGGCAAAGGGCAGCCGTTCCAGGTCCTGCGCCTGGTCGCGCGCCTCGGGGGCAAGACGCACGTTGACGTCGTAGGTCTGGTCGTCGCTGGCACGCCAGTTGCCCACGGTCTGGCCCGCCACCAGCGTGCGCAGGGTATTGCCGACCTGACCCACCGACAGGCCCAGGTCGGACGCTACGTCGCGGCGCACCGAAATGTTGACCGTTGGTTTGTTTGGTTTGACGCTGGAATCGAGATCGACCAGGCCTGGTATGGCGCGAACCTTGTCCAGCGCGCCTTGCGCAATGCGTTCCAGTTCGCCCTGATCAGGCCCTTGTATGGAGAACTCAATTTGCTTTTGTCCGCCCACCGGGTCGAGCAGGCCCACATGGGTGACCGTGATGCCGGGTACCTTGCGCAGGCGTTCACGCATGGCGGCGGACAGCTCATCCACATTGAGTTGGCGTGCCTTGCGGTCCACCAACCGAATATAGATGCTGGCGTAAATCTTTCCTTGCGCATTGCCGGTATTGATGGTGGCCAGGGTGTAGCGCACTTCGGGGAACTGGCGCAAGACCGCTTCGACCTGGCGCGCCTTGGCCTCGGTGGCCTCCAGGGAGGAACCCACCGGTGTGTAGAAGTTCAGCGAGGTCTCGGAGTAGTCGGCCTTGGGCACAAACTCGGTACCCAGCAGCGGCACCATGACGATGCTGGTGATAAAGATCACCGCCGCGAGCCCCAATGTGGCCAGCTTGTGCCGAAGCGCCCAACGCAGAATGCTCTGGTAGCTGTCCGACATGGCGTCGGTGAGGTGGTCGAACAGGCCGGTGACCCGGCCAACGGTCTTGTCGTACAGGCTCAGCGCACGGGGCGTGCCGTCAGCATTCAAGCCGTGGCGCGCGTGGTCCTCGATGCTGGGGTCGTGCCAGATCGACGACAACATCGGGTCGAGCGTGAAGCTGACGAACATCGAGATCAAAACGGCGGCGACGATGGTGACGCCAAACTCGTGGAAGAACTTGCCAATGATGCCGCCCATGAAACCGATCGGCAGAAACACCGCCACGATCGACAATGTAGTGGCCAGCACGGCCATGCCGATTTCCTCGGTACCGTCCATGGCCGCCTGGTAGGGCGCCTTGCCCATTTGAACGTGGCGAACGATGTTCTCGCGCACCACGATGGCGTCGTCAATCAGCAAGCCCACGCACAGGCTCAGCGCCATCAGGGTGATCATGTTGATGGTGAAGCCAAACAGGTTCATGAACAGGAAGGTTCCGATCAGCGCGATCGGCAGGGTCAGACCGGTGATGACCGTGGAGCGCCAGGAGTTCAGGAACAGGAAAACGATCAGGATGGTGAGCAACGCGCCTTCGATCAGGGTGCGACGCACGTTCTCGACCGCCACGCGAATCTGGCGCGAGCCGTCCGTCACGGGTTCAAGCCGGATACCGGCGGGTACCTGGTCTTTCATTTCCTGCACGGTCTTCATCAGGCCGTCGATCACCGCAATGGTGTTCTCGTCCTGCGCCTTTTGCACGCTCAGCAGAAGGGTGCGTTCGCCGTTGTATAGCGCCAGGCTTTCGTTTTCCTGCGCGCCATCGACCACGCGAGCCACTTGGTCGACCCGCACCGGCGCGCCATTCTTGCGCGTGATGATGATGCGCCCGAAGTCCTCGGGGCGCTGCATGCGGGCGTCAATCTGCACCACCAGTTCGCGGTCAACCGAGCGGATGGCGCCCACCGGCACGTCCTGATTCTCGTTGCGTACCGCGCCCACCACCTGCTCGGGGGTGATGCCGTAGCTCTCCAGCGCTTGCGGATTGAGGTAGATGTTGATCTCGCGCTTGGTGCCCCCCACCACTGTGACGGCGCCCACGCCGCGCACGTTCTCCAGGCGTTTCTTGAGTACCTGATCGGCCCAATTTGTCAGTTCCACCGCTGAGGGTGCCTTGGCGTTTGCTTTGGCGTTCGGCGTTGCCGGCATTACCGCCAACGACCACACCGAGCGGCTCGACGGGTCGAAGCGCAGAATGCGCGGCTCCTTGACCTCGGTGCGCAGGGTGGGACGCAGCAGCGAGACTTTCTCGCGCACATCGTCGGCGGCCTTGCGGCCATTGATGTGAAGCTGGAACTCAATGATGACGACCGACTGGCCCTGGAAGCTGCGCGAGGTCAGGGCGTTGATGCCGGCGATCGAGTTGACGCCTTCTTCAATCTTCTTGGTGACTTCGCTTTCCACCACCTCGGGGGAGGCGCCGGGGTAGTCGGTGCTGATCACCACCACCGGCAAATCGACATTTGGAAACTGGTCGATCTGCAGACGCTGGTACGAGAACAAGCCCAGCACCACGATGGCCAGCATGACCATGGTGGCGAAGACCGGGTTCTGCAGACTGACGCGCGTGAACCACATGGGGGCCTACTTGGCTGCGGCGCTGAGTTTCACGGCGGTGCCTTCGCGTAGCGCCCCCACGGAGCCGGACAGCAGCGTGGTGTTCTCGGACAGGCCCTTGACCGCCACCATCGCCGCCCCTTCGAATTCGCCGCGATCGCCCAGTTCCACCTGCTGGTGCTTGACGACGTTGTTGTCAATCAGTTGCACATAGGGTTGCGGCTTGTCGGTGCGAACCGCGTTCAGGGGGATGGTCAGCAGTTGCATGCGACCGGTCTCCAGCGACCCTTGAGCGAACAGTCCGGCGCGCAGCCCGCTGGGCTCGTCAATGGCCAGGTACGCCAGCACGGCGCGGCTGCCCGCAACGGCACTGGGGTTGATGCGCACCACGCGGGCGGTGACGCCCTGGCTGGCGCCCTCGATGCGCAGCCTGGCGCTTTGCCCAAGGCGCACTGCCATGGATTCAGCGGCGCTGACGCTGGCCTCCAGCTCCAGGCGACTCAGATCGACGATCTCTAGCACGCGAGCGTCGACGCCAACACGCTCGCCGTTCTGGGCCAACCGCTGCGACACAGTGCCCGAAATCGGCGCGCGCAGCACCGTGTCATCGAGTGCCTTGGCCGCCACGTCGACGGCTGCCTGGGCGGCCTGGTAAGTGGCCTGGGCCGAGGCCAGACTGGCGCTGGAAGTGTCCAATGCGGTCTTGGAGATAAACCCCTGTTCCACCAGCGAGCGGTTGTTGTCGAAACTGCGCTGGGCAATGGTCACCTGCGCCTTGGCCGAAGCCGCTTGCTGTTGGGCTTGGCGCAGACGAGCCTGGTACTCGGTCGGCTCGACCCGCGCCACGATCTGCCCGGCCTGGACGAGTTCACCCTCGCGTAGGGTGAACGCCTGCAGTTCGCCCGCCACGCGCGCCTTGACCAATGCGGTGTTGACCGCCTTGAGGGGCCCCGACACGGCCAGGCCCACGCTAAGTTCGCGTGTTTTCGCCTGCAGCACATCACCCGGCAACAGGTCAAGCACGGTTTGCGCACGCTGCGCGACCTGCTCAGCCAGTGCGGCCTGTTGGGCCTTGCGCGTGGCCAGCGCGCGCGCCACGCCGATGGCAAGCAGCACCACGATCAGGGCGGCGGCGCCCCACTTCAACCAGCGTTTCATAGTGAGAACGGTCCTTTACTGACGCTTTGTGGGACAGGCCAAGGTCACGCGAAGCGAACTTTGCTCTGTCCCAACTGATTAGGGGTGTCGTCCGGGCGCGCGCGCAGACCGTTGAGGATGGTCTGAACCTGCACGGCGATGTACCGCTCGGGCACCAGCGCGTCGTCTTGCATGTCGGTCAGACAGCCGCCTTTGGAGTTCATGATGACCTGCAAAAAGATCATCGGCGCCAGCACGACGTAGATGCCGTAGGTCATGTCGATCGGCGCGAACTCGCCCCGGTCCACGCCACGCTGCAACATGCGACGAATCAACTCATGCGCCGGTGCGATCACTTCCTGCTGATAGAAATGCGCCAGCTCCGGGAAGTTGCCGGCCTCGGTGAGCATCATCTTGGTGATGCCGGAGACCTTGGTCACTCCCACTCGTTGCCACCACATGGTCATGAACAGGCGCAGCATGTCGGGTGTGCTGCCCTCGAAGGCATCGAACTCGGCGTTCCATTCGGTGAAACGGCCCGAGATGTTCTGGCGCACCACCGCCTTGAACAACTCCTCCTTGCTGGCAAAGTACAGAAACAGTGTGCCCTTGGAGACGCCAGCGCGTTTGGCCACTTCTTCGGCGCGGGTGGCGGCATAGCCCTTCTCCACGAACAGATCCAGCGCGGCGCCCAGCAGCTCGCCGGGCCGGGCTTCCTTGCGCCGTTCGCGCTTGGTGTGCGCGGCGCAGACGCTGTCGCAGATTAGTTTCGAGAGGGGGGGCATGCGGTTAATGACTGGATGGTTATTAGTGTACCCACCAGGCATTCAACCGTCAACCCGTCAATCCGCCGGCGGCGGCACCGAGGGCAGTTATGGGCCAGCGTTCAGCGCGCCACTTTGGTGCGGCCCAGCAGCGCGTCTCGTAGCGGGGCGTCCACCGCCGTATCGCCCATCCAAATCGACATCGCGCCGCGGAAAAACTCCGTTTCCTTGAACGGCACGCCTTGCACCTTGCCCCCGATATAGATGACCAACCCGGTAATGGGCACCAAGTCCATGGTCATCACATCGCCCTTGCGAATAACTTTGTTGGTCCGGAAGATGTTTTCCAGGTTGCCCAAGCCGGGAACCAGTTTGGCGATATCGCCCTTGGTGGCCGAGTCGTTGACACCACGCGTGAACACCCGCACAAACGGGTCCGTGTCGAGATCACGCAGGGGCGTCACGACCAATCGCTTGGGGCCGGGCGCCTTGAACAGCTCTTCCAAGGTCGAAAACGGGGCACGGGCGTAAACGCTGACGACGTAGTGAGGGGACTTGGCGCCGCCGACCAAGCCCGCGCCGTTGAGCAGCAGGGTATTGTTGTAGATGGCAATGCTGTCCTCGACCTTGACACCGCCAAAGTCCAGGGTGGCAGCCATTGCGCCCGCGGCGAACATATTGGACAGGGCGGCGAGCACGAGGGTCTTGAGCAACGACATGTTGTATTTCTTTCAGGTCAGCGAATTTGCCCCGACAGGCCCAACTAGGCGTGACACCTGCATTGGTGGCCTTGTTCCCAAAGAGCAACAGGCAGCACGCCCGAGCGGGAGACCAATGATACTGGTGCAACATGGCAGGAAAGCGCCCAAATAGGGCACAAAACCCTCAGGGATTACCATGACGCGAGCATGCTGAGCAACTTGCCCGCGTAAGATACGCAGCCTGCCTGGGATACAGGGATTGGTTCAGTTCTTGGTTCAATCGGGCCGTGCGCACTGCCCTCAGCCGAGCAGCCAATATTCGACAATCAATTGAGGACAGGGCCAAAGATCTGTCCCGCAAAGCATCAGCCGAGATTGTCCAATAGCCCGAAAACCTGTCATTGCGGGCTTGACCCGCAATCCATGTGTGAAGCAGTCCCTGCATGGATCCCGGCTTTCGCCGGGATGACAGCCCCAATGGACAATCCCGGATCAGGAGAACATATGTCACAAGCTCTGCAAACCATCACGCTCGGTGGAGGATGTTTCTGGTGCACAGAAGCTGTTTTTGTCAACGTTCGGGGCGTTACGGATGTGCAGAGCGGCTACTGCAACGGACAGGTTCCGCAGCCCAGCTATGAGCAGGTATGTCGGGGTGACACCGGGCATTGTGAAGTGGTCAAGCTGACCTTCGATCCGACTCAGATCAGCGCGCGCGACATTCTGGAGGTGTTCTTTGTGATCCACGACCCGACCGCCCTGAACCGCCAAGGCGCCGACAGCGGCACGCAGTACCGTAGCGGGATTTACTGGACCCATCCGGAGCACGAGGCGCTGGCGCGCGAAGTGATTGCCGAGATGGCGCAGAGCGGGGTCTATCACCAGCCGGTCGTCACGGAGGTGCTGCCGCTGGCCAATTACTGGGCGGCCGAGGATTACCACCAGGACTACTTTGCAAAGAACCCTCATCAGGGCTACTGTATGGCCGTGGCGGCGCCCAAAGTGGCAAAGTTTCGCAAGACCTTCGCGCGACTGGTGAAGGCGTGAAGTCGTACAGGCGTGGCCCGTGCGGGGCCATGGGCCGTCGCGCCGCGAGCGTTTGCGGGTAGATTCGACGCATGATTTCGAGCCGAGCCCTCCAATACGAGTATGCCGATGGACCCTTGTTGCGTTTTTCCGATGTCGAGCTGGCGCAAGGCGGCGTGCTGCTCTTGCGCGGGGGCTCTGGGGCTGGAAAATCCACTTGGTTGGCGCTGGCTGCGGGGCTACGTCGAGCGACCGCTGGCGACATCACCGTGGCAGGGCAAGCGCTGGGGCAATTGTCGCCAGCCGACCGGGATGCTTGGCGCGCCCGCACCATCGGCTTTCTGCCGCAGAAGCTGCACTTGAGTAACGCCCTGACCGTGGCCGGTAACCTGGGACTGGCGTATTTCGCGGCGGGTCTGCGGGAAGACGCAGGCGCTATTGCGGCAGCGCTGGCGTCACTCGGGGTGGCAGACTTGACCAAGCGCAAACCGTGGCAATTGTCGGGCGGTCAGGCGCAACGCGTGGCACTGGCGCGGGCAGTGTTGCTCGCACCCAAGGTGATCCTGGCCGATGAGCCGACGGCCAGCCTGGATGACGACAATGCGCGCGATGCCGTGGCCCTGCTGCAAGCCACGGCCAACCGCTGCGGGGCTTCGCTGGTGATTGCCACCCATGACGCGCGTGTGCTGGCGGCGCTGCCGCAGGCCCGGTTATTGCCACTGCCGCGCGGCGCGGGCTCACGACCAGGGTCGATTGATGGGCCGGTGCCATGAAGACGCTGGCACTGTCGTTTCGCTATTTGTGGGCCAGGCCATTGGCAGCGGCGCTCAACCTGCTGTTGCTGTCGCTCGGCTTGGCCTCCATCACCTTGGTGTTGCTGGTTTCCGAGCAAATTGACCGCGCGTTCGATCGCGATTTGGCCGGTATTGACCTTGTGGTGGGCGCCAAGGGCAGCCCGATTCAATTGATTTTGGCGGGTGTTTTTCACATCGACGTGCCACCCGGCAACATCGCCCTGGCAGAGGTGCAGGCGCTCCAGCAGGACCCGCGCGTTGCCAAGTTGATCCCCCTGAGTCTGGGTGACAGCTTTCGGGGTTTTCGGCTGGTCGGAACCACCGCGGACTACGTCCACCACTACGGCGCCACCGTGGCCCAGGGCGGTCTCTGGCGTGCGCCGATGCAGACCGTTTTGGGCGCCGGTGTGGCCAGCGCAACCGGACTGAAAGCCGGTGCGAGTTTTGTGGGTTCGCACGGTCTGGGCGGTGGCGGCCACGCCCACGGCGACGATGCCTTTGTGGTAAGTGGCGTGCTCGCCCCCTGCCAGTGCGTGCTGGACCGCCTGATTCTTACGGCCACCGAGTCGGTCTGGCAGGTGCACGAGAAAGCGCAGGCGCAAGACGATGCGGACCGTGCGGTGATGCAGGCCGAGCGCGAAGTCACCATGGCGCTGATTCAGTACCGGAGTCCCTTGGCGGCGGTGACCTTACCGCGTTATGTCAACAGCGCCACCGGCATGCAGGCAGCGGCCCCGGCGGTGGAGGTGACCCGGTTGCTGCGCATGATGGGCGTTGGCACCGACGTGCTGCGCGGCTTTGGCGCGGTGTTGCTGCTGACGGCCGGCCTGAGTGTGTTCATCGCGCTGTGGAACGCGGTGCGCGAGCGCCGCTTTGACTTGGCCATGTTGCGCATGTTGGGGGCCAGTCCAGGCAAGCTGGCAGGGCTTCTGGTATGCGAGGCGCTGTGGCTGGCGTTGCTGGCCTCGGCGCTGGGTTTGCTGGGCGGCCACCTCTTGACAGCTCTGGTAGGCTGGATGCTCCAGGCCGAGAAGTCACTGCCGGTGAGCGGCTGGCTGGTGGTCGGCGCCGAGGCGTGGATTGTGCTGGTGGCGCTGGCGGTGGCCGTTCTCGCGGCACTTATTCCGGCAGCCGGTGCTTACCGGGTGGATGCCGGTGAACTCTTGAACACAAGGTGATTTGCATGAAGAAGATAGCCACAGTCCTTTTGTTTACTGTTCTGACTGCTACTGTTTGTATAGCAGCCGAAAAACATGGTGACGCCGAGAAGAAGCAGGACATTGCCCGCCACCGCGCCATGGCCGCCGCCCACGAAGCCGCCGCCAAGTGTTTGGAGTCCGTCAAACCGCAAGAGACCTGCCTGAAGGAACTTCAGGCTGCCTGCAAGGGTCTAGCCATTGGCAAGTATTGCGGCATGAAACATGAGCACTGAGACCTTGCGGGACAGACCGGAGCATAGCGACGCTCTGTCCTCAACTGATCAGGGATGTCCGGTCGACACACGGGGTAAAGGAATGAAACGAATCACACTTGTTTTGAGCTTGTTGATGGCCATGTTGCCGCCGACTGCGTTGGCGCAACTGAGCCCGCCGATTGCGGGCGGCCTTCCCAGCGGCAGCGGCCCTGGCATTCACAGTCCGGACAGCCCCTATGCCCCCCTGCCGCAGCGCGCGGACGTGGTGGCCTGGTCGGTTCTGACCACCGTCAAGACCAGGCCGGAGAAGAACCGCCTGTTGCCGGTGTTCCCCCCGCCGGTCATGGCCTTGCATCAGAAGAACCAGAGAATTCAGGGTTTCATGATGCCCCTGGAGCCGGGTGAAAAGCAAACCCACTTCCTGCTCAGTTCGGTGCCCATGACTTGCGGGTTTTGTGTCCCCGGCGGCCCAGAGAGCATGGTTGAGGTGAAGACCAAGACGCCAGTGAAGTACAGCATGGAGCCGGTCGTCGTGGAAGGCCGTTTCCTGGTGCTCGCCGATGACCCCTACGGCCTGTACTACCGCATGACCGATGCGGTGGGTGTGAAGTAGAACGAAGGCTTTCCCGGTGCAGGGCAGACGTTCGTCGCGCTGGTCCGACCTGGCTTGCCTGGTCGCGTTGGCGTTGGCCTTGGTGCTGAGCCAGACTTGGGGTCTGCTGCATGGGGTGGTCCACGGCGGCTCCGGTGGAGCGGGGCCAATGGCGCAGTGGCGGCCAATGTCAGCCCACATTTCCGCGAACGAGCGCCATGCCGGGGACCGCTTCAGTGCGGTGTTTGGTCATCCGGACAGCCCGGCCGATTGCCGTCTCTACGATCAGTTGAGTCGCGGCGACGTGTTGCCCGGTGTCGTGGCACTGGCCTTGCCGCTGGTGCTGCAGCCGTTTGTGCTCGCGGTTCTTTCGGGCCTGGCCGTGGCCCGCTGGCACGCGCAGTTTCTGGCGCGCGGTCCTCCCCCGGTTCCTTGAATCCTCCTTGCTGATGGCCGCCCGCTGATCGTTGGGTCAGCGCGCGCGCCTGCCTTGTTGTCTCGATTCAACGGACCTTTTCATGAACAGATTCTCACTCGCCCTCGTTTCGGTGGGCTCACTCTCGTACCTCGGCGCCCTGGCGCAACAGGCCCCAGCGGCCGCGCTGGCGCCCGTTACCGTCACCGGCAATCCGCTGGGCGCGGCAGACTGGATAGCGCCCGCGACGCAATACTCCGGCACTGAGCTGCTGCTGCGTACCAAGACCACGCTGGGCGAGACGCTTGACGGCACGCCCGGCATCAGCAGCACCTATTTCGGCCCGAATGCCAGCCGGCCGATCATTCGTGGCCTGGACGGTGACCGCATTCGCATCCTCAACAACGGCGGCGCGGCGGTGGACGCTTCCAGTCTGAGTTACGACCATGCGGTCAGCACGGACCCGCTGAGCATCGAGCGCATCGAAGTGCTGCGCGGGCCGGGTGCCTTGCAATATGGCGGCAGCGCGGTCGGTGGCGTCATCAACGTGATTGACAGCCGCATCGCCCGCGAAGCGTTGTTCGACGCCAAAGGCGGTGTCAGTGGCAAGGCCAGCCTGGCTTGGGCCAGCGGCAACGCCGAGCGTGGCGGCGCCGGCGTGATCGAAGCCGGCAATGATCGTTATGCCCTGCACGCGGACGCATTCAAGCGCCGCACCGACGATGTGTCCGTCCCCGTGGCGCTGTCCTGCACCCGGCCCGGCGCCGCCGTGCTGGCCAGACGGATCTGCAACTCCGCCAGTGACAGCCAGGGCGGCGCATTGGGCGGCTCACTGCTGCTCAAGGATGGCTACCTGGGTGCCTCGGTCAGTGGCCTGCGCAGTGACTACGGCACCGTCGCCGAGGACGAGGTCACGATTGGCATGAAGTCGGACCGCTACGCACTGCAAGGCGAGTTGCGGGGATTGAGTGGCTGGCTGCAAAGTATCAAAGGGCAACTCGTGCGCAGTGTCTACCAGCACACCGAGTACGAGGGGGCCGAGGTCGGCACCGTGTTCAAAAATCGCGGCACCGAGCTGCGACTTGAAGCACGCCACGCCAAGCTTGGTGCGCTCGACGGGCTGGTGGGCTGGCAAACCGACAGTGTGCGGTTTTCCGCCGATGGTGAGGAAGCCTTTGCGCCCTACAGCCAAACCCGGCAATCGGCGGTGTTCGCTTATGAGGAATTGAGCACCGGTTGGGGCAAGCTGAGCTTCGGGGCGCGGCGGGAGTTGGTCCGGGTCACGTCGCTGGGTAATCCGTCCGTGGCGCGCTTCGTGCCCGCCCGCCGCAGCTTTCAGCCTGCCAGTTACGCCCTTGGTGCGCTGTGGAATTTGCCCCAGGGGTGGCAGGCCACAGGCAATCTGTCCTACAGCGAACGCGCGCCGAAAGACTACGAATTGTTTGCCAATGGCCCCCATATCGCGACCCACGCCTATGAGTTGGGCAGTCCGAACTTTGCCAAGGAACGCTCCCGCAACCTCGATGTCGGGTTGAACTGGCGCCACGGTGCCCATCGCGTGGCCGTGGGTGCGTTTGTCAATCGTTTTCAGGATTACATTGCGCAGCAGGCTACCGGCCGCAACCGGGATACGGCGGGAAACGGCGCCGCGGCGGGCGTCGCCGACTGTGGTGACGGCACATCCGCCGAGTCGGGCTGTGTGGCTGAGCTGTTGCCTGAGTACGTCTACATCCAGGTGCCAGCGCGCTTCAAAGGCTTGGAAGCCAGCGCCAGTGTGCGCTTGTTGGAGGGTCCGACGGCGGTCGATTTGCAGTTGCGCGGCGACCTGCTGCGTGCGCGCGATCTCGGCACGGGCCAAGCCTTGCCACGGATGGCACCGGCACGGCTGGGTGCGACCATGTTGTGGACCCACGGCATGTGGCGTGGCAGTGTTGGGGCAAGCCACCTCGCCGCGCAAACGCGGGTGCCAAGTGGGCAGCGCGCCAGCGAGGCCTATACCTTGTGGAACGCGGGCTTGAGTTACCGCCTGCAAGCGGGCACTGCCAAGCTCTTGTGGTTTGCGCGCCTTGACAATGCCCGCGACACCCTGGCATATTCGGCCACCTCGATCCTGAGCCAAACCGCACCGGGCAAGGCGCCGCTGCCGGGGCGCAGCATCAAGGTCGGGTTGCAGGGGCACTTCTAGCGCCACGGGCGACTTGGGCGAGATTCAATTCAGTGTCAGCTCCGGGTGGCCAAACGCCTCGATAATGCGCCAATCACACCAGCGTTTCGCCCAGGGGTAACTGAGGGCTTGTGCGCACTCCGTCACACCCTGCCTGCGTCATGTCGTTCCCTGAGTCACGTCGTTCCTTGCCGCCGCGCGTCGGCGCAACCCTGGTGTTCCTGCTGACGCTGTTGACCTGCGCCTTGGTGATCTGGTACGGCGCGACCAATCCGATCGGACCGGGCGACATCGGGCCGCTGCAGGCCTGGGTGGCGTCCTGGGGTCTTTCGGCCAAGGCCACGGCCGCAGTGGTGTTCAGTGCGGCGCTCGCTCTGTTGTTCAAACTGATGCGCGACTTGCGCGCGCACAAACACCATCTGGAGGCGCTGGTGGCCGTCCGCACGGCCGAGCTGGAGGCCAGCGAGTCCGACCTGAGACGGGCACAGGCAGCGGGCCATGTGGGCAGTTGGGCGCAGGACCTGACGCAGGGCCGTTTGACCCGGCACAGCCCGGTGATCTGGTCGGATGAGACCTACCGCATGTTTGGTGTTCCAGTGGGCAGCGCCGTTGATTTGCAGGTCTTTATGGACCATGTTCACCCCGACGACCGCGCCGAGCTGGAGCAGCGTTGGCGCGAGGCCATCAAGGGGCGACGTTATGAGCTCGCGTTCCGTATCGTCATCGGCGAGGAGGTGCGCTGGATTCACAGCCAGCTCGATATCGTGTTCGATCAAGCGGGCCGGGCTCAGCGCTGTGTTGGTTCCCTGCAGGACATCACCGAGCGCTGGCGCAGTGAGCAGGCGCAACGTATTGCCAAGGACCACCTGACGGCGCTGATCGAGGCGATTCCCGATGCCATCTTCTTCAAGGACGGGCAGGGGCGCTGGCTCATCATCAACGAGGCTGCCAAGCGTCGTTTCAAGTTGCACGGCTTTGACTGGTATGGCAAGACCGATGAACAGATGGCCAGTGAACGGCCCGCTTACCGGGAGCCTCACCTGGCTTGCATGGCCGAAGACGACAAGGCCTGGAACAGCGCCGAGCACATTCTGGTGCACCAACGCATTGTCGGTGAGGACGGCAGCGCGCGCGTGTTCGAAGTACGCATGGTCCCGTTGTGGGGCGAGGCCGGCGCGCGCCGCGCGTTGGTCGTGATCGACCGCGAAATCACCAAGATGCGGCAGGCCGAGCTTGACCTGCATGGCGCGGTGGACGCACTCAACGACAGCCTGGAGCGAACCAAGTTGCTGCTCGACGCCGCGCTGGATGCCATTGTCAACATGGACCAGAACGGCTGCGTGATCGGCTGGAACCGCCAGGCGGAGGCCATTTTTGGTTACACCGCCGAGCAGGCAATGGGACGTGAAGTGGCCGACTTGATTGTGCCGCCGCAAAGCCGCCAGGCCCATCGTGAGGGCATGGCCCGCTACATCCGCACTTCGGTTTCGGTGATTGTGGGCCGGCGCATCGAGGTCACCGGCATGCGAGCCGATGGCTCGGAGTTTCCGATCGAGCTGACCGTGGCGGCGCTCAAACGCCATGGCACCTTCACGTTCAGCGCCTATGCGCGAGACATCACCAGCCGCAAGCTCGTGGAGCAGGATCTGCGGATCGCGGCGGCCGCCTTTGATGCCCAGGAGGGCATGGTGATCACCGATCCGCACGGGACCATTGAGCGGGTCAACCAGGCGTTTACGGCGGTCACTGGCTACACCGCGGCCGAGGCGATTGGGAAGAAGATGAGCCTGCTCAAGTCGGGTCGGCAGGATCGCGCCTTCTACCGTGCCTTGTGGCTGGACATTCAGCGTCGTGGCGTGTGGCAGGGTGAACTGTGGAACCGGCGCAAGAGCGGGGAGGTCTACCCCCAGTGGCTGGCGATTTCCGCAGTGCGCGGTGCCGACGGCGCGGTGACGCATTACGTGGGCATGCTCTCCGACATCACCGAACGCAAGGCGGCGGAAGCGGAAATTCAGCACTTGGCGTTTTACGATTCGTTGACCAATTTGCCAAATAGGCGTCTGCTGACCGACCGCCTCAAGCAGGCGCTTGCGGGCACGCGACGCAATCAGAGTCACGGTGCCTTGTTATTCATTGATCTGGACCATTTCAAGACCCTCAATGACACGATGGGGCATGTGCAAGGCGATTTCTTGTTGCAGCAGGTGGCCAAGCGTCTTAACGGCTGCGTCCGCGAAGGCGACACTGTGGCACGGCTCGGTGGTGACGAGTTCGTGGTCATGCTGCAGGATTTGAACGCCAACGTGACTGAAGCCGCCAGCCAGGCCGAGGCGGTGAGTGAGAAAGTGCTGAGCGCCTTGCGCGCACCCTACCAATTCAATACGCTGGTGCACCACAGCAGCGCGAGCCTTGGCATTGCGCTGTTTGATGATGCCCAGGATTCGGTGGACGAACTTCTCAAACGCGCCGATCTCGCCCTGTACCAGGCCAAGGACGCGGGTCGCAACACGCTGCGGTTTTTTGACCCCGACATGCAGGCGTCGGTGAGCGCGCGCGCCGCGCTGGAGACGGATCTGCGTTACGGTCTGGAGCATGATCAACTGCGCCTGTACTACCAACCCCAGGTCAATGATCAAGGCCGCATGACCGGCGTGGAGGCATTGGTCCGATGGCAGCATCCCGAACACGGCCTGGTGATGCCGGCGCGTTTCATCTCCATGGCGGAAGAAACCGGACTGATTCTTCAACTCGGACACTGGGTTCTGGAGACGGCCTGCATGCAGTTGGCCGATTGGTCCCGATTTGACGCCACCGCCCATCTGACGCTGGCCGTCAATGTGAGCCCGCGGCAGTTTCACCGTGAACACTTCGTCGACGAGGTGCTGGCGCTGATCCAGATGACCGGCGCCCCGGCGTCGCGCCTCAAGCTGGAGTTGACCGAGAGCCTGCTGGTCAGCGATGTCGAAGACATGATCCGCAAGATGACCGCGCTCAAGCGCCGTGGCGTTGGCTTCTCGCTGGACGACTTTGGGACCGGCTATTCGTCATTGACCTACCTGAAGCGCTTGCCCCTGGACCAGCTCAAGATCGACCAGTCATTCTTGCGCGATGCACTGAGCAATCCCGACGACGCGGCGATCGCCAGCGCCATCATTGCCTTGGGGCAGAGTCTGGGCCTGATGGTGATTGCCGAAGGTGTGGAGACCCAGGAACAACGCGATTTCCTGCACGGCGAGGGTTGTTACAACTACCAGGGCTATTACTTTGGGTATCCCGGCCCGGTCGAAGCGCTGGCGCCCTGGCTGGGAAGCACAAAGGCGTGAGGCAAGGGTTGAGAGTGGTGCGTGGCGAGCGTTGCACGTCGCCTCGGGTGCGTTGGAAGACTCGTTTGTCGCGGCTGGGCCGTCATTTGTCGCGCGCTGCTGCGGTCGGTCGCAATCCGGATGCCGAGGTCCGAATGCTTCACTACAGTTGCTCCCAACGAGCCAACTACGGCTTGCATCAAAGGGACCATCATGGCATTCACAAGCAACCGATCATTCAAGGCACTCGGACTGGCCGTCGCGCTGGGCGCCGCGTTGACGATCCATGGCACCATGCTCTGGGGTTTCGACGGCATCGCCGCCCAAGCCGCCGCATCCTGTGCCGCCGACCACACCAAGACGGCGATCTCGCGACCGGCAGCCCTGCAGCCCGCGCAAACGCCTACCGGCGCAGCCGCCGCCAAGACCGCAGCCCCTGCGTGATCAACCGCGATGACAGGGCATGGCCGCCGGTGTACAGCGGCAGGCTGCGCCGCGCGAGGTAGAGGGCACGAGCTTCAGGGTGCCAGCCGCTCGCGCAACCAGCCGCCATCGGCGTTGGGCGTGTAACGCAGACGGTCATGCAGCCGGCTCTTGCGGCCTTGCCAGAATTGCCATTGCTCGGGCTGCAGGCGATAACCACCCCAATGGGGCGGACGTGGCGGCTGCAGCATGAACTGGGCCGCGTACCTGGCCGCATTGGCAACCAGCGCGGCGCGCCCGGAGATCACCTGGCTTTGCGGCGAGGCCCAGGCACCAATGCGCGAATCGAGCGGTCGCGTGTGGAAGTAGGCGTCGCTCTCCTCATCGCTGACCTTGCGCACCACGCCTTCGATGCGGACCACACGTTCGAGTTCGACCCAATGGAACTGCAGGGCGGCAAACGGGTTGCCCGCCAATTCCTGGCCTTTGCGGCTGGCGTAGTTGGTGTACCAGACGAGGCCTTGTGCATCAAAGCCCTTGACCAGCACCACCCGGGTGCTTGGGCGCAGGTCGCTGCCCACGGTGGCCAGCGTCATGGCGTTGGGTTCGGGCAATTCGGCGGCGATGGCTTCATGCAGCCACTGGTCAAACTGCTGCATGGGGTCGCTGTGCGAGGCGTTTTCACTGAGCTCGTGGCGCTCGTAGCTCTTTCGAAGGTCGGCTATATTGGTCATGCCGGAAGTATAGAAACAAGCGCATGCGGGGCCGTGCGAATCACGGAAAGCAATATGGAAAGCCTGGATTTGAGAGTGCTGGCCGACGCGCTCGCGTGGAAGGGTGCGGGCCATGCTGTGACCTTGGTGACGGTGGTGGAGACCTGGGGCAGCGCGCCACGCCCGCCTGGGGCCTTGCTGGCCGTGCGCGACGACGGTGTGGTGAGCGGTTCGGTCTCGGGCGGGTGTGTCGAAGACGACCTGATCGCCCGCACCAAGGCCGGGTTGCAGGGGCAGGTCGCGCAACCAAAGGCCACTGCCCACGCCGCTCCCAGCACCATCACCTATGGCGTGACCAAGGAGGAGGCGGCGCGTTTTGGCCTGCCTTGTGGCGGCACGCTGCGGCTGGTGCAGGAGCCGCTGCGCGAGGCGGACTGGGTCGAGCAATTGCTGGCGCGTACTGCGGCGCACGAGTTGGTGGCACGCACGCTCGTGCTTTCCACCGGGGCGGTGACCTTGGCGCGTGCGCAACGCGGCCAGGCGATGGCGTTTGACGGCCACAGCCTGACAACGGTTTTTGGACCCAAGTGGCGCTTGCTGTTGGTGGGTGCCGGGCAACTGTCTCTGGCGGTGGCGCAGATGGCAACCATGCTCGACTTTGAAGTGATGATTTGCGACCCGCGCGACGAGTACGCCGCAACCCTGAACCTGGCCGCGCTGGGTGTGCGCCGCGTGCTGGGCATGCCCGACGATGCCGTGCGCGAACTCAAGCCCGACGCCCACACAGCCGTCGTGGCCCTGAGCCATGATCCCAAGCTCGACGACATGGCGCTGATGGAGGCCTTGAAGTCGGGTGCGTTCTATGTGGGTGCCTTGGGGTCGCGGCGCAACCAGGCCGCGCGCAAGCAGCGCCTGGCCGAGCATTTCGACGTGACCCCGGCCGAACTGGAACGCCTGCATGGTCCGGTCGGACTGGCCATTGATGCCAGGACCCCCGCCGAAATCGCGGTGTCGGTCGTGGCGCAGATGATCATGGTCAAGAACGCCAGCGTGGTCGGCGCATGAGCGCCGCGCCGGGCCGCCCCCAAGCAAGCTCGCACCGCAGTGCGCAGCACGGAGGTATTCCTGAGACTGCCGCGCCGGGCCGCCCCAAGCAAGCTCGCACCGCAGTGCGCAGCACGAAGGTACTCCAGTGAACGAACCAACCGTGATCGTGCTCGCATCGGGGCGGGGTGAGCGTTTCCGGGAATCGGGTGGCGGCACACACAAGCTGCACGCCCTGTTGGGCGACAAGTCGGTGCTGACGCACACCCTTGACGCCGTGCGCGCCAGTGGCCTGCCTTGGCATCTGGAGGACACCGGACATGCTGGCATGGGCGACTCGATCTCCGCTGCGGTGCGCGCCACGCCCGAGGCGCATGGCTGGCTGATACTGCCCGGCGATTTGCCGCTGGTGCGGCCTGACACTTTGCGTCGGGTGGCACAGGCGCTGCAGGCGCATGCTGCAGTGGTGCCCGTCTTTCAAGGGCAGCGCGGGCATCCGGTCGGATTTGCCCAAAGCTGTGGTCCCGCACTGGCGGCGCTGGCGGGGGAGCGTGGGGCAGTCGGTGTGGCACGTGCCAATACTGCCGTCGAAATTGAGGTGACCGATGAAGGCTGCGTGACCGATGTAGACACCTTGGCGGACCTCAACCGTGCCAAGCAGTTGCTGGCGAGCAGGGCCGGCACGCAAGTGCCCGGGCAAGGCTGAATACGGTTGTTGATTCATTCCCCTGCTTCTGCAATCCGTCCGACTGCGCTAGCCTGAGCGCTGCTTGGGCGTTAATCTGACAAGCATTCCAGCGCGATCACCCGATTGCGCAGCCCTCAATCCGCAGCAAGTGGTCCGCATCATGTTCAAGGCAATAGGCGATCTCATCTACAAAACCCCCTGGTGGGGTTTGATACTTGGCGGCGTACTCACCCTGGGATTGCTCGTGATGTTCGCCCTGCCCATTCACGTGATCCGGCTGACCGATAGCGGTTCGACGCCGGCCGAGAACCGTGCCATCCAGCGCGAGATCAACCTGGCCTTTGGTGACCGGGCGCTCAATCTGGCCAAGGGTGTGGTTAGCGCCATCAAGGAGCGGACCACCGAGCCGGAGCGTCAGCGCGAACTCGACCGCGCCTTGGCCGAGATCGAGCGGGCCCGCCAGGAGTTGATCCGCGCCGAGAACCATGTCAACGAGGCGGTCAGGGAGAACGCCCGCGAGGCTGCGGACTCGGCGCTGGAGACCGCCACGAACGCGGCCGAGTCGGCGTTGGAGGCGGCAGTGCAAGCCCGCGAGGCGGTGGAGGAAGCCAAGAACGACGCGATGGAACGCTTGCGCGACAAGGGTGTTGACGTCAGCATCGCCCTGAAAACGTTCGAGCAATTGGTAGTCTCGGCACGTGACAATGAACAGGCGGCACGCGAGTCCTTGGCAGCCATGCGCGCCGTGCGGCGCGAAGGTGACCATGCCGTTCGCCCGGCCATACCGCCGCCACTCGTGGCGCCCCAGGCGCCTGGCGCACCGGCGCTGGTACTGCCGCCCGAGGTTCGGGGCGACATCCGCGCCAAGATCGGCAGCGACGTCTGGCGGGTGGCGGTCGGTTCGGCCTTGATACTGGCGTTCATGCCGCTGTTCATCGTGTTGTTGATCGTCAAGTTGTTCATCGGCCGGTCGCGTCGCGCCCTGGCCCTGGCTGATCGCAAGACCCGCGAGGCCGAGCAAAGTGATGTCAGCCGCCAGGTAACCGAGGCGCGGCTGCAGGCCCTGCAGGCGCAGGTCGAACCGCATTTCCTGTACAACACCCTGGCGAATGTGCAGGCCCTCAACGAGGTCGATCCGCCAGCGGCCAACCAGATGGTCGGCCACCTGATTGAGTACCTGCGGGCGTCCTTGCCCAAGATGCGCGAGAGCACCTCCACGGTGGGGCAGGAACTCGATTTGGTGCGCGCTTACCTCAACATCCTTCAGATGCGCATGGGTTCACGTCTGGTGTTTGACATCAACGCCCCGGTTGACGTGCTGGCGTGTGCCTTTCCGCCGATGATGCTGCCGTCGCTGGTGGAAAACGCCATCAAACACGGCCTGGAGCCGCAACGCGAGGGCGGCCGCATAGAAGTCCTGGTGGATCGCTTGCCGGAGAGCGGCGGCGAGAGCCTTCGCGTTCAGGTCAGGGATACTGGCAGGGGTTTGTCAGATACGCCCGTGCAGGCTGGTGGCGGCGTGGGTCTGACCAACTTGCGTGAGCGCCTGCAAGCTATTTACGGTGCCAAGGGGCGTTTCTCTCTGGTATCCAATGAACCAAAAGGCGCGGTGGCCATGATCGAAGTGCCGCTGCAAACCAGTGCCCAGTACCAGTCGGAGCAAGGCCAGGGCAACAACCCGGTCGCGGTGGCAGCGTCGCCCATGGTGCGGCCCAAGGGGTGGCGGCGCGTCTGGTACGCCACCAGCAAGACGCACAGTGTGTGGGCCACGCTGCTGGCGCGTCTGTTCATCGTTTTGATGATCGGGCTAGCGGGCCTGTTGTTACTGGCCTTCGTTGGGTTGGTGACGGGGTGGTTGCCGGTGCATTTGGGTGACCTGCAACTCGACGGAATCGAAGGGCTGGCCATCGGATCGGTGGGCTTGTTGATTGGTTTTGGTGCCATGGCCCTGGCGCTGGCGATTGCGGTGGCGGTGCTCTATGGATTGGGCTTTCTGTTCGCGGCGCTGCTGGTCTTCGTTCCGACGGTGATCCTGATCTTTCTGTTCCCGATGCTGTCCCCATTCATCCTGATCGGCTTGGGGTTGTGGTGGCTGTTCAAGCGGCGGCGCGTCCGAAATACGGCTTGAACCTGCGAAACTACGGTTATGAACTACACCGCCGTGATTGCTGAAGACGAACCCATTCTGCGTGCCCAACTCAAAGCCAAACTCGCCAGAATGTGGCCAGAATTGAACGTTGTCGCCGATGTCGGGGACGGCGAAGCCGCACTGGAGGCGATTGACGAACACCGTCCGCAACTGGCGTTCCTGGACATCCAGATGCCCGAAATGACCGGGGTCGAAGTGGCCAAGAGCCTGGCTGCCAACCGCGACCTTCGTTGCCACGTGGTGTTTGTCACGGCTTTCGACCAGTATGCGGTGCAGGCCTTCGAAGCCAATGCGGTGGACTATGTCTTGAAACCCTATTCGGACGAACGCCTGCAAGCCGCCGTGGCGCGTTTGAAAGAGCGCTTGTCGGTAGTGCCAGCGCCGACCCAAGACCTGGACACGCTGGTGGCGCGCCTGTCGGCCAAGCTCAACCCAGCGGGCGAGCGGCTGAAATGGATCAAGGCCAGCGTTGGCACGCAACTGCGCCTGATTCCCATCGATGATGTGTTGTTCTTTCAGTCCGACGAAAAGTACACCCTGGTGGCCACCCGGGACCTCGACACCCTGATTCGCACGCCGATCAAGGAGATCCTCGATGGCCTGGACGGCAACAAGTTCTGGCAGATTCACCGCTCCACGATCGTCAACGCCACCGCCGTCGACGTGGTGACCCGCGATTTTCGGGGCCAGGCTTGCGTGAAGATCAAGGGTCGACCGGAAAACCTGGTAGTGAGCCGACCGTTTTCGCACTTGTTCAAGCAGATGTAGTGCTGCCGAGTTTGGTAACCGATTTGTAACGCCGCCTGCACACTGGTGGGGGATTCAGCGTTACCATGGCGTCTGTAATTTAGTTACCAAAAGCCGATGAAACCAATTTCAGGCGTTGTCGCCGTTACCCGTCGTATTCAAGAGCGCAGCGCCGCCATCCGCAACGACTACTTGCGTCGTGTCGAAGCAACGATCAATCGCAAACCCGGTGCTGAGCGGCTGGGCTGCGCCAACGTGGCGCATGCCTTTGCCGGGCTGCCGAGCAACGACAAGTTCAAAGTGGTGGTTGAGCGCGCGCCCAATATCGCTATTGTCAACGCCTACAACGACGTGTTGTCCGCGCACGCGCCGATGCAGCGCTATCCGGAGCTGATCAAGGTTGAAGCGCGCAGGCTCGGCGCCACCGCGCAGGTCGCGGGCGGCGTGCCGGCCATGTGTGATGGCGTGACCCAGGGTACGCCCGGCATGGAGCTAAGCCTGTTCTCGCGCGATGTGATTGCCATGGCCACCGCAGTCTCGCTTAGCCATGACGTGTTTGACGCCGCCTTGATGCTGGGGGTGTGCGACAAGATCGTGCCGGGCCTGTTGATTGGCGCCTTGCACTTTGGCCACCTGCCGACCGTGTTTGTGCCGGCCGGCCCGATGACCTCGGGTTTGTCCAACAACGACAAGGCCAAGGTACGCGAGCAGGCGGCGCAGGGCCGGGTGGGGCGCGCCGAACTGCTGGCGGCCGAGAGTGCGGCCTATCATGGCCCCGGCACCTGCACTTTCTATGGCACGGCCAACAGCAATCAGATGTTGCTCGAAGCCATGGGCCTGCATGTGCCAGGCACCGCCTTTGTCAATCCGGGTGCGGCGATGCGCGACGAGTTGACGCGGGAAGCTGTGCGCACGGCGCTGGCCATCGTCAACCCCGCGCGCCAGGTTGCCGGGCAAACACGTGGCGGCCAGTTTGCGCCAATCGGTCGGGTGGTGGACGAGCGCTGCATTGTCAACGCCATGGTGGCCTTGCTCGCTACGGGGGGCTCCACCAATCATCTGATTCATTGGGTGGCGGTGGCGCGCGCGGCCGGGATTCTGATTGACTGGGATGACTTCTCCGATTTGTCCAAGGTGGTGCCCTTGCTGGCGCGGGTCTACCCCAATGGCAGTGCCGACATCAACCAGTTTCAGTCCGCGGGCGGACCGGGCTTTGTGATTCGCGAATTGTTGGACGCCGGTTACATGCACGCCGACGTGCTGACCGCACGCGCCGGCGGCTTGCGTGAATACGCCCGCGTGCCGGTGCAGGATGGTGACGTGCTGCGCTGGGATGACCCGGGGGCCAGCCGTGACGAAGCGGTGCTGCGCCCGGCGGCGCGGCCGTTCAGTGCGACCGGCGGCTTGAAGCTCTTGCAAGGCAAGCTCGGGCGCAGCGTGATCAAGGTATCGGCTGTGCCGGACGATCGGCATGTGATCGAGGCGCCGTGTCGGGTATTCGACTCGCAGGAGGGCCTGCATGCCGCGTTTGAGGCGGGCGAGCTCGATTGCGATGTGGTCTGTGTGGTGCGCTGGCAAGGGCCGCAGGCCAATGGCATGCCCGAGTTGCACAAACTCACCCCCCCGTTGGCGGTTTTGCAGGGCAAGGGGTTCAAGGTGGCGCTGGTCACCGATGGGCGCATGAGTGGTGCCTCCGGCAAGGTGCCTGCGGCCATTCATGTGTCGCCCGAGGCGGCGGCCGGTGGGCCGCTGGCCAAGGTTCTCGATGGCGATGTGATTCGGCTGGATGCCGATGCCGGTACGCTTGACGTGCTGGTGGACGATGCCGCTTGGGCGGCACGCCCGCTTGTGACCATGCCGCGGGCGCTGATCGCCGCCAACGGTCTGGGCATGGGGCGCGAACTGTTTGCGGGCATGCGGCGCGGTGCGCTGGCGGCCGAGCAGGGTGCCTGCACGTGGTTGTGATGCTTGGAAAAACACGAGGCTGATGATGGACAACTTGACTGCCCTGCAAGTGATGCAGCACGCGCCGGTGATTCCGGTGATGGTATTGAACGATGTGGACCATGCGGTGCCCCTGGCGCGCGCGCTGGTGGCCGGGGGCGTGCGCATGCTGGAGGTGACTCTTCGCACCCGCCAGGCGCTGGCCTGCATCGAGGCGATTGCCAAAGAGGTGCCGCAAGCGGTGGTGGGAGCGGGTACGGTGCGCACCCGAGCCGACGCGCAAGCCGCCGCCATGGCGGGCGCGCGTTTCGCCGTCAGTCCGGGCTATACGCCCGCCGTGGGCCAGGCGTGCCGCGATGTCGGCTTGGCACTGCTGCCCGGCGTGGCCACCAGCAGCGAGATCCTCCTGGCGCAGGAAGACGGCTTTAGTGAGTTGAAGTTTTTCCCGGCCATGCAGGCCGGTGGTGCGGCCATGCTCAAAGCCTGGAGCGGACCGTTTTGGGATGTCCGGTTCTGCCCGACTGGCGGTGTGACCTTGCAGAACGCGCCGGAACTGCTGGCCTTGCCTAACGTGGTCTGTGTCGGCGGCTCGTGGCTGGTTCCGGGGGATGCGGTGGTTTCGGGCGACTGGGCCCGTATCACGCATCTGGCCGCTGACACCAAGCGCCTGCTGGTCAACCAAACCTGAAGCCTTGCGGGACAGACCTTCGCTGCGCGACGCTCTGTCCACAATTCAACCGTCTATCTTTGGCGTGTTGCCGAGTTTTTTGATCCGTCCGGACCCCGCCACCGATTGGCTGACGGAAGCGTCGCCGTAATATCCGACGTCGCCTGAGCCCGCGATGCTCACAGTGAGCGCCTGACTCGCCCACACCTGGGCGTTGCCTGAGCCGGCAATGCTGAGCTTGACATGCTTGGCGGCCAAGGTTGAAGTCTTGAGGTCGCCCGAACCGGCAATGCTGGAGCGGACCGAGTCCGCCCGGCCACCCGCGAAAAAGTCGCCATTGCCAGTGATCGACACACTCAGGCTATCGACATCCAGGCTGTCGATATGGATGTCGCCCGAGCCAGAGATACGCGTCGTCAGGCTGCTGGATTTGAGCTTGGCGGCGCGGATGTTCCCCGAGCCAGATACGGCCAGACTCTCCACCAGACGCGCATGGATGGTGAACCTGAGTGTTTTCGGCTTGATCGCGGTGAAGCGCTGCGCCATGCGGATCTTGAGTTGTTCATTCTCAACGACGGTCTCGATCAAAGGTGCGATGTTGTCATCGGTCTCGATCAACACACCTTCGGATTCGCCCTGAACCACTTCAACGCTGGCGGGCAACTCCAGCGCGATGCCCTTGAAACCAGACACCTGGCGTTGCACTTTGGTGACCTGCCCGGAGCCCGTGACTCGGGTCCCCGGCGTCCAGTCCCAAGCCTGGGCGGGGGCACCGAGCAGGGCCAGGGAACCGGCGAGGGTCAAGGCGGCGATGGTTTTCAAAGGGGTGAAGTGGATTGGCATGGCGTTTTTCAATGAAGATGTTCAAGAAGAGAGGGCCACGCTGGTTTATGCGCGCCGAGCCGAGATCACCACGCGCGGCAGGGTCACCTGCTTGGCGACACCATCAGCCTTGACCCATTGGGACACCGTGGTGGCCTGCGGGGACTTGGCAAGTTGGTCGAAGCCAATCAGCATGGCACCGTTCAGGCTCATCGTGATGGCGGCAGCAGCGGCAAGACTGACGACGCTGAAGTGGCGAGTAGGGGTGTAAGACATTTTGCTTCTCCGGTTGGCGGGTCGTATCGACCTGATGAGCGAACTATAGGAACAGCGTGGCTCGAGTGCCAGGAGCTTGCGACCAACTGCAGCCTGTCGCGAGGAGGGGTCAATTTGGCAGCTTGACTGGTGTGGTGATTTGGCAGCGAACGGCTCTACTGTCCCTGCGCCATGACCCCTGCGGCCGTCCGGCGGGTGTCCTGATCGCGCTTCCTCGCTACCGAGTGTCTGGCCGATCGTTCACAAAAAAAGTGATTGCAAGAGCCAAGAAAACGGGTATATTCCGAAAAATGTAAACCTTTACATTTTGTCGTGATTGGCCCGATTGCGGTGCCGATGGCGTCTTGAAGACCTGACACAAGAGGGGCTGACATGGCGATAACAATCAAGGATGTGGCGCGCGAGGCCAATGTTTCGGTCGCCACGGTTTCGCGCGCGCTCAATGGCTTGTCCACAGTCACGGACAAGACCCGCGCACGGGTCATGAAGATTGCGGCGGAGATGAACTTCGTGCCGTCCAGCGCCGCGCGCAGCTTGATCTCCCGGCGCACCCAGACTATTGGCGCCTTGTTGCCGGATTTGCACGGCGAGTTCTTCTCCGAGCTGATTCGGGGCATCGACCAGGCGGCACGTGCGCATGGGCTGCACTTGTTGTTGTCCAGTATTCGGGGCGATGCGGCAGAGGCAGCGGCGGCCATGAAGTCTCTGCATGGTCGCGTCGACGGGCTGTTGGTGATGTCGCCCCACGCCGATGCGGCGTTTTTGGACAAGAACCTGCCCAAGGACATACCGGCCGTGTTGATGAACAGCCGCATCGGCGGCGGTTTTCCTTCTTTCAGCGTCGACAACTACGGCGGTTCGGTGGCGATGATGCGCCACCTGGTGGCGCGCGGACACCAGCACATCGCCTTGATTGCCGGGCCGGAACACAACTTTGAAGCACAAGAGCGTTTGCGTGGCTACCGCGACATCATGGCGCAGTTGGTGCCCGATACCGAAGAGTTGGTCTTGCAGGGCGACTTTTCAGAAGAGTCGGGCTGGCGCGCTGGCAGCCAGGTCCTGGCCCTGGCACAGCGCCCGACGGCGGTGTTTGCCGCCAACGACATGATGGCAATTGGTTGCCTGTTTGCCCTGAACGAGGCTGGCGTGAAAGTGCCCAACGAGATCGCCTTGGCCGGCTTCGACGATATCCCCATGGCCCGGTTTGTGTCGCCCCCCCTGACAACGGTGCGTGTGCGCATCGCCGAGCTGGGCTCCATGGCGCTGGAACGGTTGGCCATGGGCATTGAGCATCCCGAGCGTATGTCGGCATCGCCGCAGACCTTGCGTAGCGAGTTGGTGGTTCGGAGTTCCTGCGGGCGCGCGCCGGAGGGGCTGGTATTGGTCGGTTCAACAAAGTCAAGTTCATCGTGACATCAACAGGAGAAGAATAGTGAGACAACATTGCAAGATGCATAACTTCAGCAAGACCCTCATCGCCGGCCTGATCACGGGCGGTGCCTTGCTGTCACAACCGGTGCTGGCGCAACTGAGCACAGCCACCATTCGTGGGCAGATCACCCAGGGCGGCGCGCCGTCCACTGCGGCGGTGCAGATTGTGGCCACCAACAAGGCCACTGGCGCCAGCCACCGTGCGACGGTGCGGCCGGACGGCAGTTATGTGCTGCCTGGCCTGGCACCAGGAAGTTACGACATCAGTGTGGTCGGCTCCGCGCAAAAGGGTCAAGAGGTGACGGTACAGGTGGGAGAAACCGCTTCGGTTGATCTTGCTTTGTCAACCGGTGCCACCACCACCACAGCCACCTTGCCCTCGGTACAAATTGTCGGGTCCTTGCAGCGCAAGGATGTCAAGAGCTCCGAGGTCGGCACAAGCGTGTCACGCCAGCAGATCGAGAGCCTGCCGCAGGTCACACGCAACTTCCTGGCGTTTGCCGATTTGGCACCGGGCGTGCGCTTCAATGTGGATCCGGCCACTGGTCAAGTCAAGCTGCAGGGCGGGGCGCAAAACCAGGACAACGTCAACGTCTTCATCGACGGCGTGAGTCAGAAGAACTACATCCTGCGTGGTGGCATCTCGGGATTGGATTCCTCGCGCGGCAACCCGTTCCCGCAGTCGGCGATTGCCGAGTACAAGGTAATCGGCCAGAACTACAAGGCCGAGTTCGATCAGGTCTCCAGCGCCGCCATCACGGCGGTCACCAAGACTGGCGGCAATGAGTTGCACGGTGAGGTGTTCTGGGACCACACGGGCTCCAACCTGACCGCCTATAACCCGGGCGAGAAGAAGAACAAAGTCAATGGGTCCGACCGCGCCAAGTTCAGCCAGGACCAATACGGATTCAGTCTGGGCGGCCCGATCAAACAGGATGTGGCGCATTTCTTTGTGTCCTACGAAGGCAAGGACAATGGTTCTCCGCGCAATGTGGGCCTCGCCTCGGTGGCGTCGCTCCTGCCCAATGCGGGGCTGGTGCCATCGTTCATTGGTATGCAAGGCTCCCACAACCAGACCTTCCGAGAGAACCTGCTGTTCGCAAAAGTCGACGTGGAACTGTCACCGGATTCCCGGCTAGACGTCAGCACTCGGCTGCGCCGAGAGCGCGATTTGGTTGCGGAGGACACACGGCTGAGCGCGCCAGGCAACGATAAAAACCGTGCCAACGATGAGACCCGGTTTGATGTGAAACACGAGTGGACCCGCAACGACCTGTTCAATGAAGCCCGTTTTGGCTACGAGAACTACACGTGGAATCCGCATTCGGCGATCGATGCACCCGAGATCAAGTACTTCATCTCGCCCACTAACTCGGTACAGGACAAGCGGGAGTTCATCTGGGTTGGCGGTTCGCCCGATGCACAGCGTCGCGAGCAAAAAGGCTTATTGTTTCAGGATGACTTGACCTTCACCGGCTTGTCCGGGCACACCGTCAAGGGTGGTGCGAAATACAAACAGTCCACCTTTAACCTGTCGGGCACGGCTCGCAGTGTGGATATCTTGCAGAAGCTCATCAGCAACACGACCGGGCAGCCCATCGTGGGCTTGGACAGCAGCAATCCGACCGCCGACTACTTTCGCAGGGAGGCCGCGCTGCCAGCCGTGCCGGTGAATTACAAGAACAACCAATTTGGGATGTATTTGCAGGACGACTGGAGTGTGTCGAAGCGGCTGGAGCTGAACCTGGGCGTGCGCTGGGATTACGAGTCCAACATGCTCAACAACCAGTACGCCACGCCGGCCGATCGTGTCGCGGCCATCAACGCGCTGGACAAGCCTCGCTACGGCATGACGCCACCGGCCGGCCAGACCTACCGCCAGTCGCTGGCCAAGGGTGGCGTCAACATTGACGACTACATCAGCACCGGTTCGAGTCGCAAGGCGTTCACAGGGGCAATTGCTCCGAGGTTGGGTTTGTCGTTCGATATCAGGGGCGACAAGGAAACCGTGATCTTCGCCGGTGTCGGCCGATCGTATGACCGCACCATGGCCAACCACGCACTGGACGAACTTCAGAAGAACGCCGTGCCCGGCGGTGAAATATGGATGATTCGTAATGACTTCAAGATGCCGTTCTCGGATCAATTCAGCGCCGGGTTGCGTCAGGCCGTGGGGGCGTGGAACACCGAAGTCGGTGCCACTTATTCGCATGCCAAGAACCAGTTCAATTGGTTTGGTGGTAACCGCGATGCCAACGGTGGCTGGGCCAATCAGAGTCCGATCGATCCCTTGTGGGGCGGGCCAGACGGCTACGGCACTTTGATACTGGGCGACTTCATCAGCCAGGCTAAGACGCAAACGGTCTACCTCAAGGCTGATAAACCCTACACCCGCAGCTCGGGTTGGGGCTTTGGCGTGACCTACACCTACAGCGAGGCCAAGACCACCAACAAGGAGTGGACCAACGACATCTTCAATTGGACCTATGGCCGCTCCACGTCGGGCTGGAACCCTTCCAAGGACGTTGAACGGCATCGGGTGGTGGCGAATGCAACGACCGATGGCCTGCTGCCGTGGGGTTTGATGGTGTCTGGCAAGCTGACGGTCGGCTCTGGCTTGCCGTACCGCATCACAAGTTGCGCTGCGGGCTGGGACAAGTGCGTCTCGGTCAAGGGCGACGGCGGTGCGTTTCGTCAACTTGATCTTGGTGTGAGCAAGGACGTCGTCCTCGGAACCGGCAAACTCGCCTTCAGGCTCGATGTCATCAATCTGTTCAACACCGTCAACTTCGGCAGCTACGACGATTGGGGTGGTGGACCGGGCAATCCGCAGAACTGGGTAGGTGGCGACAATGCCAATCTGGGTGTGCCGGGCGGTGTGTCGGGTCCGATGCGCACAGTCAAACTGTCGATGAAATACGCGTTCTAGTCAGTCGGGAGACCCCCCGGCTTTGCCGGGGTGGCAGTAGAAGTTTGACGTATGCGTAGGTGAGGGCGTCCATCGCAGAAACTACCAATCGTGAGCCGCCAAGCAAACGAAAGGAGAAACTGGATGGACAAGATAGATAGCCTAAATCACACGAAGTGGGACTGCAAGTACCACGTGGTGTTCATACCCAAGTGTCGCAGGAAGTCGCTGTACGGGCAGTTGCGTGAACACCTTGGGGCGGTGTTTCGCACGCTGGCGCAGCACAAGGAGAGTCGAATTGAGGAGGGGCATTTGATGCCCGATCACGTGCACATGATGATCGCGATACCGCCCAAGTACGCGGTGTGCAACGTGGTGGGGTACATCAAGGGCAAAAGCGCGATTCATCTGGCGCGGGTGTACGGCGAGCGCAAGAGGAACTTTGTCGGGCAGCACTTCTGGGCGCGAGGGTACTTTGTCTCAACCGTAGGCCGAGACGAGGACGTGATTCGAAACTCCATCCGGCACCAGGAGCAAGAAGACGAAAGACTGGAACAGCTCGGGCTGTGGAGATAAGTTGCCACCGTTTCGGTGGCGCCAAGAGTTGGGGCCGCGTTAGCGACCCCGTTTAGCCGCTTTGAGCGGCTCACAATTTGAAAGCCCCCGGCTTTGCCGGGGGATGGTTACTTGCCATGATCGTTCACTCTCGTTGGCGTTCGTTTCCCGATGCGCTGGTTGCGGCGCTGCAGCTTGGCTTACTCAGTGTGTGCCTGGTCGCTTGTTCTGGGCCAAGTCGCCCGCCGGGCAGCCATGCGACGCAAGCAGCGCCGCACACGACTGCGGCGCGAGTGCCACCACCGATGGTGTCGCCCGCGCCGCCCTTGCCGCCCTTGTTCGACGATTTGCAAAGGCGCAGTTTCGATTATTTTTGGGAGACTACCAATCCCTCCAATGGATTGGTACCGGATCGTTGGCCCAATCCGCCGTTTGCCAGCATTGCCTCGGTTGGCTTCGCGTTGACGGCTTACCCGGTGGGCGTCGAGCGGGGCTACATTTCGCGCGCTCAGGCGCGTGCGCGCACGCTGGCCACGGCACGCTTTTTTCGAGATGCTCCCCAGGGGCCCGAGGCGACCGGTAAGGCCGGGTACAAGGGATTTTTCTACCATTTTCTGGATATGAACACGGGGGCCCGGTTCGACAAGACGGAACTGTCAACGGTCGATACCTCCTTGCTGTTGGCTGGCCTGCTGTTTGCCCAGGCCTACTTTGACGGGGCCGATCCCGAGGAGGGCGAAATTCGCACCGCCGTAGACACCATCGCCACGCGCATCGACTGGGCTTGGGCGCAGCAGAATCGCCCGCCGCGCATTACGCTGGGATGGCATCCCGAGACTGGTTTCATCCCGCATGACTGGGTTGGCTACAACGAGGCCATGCTGGTGGTGCTGATGGGACTGGGTGCACCCAACAAACCCTTGGCGCCATCGGCCTGGACCGACTTGACCGCCACTTACGGCGCGAGCTGGAGCCGGACCCAGGGTTACGACTACCTGAATTTTCAGGCCATGTTTGCACACCAGTACACCCACCAGTGGGTTGACTTTCGGGGTATTCAGGACCCCTACATCCAGGCCAAGGGAATCGACTACTTTGAGAACAGCCGTCGTGCCACTTATGCCCAGCAGGCCTATGCCAAGGTCAACCCGATGCGCTGGAAGGGTTACGGCGAAAACGTCTGGGGCATCACCGCCAGCGACGGTCCGGGGGACCTTAACGTGCCCGACTTCGCTGGCGAGTTGCGTCAATTCAAAGACTATTATTCGCGCGGCGTGGGGCTGCCTCATCCGTTTGACGATGGCACCCTGGCACCCACGGCGGCGGCGGCGTCATTGCCGTTTGCGCCGGAGCTGGTGATTCCTGCCGTCGAGGAAATGCACCAGAAGTACGGCCATGTCATCTATGCAAAGTATGGTTTCCTGGATGCCTTCAACCCGAGTTTTGTCAACACCCAAGTCAAGCTGAGCGACGGGCGCGTGGCCCCCGGTTTTGGTTGGGTGGCGACCGACTACCTGGGCATCGACCAAGGCCCGATCGTGGCCATGATCGAAAACTACCGCAGTGAGCTGGTCTGGCGCACCATGCGCAAGAGCCCCTATCTGCGCCGCGCCTTGGAACGTGCCGGATTCACTGGCGGCTGGTTGACTGCGCAATGAGGCTTCGCGCGACTCATCGCAACATCGGTCGCTGGTTGCGGCTGCTTGGTTTGGGGTGCTTGTTGGGTTTGGTGGCATGTGCGCCGAAGCCCCAAACCGTGACCTTCTGGGCCATGGGCCGCGAGGGCGAGGTGGTGACTGAACTGATGCCCGAATTCGAACGGCTGCACCCCGGCACCAAAGTGGTGGTACAGCAGTTGCCCTGGTCCGCTGCCCACGAAAAGTTGTTGACCGCGTTTGCCGGCGACGCCACACCGGATGTAGCGCAGCTCGGCAACACCTGGATTCCGGAAATGGCCGCCTTGCGCGCGCTGGAGCCCTTGCAGCCCTACATTGCTGCGTCCAGTGTGATCGCACAGGCAGATTATTTCCCCGGCATCTGGGATACCAATGTCATGGATGCCGCCGTCTACGGCGTGCCTTGGTACGTGGACACGCGGGTGCTGTTCTACCGCAAGGATTTGCTGGCGCAAGCTGGCTTCAACGCGCCACCCATCACCTGGGACGATTGGCGGCGCATGTTGGCCGCAATCAAGGCCAAGGTAGGGGCCGAGCGGTATGCCGTTTTGTTGCCGGTCAATGAGTTCGACCCACTGCTGGTGCTGGGCTTGCAGCAGAGCGCGCCACTGTTGCGCGAGGACGGCCGTTGGGGCAACTTCCGAAGCGCGGACTTTCGGCGCGCACTGTCGTTTTACCGCGAGATGTTTGAGCGTGCTTGGGCACCGCCCATGACCAATAACCAGATCGCCAACTTATGGACCGAGTTTGGTCGCGGCTACTTTTCGTTTTACATCTCGGGGCCATGGAACATTGGTGAGTTCAAGCGGCGCTTGCCGCCAGAGCAGCAGGCTAACTGGATGACTGCGCCCATGCCGGGACCAGACGGGCCAGGCAGGTCCACGGCTGGAGGAGCCAGCCTGGTGGTGTTCAAGGCGTCGAAACACAAACAACAGGCCTGGCAATTGGTGGAGTACCTCTCCAGCCCGGCGGTGCAAGCGCGTTTTCATGCGCTCACTGGCAATCTTCCGCCGCGCCGCTCGGTGTGGGAAACCCCGGCTTTGGCCAATGACGTGTACGCCCAGGCGTTTCGCGCCCAGTTGGAGCGGGCCGTGGCGACGCCGAAGGTGCCGGAGTGGGAGCGCATTGCCACCGAAATGCAATTGCTGGCGGCCGAAGTGGTGCACGGCAAACTCAGCGTGGACGCTGCCGTGCAGGAGCTCGATCGCCGCGTGGACGCGTTCTTGGAAAAGCGTCGCTGGATGTTGACCCGGGGAGCAGCCAAACCGTGAAGCTGCACCTCGCCGCTTGGGGCTTTGTGGGCCCAGCCCTGATCGCCATCGCGGTGTTTTTTGTGCTGCCGGTGTTGGCCGCATTGGCCCTGAGTCTGACCGACTTTGACCTGTACGCCCTGGCTGATCTGAACAACCTTCGCTTCGTGGCCCTGGACAACTACCTCGCCTTGCTAAAGAAGCCCTTGTTTTGGTTAGCCCTGGGCAACACCGCGTATTTTGTGGTGCTGGGTGTTCCGCTGTCGATTGCGGCGTCACTGGCCTGCGCCTTGCTGCTGCATTCCAAGTTAGCGCATTTCAAGCCTTTTTTTCGCACCGCCTTGTTTGCGCCAGTGGTGACCACCGTGGTCGCGGTGGCGGTAATCTGGCGTTATCTGTTTCACGTGCGCTACGGCTTGCTGAACTATGCCCTGGGTGGCTTGGGCATCGAGCCGATCGACTGGTTGGGCGATCCCCATTGGTCGATGCCAACCATCATCCTGTTTGCCGTGTGGAAGAACTTTGGCTACAACATGATTATTTTCCTGGCGTCCTTGCAAAGCATCCCGGAAGAACTGTACGAGGCAGCGCGTTTGGACGGGGCGTCCGTGCCGCAGCAGTTTTGGCACATCACGACGCCGATGCTCGGCCCCACGCTGCTGATGGTGGGCATCCTGACCATGGCGGGCTACTTTCAGATGTTTGCCGAGCCCTACGTGATGACACAAGGTGGCCCCTTGCAAAGCACTTACAGCGTGTTGTACCTGATGTACGACGAGGGCTTCAAGTGGTGGAACCTGGGCTTTGCCTCGGCGGTAGCCTTCGTGTTGTTCGCGCTGATGTTTGCCCTGACCAACGGCTTGTTGTGGTTCGCGCGGCGCAAGGGCGCACTGTGAAGCAGCCCATCGCCACCGCTGTTGTCAATGGCCTGTTGCTGGGTATTGCTGCGGTCAGCTTGGCGCCCTTGTTGTGGATGTTGTCGGTGTCCTTCATGTCGGCGGGTGAAGCCAGCACCTTCCCGCCGCCGCTCTTTCCCACCCACGCCACGCTGGCCAACTACCGCGAGCTGTTCGAGCGCGCTGGCATGGGGCGCTACTTTCTCAACAGCGTGCTGTTGGCCAGTGCCGTGACGCTGATCTCCTTGTTGTTCAATGTGATGGCGGGTTATGCCTTTGCCAAGCTGCCTTTCCCGGGGCGCGAACCGATCTTCAAAGCCATGCTGGCGGCGCTGGTGATTCCGGGCCAGGTGGCGATGATGCCGCTGTTTTTGATGCTCAAGAACATGGGCTTGGTCAACACGTATGGTGGCATTTTGATACCTGGCTTGGCCAGTATTTTTGGCATCTTCATGGTGCGCCAATACGCCCGCACCATCCCCGACGATTTGATCGACGCAGCCCGCATCGACGGGGCCGGCGAGGCCCGCATCTTCTTCAGCATCGTGCTGCCGCTGCTCAAACCGGTGCTGGTGACGTTGGCGATCTTCACCTTCCTGGGAAGCTGGAACGATTTCATGTGGCCGCTGATTGTGCTGACCGATAACGATCTGTACACGTTGCCGGTGGCCCTGTCGGCACTGTCGCGTGAGCATGTGCAGGACAACGAGTTGATGATGGCCGGCTCGGTGGTGACGGTGTTGCCGGTGCTGGCGCTGTTTCTGTTGATGCAGCGTTATTACATACAGGGTTTGCTGATGGGGAGCGTGAAGTGAAGCTGGCCTGGACAACCTGCCGCCTACGGCACGGTGCGGTCTATGCGGCCTTGACGCTGGCCGCTCAGGTGTTGGCCCAAGGTAGCGCGGGCAGTGCCTTGCGCACGCTGGACAACTTCGACGAACTCACGCCTTGGACGGCCAATGCCTCGGACCAGGTGAAGGCTTCGTTGCGGCAGGTGCAAGGTGTCGCAGGCAATGCCTTGTGTCTGGACTACGACTTCAATGGTGTCGCGGGTTACGCCTATGCGCGACGCGCTTTGCCCTTGGTGTTCCCGGACAACTACAGCTTTGAAATACAGGTGCGGGGTGACGCACCCAGCAACAAGCTCGAAGTGAAGTGGGTCGATGCCAGCGGCGACAACGTGTGGTGGGCGCAGCGGCGCGACTTCACGCCGCCGGCCAACTGGGAGACCTGGCGCATCAAGAAGCGTCACATCGAGATGGCCTGGGGCCCCAGCCAAGACAGCACCTTGCGCCAGACCGCGTCGATGGAGTTGGTGGTGTCCAGCGGCAAGGGTGGCGGGCGCGGCTCGCTGTGTTTTGACGAATTGCGCTGGAGCGAGCTTCCCGCTGCCCCGGTGACCGTCCCGTTGCCCAGCTTGACCGTCTCCTCGACTGAGCCCGCGCCCGTTTGGCAGGCGGTGCAGGATGTCTTGCTCGGCGCAGCCTGGCGTCAGGTGCCGCTATCAGTGGACGGCCGCACCCAGACGGCGTGGCGCAGTGCTGAGGGGAACGGCAAGGCGCAGCAATTGGTGCTGGACTTTGGCCAGCTTCGGGAGTTTGGCGGCATGGTCTTGCACTGGGCGCCAGGTGAGGCAGCCTCCCGTTACGACGTGCAAGTGTCCGACGACCGTCAACACTGGACCACACTGCGTGAGGTTCGCGCGGCGGCGGGCCAGGACCATTACCTGCTGTTGCCGGAGTCGGAAACGCGCTACCTGCGCCTGCTGCTGCACGACGGACCCGGCGCGCGCTACCACCTGCGCAGCCTGGAGCTGCGTGAGGTGGCTTTCGGCGCCAGCCCAAACGCCTTCTTCCAGGCACTTGCCAAGGAGGCGCCGCTGGGCGCCTACCCGCGTGGTTTCTCGGGTCAACAGCCCTATTGGACGCTGGTCGGGGTGGACGGTGGTTCCGACTCGGGCCTGCTGGGTGAAGACGGCGCTATCGAGGTTGGCAAGGGTGGTTTCTCAATCGAGCCCTTCCTGATCACCGGGCCGGGTGCGAGTGGGCGAGTCAGTTGGGCGCAGGTGCAAAGCCGCCAGACTTTGCAAGATGGCTACCTGCCGATTCCCAGCGTGCACTGGCGGCACCAGGACCTTGCGCTGGAGATGACGGCGATCGGTGTGGGCACGCCGGCGCAGGCGCAACTGCTGGGTCGCTACCACCTGACCAACCTCGGCGCCACGGCCCAGACCTTTAAGTTGGTGCTGGCGCTGCGGCCGTTTCAAGTCAACCCGCCGATGCAGTTTCTCAACACGCCGGGTGGCGTGCACCGCATTGACAGCATCGCCTGGGACCAGCATGCGGTGTCGGTGAATGGGCAGCGCCGCGTGTGGCCGCTGCAGAGTCCGGATGCCTTTGTGGCGTCCAGCTTCGAGGCTGAGCCAGTCCTAGACAAGGTGGCGCAGGGTGGCTCCAAGGCCGCGAAAAGTCTGGTTGATGATTTTGGCTACGCCAGCGGCGCGCTGGTTTATGAAGTGATGCTGCCGCCGCGTGGGAGTCGGACCATCGACCTGTTGATGCCGCTCAGTGGTGCCCCGCCAGACCTTGCGCAAATCGGCCGGGACCTGCATTGGGCGCAACGGCAACATGCGCAAGTTGCCGCCGCCTGGCGTGCTAAGCTCAATCAAGTGGTGCTGCAAGTGCCCAAGGCCGGACAGCCGGTGGTGGACACCTTGCGTTCGTCGCTGGCCCACATGTTGATGTCACGCGATGGCGCCGCTTTGCAGCCCGGTACCCGTGCCTACGCCCGTTCGTGGATTCGCGACGGCGCCATGATGGTGGAAGGCCTACTGCGATTGGGGCAAACCCAAGTGGCCAGTGACTTTGTGCAATGGTACGCCCCCTACCAGTTCAGCAGTGGCAAGGTGCCCTGTTGTGTGGACCAGCGCGGTGCCGACCCGGTGCCCGAGAACGACAGCCACGGGCAACTGATCTTTGCCGTCGCCGAGTTGTACCGCTACACCCATGACAAGCAGCAACTCGCGCGTCTGTGGCCCCATGTCGAACGTGCCGCGACGTACATGGAAACACTGCGCCAGAGCGAACGTAGCGCGCAGAACCTGGTAGGGGATGCGCGCGCCTTTTGGGGCATGATGCCGGCCTCGATCAGCCACGAAGGTTATTCGGCCAAACCGATGCACTCGTATTGGGATAATTTTTGGGCGCTGCGTGGCTACAAGGACGTCGCCATGCTGGCCGGCGTGCTGGGCCACACTGCCCTGGCTCAACGCTTTGCGGTACAACGCGACGAGTTCCAGCGTGAGTTGCACCAGTCGCTGGCTGTCACCGCTGCGCGACATGGTATCGACTACCTGAGCGGCGCCGCCGAGTTGGGCGATTTCGACGCGACGTCCAGCACGGTGGCGCTCTCTCCGGGGGGCGAGCAATCACGCCTGGACCCCAAACTGTTGCATGGCACGTTCGAGCGTTATTGGCAGGAGTTTGTCGCCCGGCGGGACGGCAAAAGGCCGTGGGACGACTACACGCCTTATGAGCTGCGTACGGTCGGCTCATTCTTGCGCTTGGGTCAGCCCGAGCGGGCCCATGCACTGCTGAAGTTCTTCTTTTCCGACCAACGACCACCAGGTTGGAACCAGTGGGCCGAAGTGGTGGGGCGCGATGCCCGCAAGCCGCGCTTTGTGGGCGACATGCCACATGCCTGGATTTCCAGCGACTACATTCGTTCGGCCCTCGACCTGTTCGCTTTTGAGCGTGAAGCCGATCAGGCACTGGTGTTGGCTGCGGGTATCCCGCTTGAGTGGCTGCAGGGGCGTGGTGTGACGGTGTCGGGCCTGCACACGTCTTATGGCAAATTGGCTTACCGGCTGCGTTTGTCGCGGGGGCAACTGCGGCTGGACGTGCAAGGCGGGCTGGCTGCGCCGCCGGGAGGATTTGTGTTGCAATGGCCGGGGTCGAGTCCGCTGCCACCGGCATTTGTCAATGGTGTCGCTCGACCGTGGAGTGGAAAGGCCCTGAAAGTGGCGTACACAAAGGATTTATAGCTACATAATTAATAGCTAAACAGGTCGATTTGACGTCACACTCACTTGTTTTGCAAAGCCTACGATGAGGAATACGGCCCATGATGAAACTGCTTGCTGAACTCGGAATCATGGTGGCCGCCAGCAGCGTTGTGATGGGCGCTGTTCCCGGCGTGGCCCTGGCGGCCGAGACCGGCTTTTTGCAACGCAGCGTCACGCTGGACGGCATCAGTTACCGCTACCAGGTTTTCGTGCCCGGTGACCATTCGCCCGCACGCGCCTGGCCGGTGGTGCTGTTTCTGCACGGAGCGGGTGAACGGGGTGACGACGGTCGTGTCCAGGCGCACGTGGGCTTGGGCGCGGCGATTCGCGCTGAGCCTGCGCGTTTTCCCATGATCGTGGTGATGCCGCAGGCGCGGCGCAACACCCGCTGGACCGGCGCCATGGCGGCGCAAGCTTTGAAGGCATTGGATCAGTCCATGGCCGAGTTCAACGGCGATCCACAACGTGTTTACCTGACCGGCCTGTCGATGGGCGGGCAGGGGGTATGGTTCATGGCTGCCAGTCATCCCAACCAATTCGCTGCCATCGCGCCAATTTGTGGCTTCATTGCCGGAGCGCGCGATGCCGCTGCGCTGGGGCTGCGCCCGGAGCCTGCGCAGGCGGCTGATTTTCCGGAGCAACTGGCCGCCGACCCGTTCGGCGCGTTTGCGCGGCGTATCGGCAAGCAGCCCGTGTGGGCCTTTCACGGCACGGCCGACTCGGTGGTGCCGGTGGCACAAACCCGGCAGATGGTGGCGGCCATGCGCCAAGGCGGGGGCGAGGTGCGCTTCAGTGAGTACGCCGGTGCCGACCACAATTCATGGGACCGCGCCTACGCCGAGCCGGAGCTGGTGCCGTGGTTGTGTCACACCGACTCGACGCCCGTTGAGGCGCCAGCACCCACTGAGGCCTTGCGGGATAGAACGCAACCGCGCAGCGGCAAGCTCGGTCCTCAACTGACTAAGGGTGTTCAGTCGCTCAGACGTGAGCGCCCATCACGACCTGCAAGTGGTGTGCTTGACCGTCCCGAACCAAGGCGATGGACACGCGCTTGAAACGGACTCCCACCGCCACGCCGTCCAGCATGGCGGACACGAGGCCCTGGGCATTGCCATTCGGATTGCTGACTTCCAGCAGGTAGCGGGTGCCATCGTCGAGCTGATAACGCAGCGTGAAGCCCGGCCAATGGTCGGGCATGCAGGGCGCCAGATGCAGTGTGTGACCCCCCTCCAAGCTGAAGCCCAGAATCGATTCGATCGCCACGCGGTACATCCAACCCGCTGAGCCGGTGTACCAGGTCCAGCCGCCACGCCCCACGTGGGGCGCCACGCCATAGATGTCGGCGGCAATCACATAGGGCTCGACCTTGTAGCGTTCGACACCGGCTGGTGTGCTGCTGTGGCTGATCGGGCTGAGCATGTTCAGCAACTCGGTGGCGCGCTCGCGTCGCCCGGCCATGGCCATGGCCTTGACCACCCATAACGCGGCGTGGGTGTACTGGCCACCGTTTTCGCGCACACCGGCTACGTAGCCCTTGATGTAGCCGGGGTCGTTGGGTGTGTTCTCAAACGCCGGGGTCAGTAGGCGAATCAGTTGGTCTTGATCGCTGATCAGATGGTGCTCCAAGGCGTCCAGCACTTGCTGGGCGCGCTCGGGCGAGGCGACACCGGAGATGACTGCCCAGGCCTGCGCCAGCGCGTCGATCTGGCACTCGTCGCTGGACTTTGAGCCCAGCGGGTCGCCGTTGTCATACCAGGCGCGGCGGTACCAGTCGCCGTCCCAACCGTCCTGGTTCAAGGCGAACAGCAGATCGGCTTGGTAACGCCGGTAAGTTTGTGCACGCGCTGCGTCGCGGCGTGTATCACACCAGGGCAGGAAGTCGCCCAGGACGGTGAACAGGAAGAAGCCCATCCAGACGCTTTCGCCTTTGCCCTCGCGCCCGACGCGGCTCATGCCATCGTTCCAGTCACCGCAGCCAAACAGCGGCAGGCCGTGCACCCCCTTGGTCAGCGATCGATCAATGGCCCGGCAGCAGTGTTCGTAGATGTCCGCGCTTTGGCCGGAGTCGGTCGGCAGCAGGTAACGCTCGTCTTCGTCGGGCTCCAGTTGCTCAGCGCTGAGGAAACGAGCCGACTCGTGCATGACCGATTGGTCACCCGTGGTGGCGATGTAGTAGGCGGTGATGTAGGGTAGCCACAGCAGGTCGTCGGCAAAACGTGTGCGCATGCCTTTGCTCAAGGGTGGATGCCACCAGTGCAACACGTCGCCCTCGACAAACTGGTGCGCCGCGTTCGCCAGGATTTGCGCTCGGGTGAGGTCGGGGCGCAGATAGATCAAGGAGGCGGCGTCCTGCAACTGGTCGCGAAAGCCATAAGCGCCGCCAGACTGGTAGAAGGCGGTGCGCCCCCACATGCGGCAGGACAGGTTTTGATACGGCAACCAGCCGTTGACCATGATGTCGATTTCGGGGCAGGGCGTTTCGATCTGCAGGGTGCCCACCGTGCCGCGCCAGAAGTCGCGCACCTGGGTCAGTGCCGCCTCCACTGCGCCGGCGCTGCGGTAACGCGCCACCAGCGGTGCCAGCAGGGTGGCGTCGGACACTTCACCGAGCAGGAACGACAGTTCGCGGCTCTCACCGGGGGCCAGTTCCAGCGCTGCGTGCAAGGCGGCGCAGGGCAGGGTGCCGATCGTGTGGTTCAGCGGGCCGCCGGCGCGCACCGCGTCGGGCGCCGCCATGCTGCCGTTTTGGCCAACAAATGCCGCGCGGTCGGCGCTCCAGTCCATGCCGTCAATTTGGGCCAATGCCGAGAAAGCAAGGTGCTGGGCATATTCACCCGAGTCGGGGTTGCGTGCGACCAGTGCCTGGGCGCTGGCATTGAATTCGGTCTGGATCTGATCCTGGGTATCCGCAGGCGTGACGCCCAGCACCCATCGGTTGTAACCATAGACCGACAAACGCCGTTGCCGGTTACTGGTGTTGTATAGGCGCAGGCGCACCACGCGCAGCGGGTCGTGTTGCGGCACAAACATGCAGACCTCTTGCTCCAGCTCGTGTGTGTTCAGATGCCAGACGGAGTAACCCAAGCCGTGGTGCACGGTGTAGTCAGCTTGGGCCGGCGCCGGGCCGGGTAGCGGGGACCAGAAGGCGCCGCTGTCGTTGTCGCGCACATACCAGGCGTCGTCGTGGGGGTCGCTAATGGGGTCGTTGCGCCAAGGGGTCAGGCGGTGTTCACGGCTGTTGCCGGCCCACATGGCGCCCGCGCCCTTCTCGCTCACGACCAGGCCACAGTGTGGGTTGGCCATGACGTTGGTCCAGGGCATGGGGGGCAACCTCAAACCCGCAGCTCCCTGGTGCTGAAGGTGAATGACGTACTCGCTGGCGTCGGCGTTGAAGCCACCGTAGCCATTGAAGAACTGAAGCGGCGGCGGTGCCAGAGCAGGGACGCTTGGGGGCGTGTCAAGAACGGTGGCGATTGGCTGGGGTCCATGATGGGTTGGGGCCATGCCCAAACCGTCGCTCAGCGTTTGCCAGGCTTTGCTTTGGGGTTCCACCTGCGCGTTGCCAGCGCTAGTATCGCGCTGGCTGGCGTGTGTCAAGACGGTGTCCACGTCGAACGTGGACCAGGTGGTGGCGGCTCGCAACAACTCGTCTCGATCAGGCGCAACGCCGAGCGCAAAACACAAGGTTTGGCGTTCTCCCGGCTCCAAAGTGACGATGGTGCGCAGGGCGAGCGCCGGGTCCAGCACGCTGCCCGTGCTGCAGCTCAGCGCTGCGGGGCCAGCGAGGGCGGCCGGGTTGCCGCAATCGCGCCCCCGGCCAATGAAGCGCGCGCGGTCGGTTTCCCATTCGGTGACCGTTCGGTCGCCCAGTAGTGCCATGGCAAGGCAAGGGTGACTCTCCGCGTTGGCGCGCGCTCGACGCTTGGCCAGCAGAAGCTTGGATGCCGCATACCACTCGGTCTGCACAAAGAGCTTCGAGAATGCAGGATGCCCCTGGTGCGCGGCCGGTTCGTTGAGCACCACTTCGACATAGCTGGTGATCTCGATGCGCCGTGTGTGGCCGGTTTCGTTGCCGAGACTGATTTGGCGCAGTTCCAGCGGTGTTACGGAGTCGAGCCCAATGTCGAGGTGGGATGAGACGCCGTGGTGCTTGCGGCGAATGATGGCGACCGCACCGTGTGTTGCGATGCGTCCGACGGTCTGTCCGGCCATTGGGGCCCCGGAGGCGGTCCAGACGCTGCCGTCATCCAGATCGCGGAGGTAGAGGTACCAAGCGCCGTTGTCGTCTGGACTGTCCGCGTTCCAGGCACTCAGCAAGTAATCCTGGTAAGTGGAAAAGCCACTTCCCCGCTCGTTGACATAGACACAGAAGTCGCCGTTGCTGAGCACGACTGGGTTGGGGCGGGGTGTTGCAGGGGTCGTCACGAGGATAGTTGTGCGGTGCGGGGTAGTGGGCCGAATGGGTCAAGCGATGCCCGGACACGGGCCCTCGCCAAAGCTTTTTCATCGTTCTGATTCACGCTGTAGGCTCATCCAGCACACACCCACCCGACTTAATGACGCGTGCGTAATAGCGTGCGCTGTCCTTGGGTGTTCGCGTCTGGGTCTCAAAGTCCACATGGACCAGGCCAAAGCGTTTAGAGAACCCGTGGGACCACTCCAGGTTGTCCAATAGCGACCACGCGAAATAGCCGCGGACATCGACACCTTGGTTCAACGCGTGGTGAATGGCTTTTAGGTGCGACTGAAGATAGCGCACTCGCAAGGGATCGTTAACCTGGCCAGCTTCGGCCACCGGCGGGTCATAAAACGCCGAACCGTTTTCGGTCACGTACAGCGGCAAGTCGCCGTACCGGTTTTTCAACCAGAGCAGGGTGTCGGTCAGGCCCTGCGGGTAGACCTCCCAGCCGGTTTCGGTGATGGTGGCGCGCGATTGTTTGACGGCTGAGGCCCGCACCGGCCACGTCTGGTCGTCGTGCCGGTTGACGCTACGGGTGTAGTAGTTCAGGCCAAGGAAGTCGATCGGTTGGTGGATCAGGTCGAGGTCGGTCCGTGGCCATTGCGGCCAGGCCTTGCCAAAGATGTCCGCCATCTCGTCTGGGTATCGGCCCAGGAGCGCCGCGTCGAGGTACTGGCGGTTCATGTAGGCGTCGGCGCGTTGCGTGGCGGCCAAATCCGCTGGCGATTGCGAGGCGGGGTGCTTGGGCTCGATGTTGACCACCAGCCCGATCTGATGCTGCCCGATCGCGCGGTAGGCCTGTACCGCGGCGCCATGGGCGCGCAACAGGTTGTGGCTGGCAATCGGCGCCTCATACAGATTGCGGTGGCCCGGCGCCAAGGTGCCGTGCAGGTAGCCACCGTCCGTCACCACCCAGGGCTCGTTCAGGGTGGACCACGTCGGAACCCGGTCGTCGAGTTTGCGAAACATCAAACTGGCGTAGTCGGCAAACCAGTTGGCGATGTCGCGGTTGAGCCAGCCGCCCCGGTCATCCAGCGCGGCTGGAAGGTCCCAATGGAACAACGTGGGCATGGGTTGGATGCCGTGCGACAGCAGGCAATCGACCAGGCGCTCATAAAAGTCCAGCCCCTTGGAGTTGACCTGTCCGGTGCCGTCCGGCAGAACACGTCCCCAGGCAATGCTGAAGCGGTAGGCGCGTAGCCCCAGCTCACGCATCAGAGCGATATCGGATTCGAAGCGCCGGTAATGGTCACAGGCCAGGTCGCCGTTGTCGCCATTGGCCATGGTGCCTGGTGTATGAGCAAAGCGTTGCCAGATGCTCGGTCCGGCGCCGTCGGCCGTCGGGGAGCCCTCGATCTGGTAGGCGGACGTGGCGCTGCCCCACAAAAAGTTATCGGGAAACTGGTATGGCACGGTCATCTTGGCTTGGTTTTCGACGCTTAGATCGAAAATGTAAACGTTATCATTGAAGGATAACAGATGAAGCCACGGCGTGCCTGCACGAGTCACCGAAAGTTGAGGGTGGGTGAAGAGGGGTCGGAGAAGTCGACCTCAGCGAAGCGCTACAGCGGCAGGTCGAGCACCAAGCGGCCGAGACGGCCTGCACATGGGCCCAGGTCAGTGCGCAGGCTCCATGGCGCCGGGTCGATGCCCGCTTATTGCCATTTCCCCAAGTGATGACGTTCAGGTTGCACCTGTTTCAAGCGGGTTGGCGGGATCAGGCCGAAGTGGCGCTACGCGCTGCGGCTGTCCCCCGGCCCGCTGCCTCGTCCTTGATGCCGCCGCACGCAGCGCCCCATCGCCCTGATCTTGTGGGCGGGGTTGGTATCCCATCAGGGCAGCTTCACCGTTTACCCGCGGCTCCCACGGGACGGGACTTTGGTTCTTGGGTGTGCGCTACAAGGGCCGCTCAATCAATTCGATCTTGTAACCATCGGGATCCGTTACGAATGCAATCACCGTGCTGCCGCCCTTGACGGCGCCGGGTTCGCGGGTGATCTGGCCGCCATACAGGGTCGCCTTGGTCCGAATCCCTTCGCAGGCGGCATTGACGTCCGGCACGCCCAGGGCCAGATGACCAAAGGCGGTGCCGAGCTCGTAGGCGTCGACACCGTGGTTGTAGGTCAGTTCAATCTCGGCGTGCTCCGGGTTGTCGCCAAAACCGACGAAAGCCAGTGAGTACTTTTGCTCAGGTCGCTCGGTGGTGCGCAGCAATTTCATGCCCAGCACGTGGGTATAGAAGTCAATCGAACGTTGAAGGTTGCCAACGCGCAGCATGGTGTGCAGGAATCTCATGCCTCAGATTGTGCGGGAAGTCCGAAAACCAGGCAGGTGGTGGTGGCGTGCGCGTACACCGTGCCGTCGGGCTGGGGATAATCGATGGCATTGTTCACCGGAGCGCCTATGTCGCATTTCACCAAAGTTGTCCTCTTCACCGATGTGGACGGGCGCGCCAAGTTCCGGGAAGAGTCGATTGCCTTGGCGCGGGGCACGCCGCAGGCCCGGCTCACGGCACTGTTTGCCTCGGGCGGCTACCAGTTGCGCCAGAGTCCGGTGGGGTTCCGAAGTCATTTCCACTGCACCACGACGCCGCAATGGGTGTTCATTCTTGGTGGTCAGATGGAGATCGGGTTACAGGATGGAAGTTCGCGCGTGTTCGCGCCGGGCCAGCATTTTTACTCGATCGACCTGTTGCCGCAAGGCGCCCTCTTTGATCCGGCGGTGCATGGGCACTGGAGTCGACAACTGGGCGACGAGCCCCTGAGCACATTGTTCCTGCGAGGTTGACGGTGTTGGGCTGGCAGACCCGGTTTGCCTGCGGTACGATCAAGCCTGTCCCGTGGGTGTGATCCGTGGCTGATAACGATTTTTCAACGCTGTTCAACTTGTTGCCCATTGGCGCTTACCGCTCCAGCCCGGACGGCCGCCAACTGCGTGCCAATCCAGCCTTGGTTCGACTTGATGGGTACGACACCGAGGCCGAGTTATTGGCGGCGACCCGGGATCTTTCCCGGGAGTGGTACGTGGACCCGACCCGGCGCGAGCAATTCAAGGCGTTGCTCGATAGATACGGGCAGGTGCGGGATTTCGTGTCTGAGGTCTACCGGCACAAAACCCGTGAACGAATCTGGGTGCGGGTGCATGCGCACGTTGTGCGCGATGCGACGGGCGCGGTGCTTTATTACGAAGGCACGGTGGAAGACGTTACCAAGCAGCGGCGCGCGCAACTTGAGACGCAAGCCAACGAGCGGCGCTTTCGCGCGCTGACCGAGAAGGCGCCTTTGTTGACCGTGATTTGCGGACCAGACGGCGAACTGAGTTATGTCAGTCCGGCCTCGCGTCTGGTTCTGGGCCTCGGTGACGAAGCCATGGTCGGACGCAGCATCTTTGAGTGGATCCATCCCGAGGACGTGGCGCACGCAAGGGCCGAGCACGCCCGGGTGCTGGCGTTTGCGAACAGTGGTCAGGAGTCGATCCATCGTTTCGCCCACGCCGATGGTGACTGGCGCTATCTGGCCGCGGTGGCCAGCAATTGCCTGGCGGATGAGGCGGTGCACGGCGTGGTGGTGCATTTTCGGGATGTCACCGAGGCACAAATAGCCAAGCAGAAGTCGATTGAGAGCGAGGCACGCTTTCGCAGTCTGACCGAGCTATCGTCGGATTGGTACTGGGAGCTCGACGACCAGTTTCGCATTGTGCGGATGGAGACTGGGGAGCGAAGCTTCAATTCTGTCTTGAAGGCCTCGCCGATTGGCAAGACGCGACAGGAAGTCGCCGGCGTGCCGGCGGATGACCCGGTCTGGGCAGCACACCAGGCCGTGCTGGAGTCCCACCAGCCGTTTCATGACTTTGAGACCCAGCGCATCGCGCCTGACGGCAGTGTTTATTGGCATGCCGTCAGCGGCACGCCGATGTTCGACAGTCAAGGGGGCTTTCGGGGCTACTGCGGTGTCGGGCGGGATGTAACCGACCGGATGCGTGCACAAGAGGCGATTCGTCAGTTGGCGTTTCACGACGTATTGACCGGCCTGCCGAATCGGCGTCTGCTGATGGATCGCATTCAACAAGCACTGGTGGCGAGTGCGCGCAGTCAACAGACGGGGGTGCTGCTGTTTCTCGACTTGGACAACTTCAAGACCTTGAACGATGCCTTTGGTCACGACGTCGGTGACGCCTTGCTGCAGCAAGTGGCCGCGCGCCTACGAGCCTGCGTGCGTGCCACGGATACCGTTGCACGCCTGGGCGGTGACGAGTTCGTGGTATTGCTGGAAGACGAGGGCGACACGCCGCAAGCGGCCACGGTTCAGGCTGGCCGAATCGGGCTCAAGATCCTGCAGTCGCTGCGTGAGCCCTACGATATCGGACCCTGCCGACACCAGTGCAGTATCAGTGTCGGGGCGGTGGTGTTGGATGATCCGTCGCACAGCCCGCACGACTACCTGCGACGGGCCGATCTGGCCATGTACCAAGCCAAAGCGTCGGGACGCAATACCTTGTGCTTCTATACCGAGGGCTGAGTCCGCCAGGGTGTTCAAGCCACTAACGCACGGACTGCAGTTCGGCCGAGCGAAGCACGTGTACGCCGCTTGCGGATCGCTTGACGCCGGACACCAGTGCGCGGGCCACCTGGGCCGCCGCGATGGCTCGGTAGTCGGCTGGGATCAGTGGTTTGAGCAGCGCCATCGCCAGCAGGCCCAATTTCTCGGCCGGGCGGGCGGCTTGGGCCAGTTCCGAGCGTTTACCGTCCAGCATTGAAGGCCGCGCCACTACCAGTGAGGAGTAGCCAAGCTTGGCAACGGCGTCCTCCATCTCGCCTTTGACCCGGTTGTAGAACACCAGGGAGTTGGCGTCCGCGCCCATGGCGCTGACCACCCCCAACCGTGTTGCCCCAATGTCCCTGGCCGCGCGCGCCACGGCGACGACGGCATCGAGGTCAACCGCGCGGAAAGCGGCTTGGCTGCCAGCAGTTTTGATGGTCGTGCCCAGCGCGATAAAGACATCATCCACATGGCTGATGCCGGGTAGCGTGGTCAAGGTGCCAAGGTCGGCGACGTGGTTGGTCAGTTTGGCGTGCTGAATCGGCGCCGGTCGGCGCCCCACACAGTGAACCGCGCAATACCGCCTATCGGTTAAAAGAGCCGCGAGAACCTCCCGGCCCACGAGACCCGTTGCCCCCGCCACCAGCGCCACCCGAGCCGCCGGAGCGACCACCCTGTCCGCCATAGGAACCTCCATTGCGGTTGCCACCACCAAAGCCGCCACCGCCACGGCGGGCGCCGCGCTCGGCCATCATGTCCACACTGGTGCGCATCGGATCGGGCTGACCCTGACCCGCGCGAGCGGGTGGGTTGCCGCCACCACCGCCGCCACCGTATCCGCCACCGCTGCCGCCTCGTCCCTGCGCGGGGCGGCTTGACGAACCGCGTACCGCCTGATCGCCCGTGGGATTGGGGATGCGCTGACCAGTGCCGCGTTGCCCCCCGGTGTGACCGCCGCGCCCGGCGCCGGCGTTGCGACCAGCGGAGTTTGCGCCACGTTCACCCTGTGAGCCCTTGCTCTCGCGTACCCGCTGCATCATTTCCGTGCGGGCTGCCTTGGCCGCTGCCTGCATCACGTCGCGACTCGGCGGTTTGCCAGCGCCACCCCAGATGGTCTGGCGACCCATGGCAATCGGCTCGGCTTTTTCGCCCGGCTCGGGCATGAAGCCCTCCACGATCTTCACGGCAATGTTTTGCTTCGTGAAACGCTCGATGTCCTGCATGAATCTCTCTTCGTCCAGGCACACCAGGTTGATGGCGGTGCCATCGGCCCCAGCGCGGCCAGTGCGGCCGATGCGGTGCACGTAGTCTTCGCAGACATTGGGGATTTCGTAGTTCACGACGTGCGGCAGGTCATCGATGTCGATGCCACGTGCGGCAATGTCGGTAGCCACCAAGGCGCGAACATCGCCGCTCTTGAAGCCAGCCAGCGCCTGGGTGCGCGCCGCCTGGCTCTTGTTGCCGTGCAGGGCCATTGCCGTGATGCCATTCTTGATCAGGTACTCGGCCACATTGTTGGCGCCAAACTTGGTGCGGGTAAACACCAGCACCTGGCTCCAGTTCTGCTCCTGGATGATGTGGGCCAGCAGGGCCTTCTTCTTGCCGCGACCCACCGGATGGATGATCTGGGTGATGCGCTGTACGGTGGTGTTGCGCGGTGTCACCTGCACGCTCTGGGGGTCGCGCAGCAGGGTGGCCGCGAGGTCACGGATTTCGTCGCTGAAGGTCGCGGAGAACAGCAGGCTCTGCTTGTCCTTCGGAACGGCTGCGAGTACCTTCTTCACATCATGGATGAAGCCCATGTCGAGCATGCGGTCGGCCTCGTCGAGCACCAGGATCTGGACCTGGCCGAGATCGAGCACACCTTGCTGCATCAGGTCAAGCAAGCGGCCCGGCGTCGCCACCAGGATGTCGATACCCTTTTTGACGCGGCTGATCTGCGGGTTCATTCCGACGCCACCAAACACCACCGCCGATGACAGTTTCAGGTGCTTGCCGTAGGTCTTGACGGATTCTTCCACCTGGGCCGCCAGTTCACGCGTTGGCGTCAGGATCAAGGCCCGGATGCCGGTGCCGCCAAACTTGTTTTGTGCGCTCTGGCCGGCGTCGAGTTTGTGCAGCATGGGCAGCACGAAGGCAGCGGTCTTGCCGGTGCCGGTTTGGGCCCCCCCGAGCAGATCCTGGCCGGCCAGGATCATCGGAATGGCCTGGATTTGAATGGCCGTTGGGATCTCATAGCCATGCTCGCGCACAGCCGTAACGATGGCCGGGGCCAGGTTCAATTCTTCAAAGTTCATGAGTAGTGGCGCCCATCCAGGGCACTGGGACATCGGCCCGTCTTGAGGCGCAAGCGACAAGTCAGTCAAAGGCAGATGGGGTACAAGAAGCGAAACCGTTGCGCGAGGCACGGTTTCCAGCAAGGTGCTGAAGTCACGGGCAACTGAAGCGCCGCGAACCTGTGGATTGTCGCACGAATCGGAAAATGCGTGGTGCCTTGGCGGCAGTGCGTTAACCGCGCTACTGGCGGGAACTCGCAACAAGATGTTAAAAAGGGCTTTGCAGACCCCCATACTGCTGGGAGAATGACACCGGTCATGCGGGGGGCGCACGGTCCGGTGCGGCGGTGGCCCCAGTGTGGGCGGCGACGGTCAATCGTGAAGGGACTGGATGAAGAATTTTGTGCTGCGGCGTATAGGTGTAGCCGATGGAGGGTCATCGGTGCGGCCGACCCTGAACGCGTGCATTGAGGTGGTGTTGGAACAGTCGGATCTGCTGATCAACGGCGTGCTCGACGGGCTGGCCGCATCGACTGCTCGAATCGCAAGCAAGGGTTCGGTTGTTGAACAGCCATCCTGGCTCAAACTCGCGATAGGTGATCTTTGCCGACAGGCGCCCGCCATTCGCAGCACGTTCGCCGCGCACTTGCGCGGCGCAGTCTACAACAGCGCGGCCCGTGACTCGGCCGAGCAACCACTGGTCACCTTCGAGGATCTGCAGATTCTCGACAGTAGGGAGATCGACGCCAACATCGAGTTTGCCCTGGCGCAGCAAGAGGTTCTTCGCAGTGTTGAAGATGTGCTGCCCGGCCTCAACGCACTGGTCAGCAGCCTGCTGGGCTGGATCACCGTGCAGGCACACCTCAACCCGCTACGGCCCGAGGCTTTCGTGAGGGCATTGCAGGCCTGCTTGCAGGCGCATGTTGCGCAAGAACGAGAGCGTACCGCGCTGATCACGCCTGCGGCGGGTTTGATGGGCGTGGGGCTGCGCCAGCTTTACAAGGAGATTGGTGACTGGCTGCGTTCGCAGGGGGTCGAGCCCGCCACGCCAGTGGGTATGCCGATTGCAGGCCTGGGCGCGGGCAAGGGCAAAGGTGCCGAGAGTTCCGTGGCGCGCACGCTGCTAACCCTCGATCGGCTGCGCAAGTTGCTGTCGGGCGAACTGAACACCGCATTCACCGGCGCCGGGACGCAGGACTTCCTGCATACCGTGCCGGCGTCCTTTGTCGCGATGGAAGACCTGCAGTTGGTCGGCCCGATGATGAAGCGCCTGGCACAGCGCGCCAGTTCGCCCGAAGCACAGGCCGGCAGCTTGGCCGGTGTGTCGGCGCAGCACAGCCAGGTGACGCGTGAGCCGACCCAAAGCAAGCAACTGGGCAAGCAGCTTGGCGAGGAGGTCATTCGCATGATGCTCGACAACCTCGGGCGAGACGAGCGTCTGCTGCCGCAGGTGCGTGACTTGCTGCAGTCGCTGGAGCCGGTGCTGATGAAGCTGTCGCAGGTCGACCCGCGTTTCTTCAGCGAGCGCCAGCATCCCGCGCGGATGTTCCTAGATCGTCTGACGCACCGCAGCCTGGCCTATTCGACCGTGCACGAAGAAGGGTTTCAGAAGTTCCTGAAGGCGGCCACGCAGGCGGTTGGGGTGTTGGGCAGGGGTGATGGCGACGCGGCTGCATTTGCCTACGTCCTGAAGAAGCTCGAAAACGGCTGGAAACGCGACGACGCCACGCAACACCAGCGCCAGGAGGAAGCCGCCAGAGCCCTGCTGCATGCGGAGCAGCGCAATCTGTTGGCGCAACGCCTGGCGGAGGACTTCCATCAGCGTCAAGAGCACAAGGATATCCCGGAACTGGTCAGCGGGTTCTTGCGTGGGCCGTGGGCCCAGGTGGTGGCCGAGTCGCAGTTGCGCTGTGTCGATGGCACGTCGGATCCCGACGGTTACCTTGCCATGGTCGATGACCTGCTCTGGAGTGTGCAGGCGCGTCTGACACGGCGTCACCGTAACCGTCTGGTGGACATGGTGCCCGGTTTGCTGGTCAAGCTGCGTCAGGGGTTGCAGCTCATTGACTATCCGGCAGAGCGTATCCCGGTGTTCTTTGACGCGCTGATCTCATTGCACGAGAAGGCGTTTGAGGGTCCGCGACAGGGCGCGCAGGCGCTGGCGGCGGACGATCTGCACCAGGCGCCAGATGCGAGTGAGTTCTGGGTGGGTGACCACGAGGCCGGCGAGTCAGGCTACCTCGAGGACGATGCCGACATGGGTGTCGAACATGCGGCGCAGGAGGCCAGTCGCGAGTCGGGACCGCCGCGGCCCTGGACAGCGGGCGACCTGGTCGCCGGTTCATGGGTCGAGTTGCTGGTTGGTGGTGTCTGGCTGCGTGCGCAGTTGACGTGGGCCAGTCCGCACAAAACGCTCTTCATGTTTGTGTCACAAGGCGGCTTGGCACATTCCATGTCGCGCCGGACCATGGATCGCTTGCGCATGCGAGGCTCGATCCGGGTGGTGTCCGACGGGCGCCTGATTGACAACGCGCTCGACGGCGTGGCCCAAAGCGCCCTGCAAAACGACCTGACGCAGGTTGATCCGGCGCCCTGACCTGAGGTGCAGCGGGACGCACCGCAGTGAGGTGAGGCGCGTTGGCATTGCGCTCGACTGACCGCCGGATGGCCGCTTGGCGCGGCGTTCCCGTCGCCGGTATCGGCCCGTGCGTCGATAATGTCGCCTTTCTCGTTCTCTTCTCTAATCATCGCAAGACTCCAATGGCTCAATACGTTTTTTCCATGAACCGCGTCGGCAAGATCGTTCCGCCGAAGCGTCATATTCTCAAAGACATCTCGCTGAGTTTCTTCCCGGGCGCCAAGATTGGGGTGCTGGGGACCAATGGCTCGGGCAAATCCACGCTGCTGCGGATCATGGCTGGCGTGGACACCGAAATCGAGGGTGAAGCGATCCCGATGGCGGGCCTGAACATTGGTTACCTGCCGCAGGAACCGCAGCTCAACCCGGATCAGACGGTGCGTGAAAGCGTCGAGGAAGGCATGGGCGACGTATTCGCCGCCAAGGCCCGCCTGGAAGAAATCTATGCCGCTTACGCCGAGGAGGACGCCGACTTCGACAAATTGGCCGAGGAGCAGGGCAAGATGGAGGCCATCATTGGCAGCGTCGGCACGGATTCGGAACACCAGCTTGAAATCGCCGCCGACGCCTTGCGCCTGCCGCCGTGGGACGCGCGTGTCGGCGTGCTGTCGGGGGGCGAAAAGCGCCGCGTGGCCTTGTGTCGGCTGTTGCTCTCCAAGCCCGACATGCTGCTGCTGGACGAACCGACCAACCACCTGGATGCCGAGTCGGTCGATTGGCTGGAGCAGTTCTTGCAACGTTACCCCGGCACCGTGGTGGCCATTACCCATGATCGTTACTTTCTGGACAACGCGGCCGAGTGGATTCTGGAGCTCGATCGCGGTTCGGGCATTCCCTACAAGGGCAACTACAGCTCCTGGCTGGAGCAAAAGCAGGAACGCCTGACCCAGGAGCAAAAGGGTGAAGAATCCCGCGCCAAGGCCCTGAAGAAGGAGCTGGAGTGGTCGCGTCAGAACCCGAAGGCGCGCCAAGCCAAGAGCAAAGCCCGTCTGGCCCGCTTCGAGGAACTGTCCGACTTCGAGTACCAGAAGCGCAACGAGACCAACGAGATCTTCATCCCGGTGGCGGACCGCCTGGGCAACGAGGTGATCGAGTTTGTGGGCGTCAGCAAGTCCTTCGGCGACCGCCTGCTGATCGACAACCTGAGCTTCAAGGTGCCCGCTGGCGCCATCGTCGGCATCATCGGCCCCAACGGTGCGGGCAAGTCGACCCTGTTTCGCATGATTGCCGGCAAGGAGAAGGCCGACAGCGGGGAAGTCAAGATTGGATCGACTGTCAAGATGGCGTTTGTGGACCAGCATCGCGACGATCTGGCCAATGAGAAGACGGTCTGGGAAGACGTCTCGGGTGGCCTGGATATTCTCAATGTGGGCAAGTTCCAGATGGCCAGCCGAGCCTACTGCGGGCGCTTCAACTTTAATGGGGGCGATCAGCAAAAACGGGTCGGTACCCTGTCCGGCGGTGAGCGCGGCAGGTTGCATTTGGCCAAAACCCTGATTGCCGGTGGCAACGTATTGATGCTCGACGAGCCCTCCAATGACCTCGACGTAGAAACCCTGCGTGCCTTGGAAGATGCCTTGCTGGAGTTTGCCGGATCGGTCATGGTGATCAGTCACGACCGCTGGTTCCTGGACCGCATTGCGACACACATCCTCGCTTGCGAAGGCAATAGCCAGTGGACCTTCTTTGATGGCAACTACCAGGAGTACGAAGCGGACAAGAGGAAACGCCTTGGCGAGGAGGGCGCGAAGCCCAAGCGCATGCGTTTCAAGGCCCTGAAGTAGTCCGACCTGATCGCGCGGGCACCGTGAAAGCCGATTCGACCTCCTCGAACGGACCGCATGCGGACCTGTATCGCGTGGTGGTCAACGACGCCGTTGCCCGTTCCGAACACTTGATGGCCCGCGTGGTCGAGTCCACGCGACAGGTCTTGCAGTCGCGCGAGGATCGGGCGCACACCGTGGGCGAGCGCCATGCACTGGTGGAGGCGCGTCGGCAGCTCAATAAGCTCGAATCGGTCCTGTGTGAACGCTACCCCAAGGCGCTACGGCAGGCACTGTCCGAAGGACTGTCAGTGGACGTGACGCGTTCGTTGTTCACGGTTCACTTCGACCAGCTTGAGTTGATGGATGAGGCGCAGGTCAGCGAGAGCGTCGAGCGTGCACGGGCCCAACAGTTGGTGGTTACCGTGTCGGAGGCCCCGCTGGCCGATCTGAACGCGCTGATCTGCGCGGCACAAGGCCTGTCGGCCGTGAACCCGGATCGCAATCCCTTGCGCCCGGAGTTGTACGTGCAGGCACTGCAAGCCGTGGTGTCCCAGATGCAGGTGTCCCATTTGGTGCGGCGCGACTGGATGTGGCACATGGCGGACGCGCTGGGGCGTGAATTGCGCGCGCTGTACCTGGAATTGATCGCACAGTTGCAGGCCGGAGGTGTGAAACCGGCCGGCTACGCAATTCGGCAGTCTTCGGGCGCTTATGCCTACGTGGGTTCTTCCGCCGCGCCTGGCCTCGGTACCGGGCAGGCGCCAGGATTCTCCCCGGCGCCATCGTCCTCAGGCTCCGATGGTCTTGGCCAGTCCGGTGTCAACCAGCAAAAGGCGGCGCCGCCGACCCGGATCGGGATGCCCGGTGGGGCCAAAGCACAGGACGAGTCGTTCCTGACCCTGGACCGGCTGCGCCGCCTGCTCGCTGGGGAACTCGGTGATGCCCAGTCGCCTGCGCGTCCCGAATCGTTTTCCGAGCGATTCTCGCGTGAATTCGACGCTCCAACTGTCGAGCATCAGGCACCCGTCTCGGATTTTCAGATGACCGTGCCAGCGGCGTTTGAAGCGCTCAAGGAGATGAACCAGGTGGACCGGATGATGGAGCGGCTGGGTACCCAGCGCGCCCGGACAGCCGTACCTGGGCAACACAACATTACCGTTGCGGCCAACGCCTCGCCAGGTGTGCCGGGCAGCGACGCCCTGGGGCTGGGCCAGGCGCTGAGTCTGGAGGTGGTTGCGCTGATGGTGGACAACATTGCCCGCGACAGCCGCCTGCTCGCGCCGGTCCAGAAGCTGGTCAAGCAACTTGAGCCCGCGTTGCTGCAACTGGCGTTGGTGGATCCCCGGTTCTTCAGCGACAAGGATCATCCGGCGCGCCGCCTGTTGCAGGAAATCACCGATCGCAGCCTGGCGTTCGAAAGCGTCGAGTCGCGCGGGTTTGCGTCTTATCTGCAGCCGCTGCTGGACATTGCGCAACCCCTGGCGACGATGACCATCGAGAGCGAAGAGCCGTTTTCGAACGTTCTGACTCAGTTGACCGTGGCTTGGGCAGAGCGCGAACGCGCGCGGCAGGAAGAGCGCGGGCGCGCGGTCGAAGCGTTGCAGCGGGCCGAGCAGCGCAATTTGCTGGCGGCCAAGATGGCCCGCGACATCGGCTTGTTGCCACAAGTCAGCGTGGTCCCGGCGGAAGTGTTCGCGTTTCTCAGTGGTCCCTGGGTGCAGGTCATGGCGCAGGCGAGCATGAACGACGGCAACGGCCACAATGATCCGGGCCGATACCGAGAACTGGTGGATGCCCTGTTGTGGAGTGCGCAGCCCGATCTGACCCGCAAGAATGTTGGCAAGCTGGTTCGCCTGATCCCCAAGCTGTTGAGCAAACTGCGTGAGGGCCTGGCCATGATCGACTATCCCGCCACGCAAACCAGCGCCTTTTTCGACGTGTTGATGAAGTTGCACCAGCACGCGTTCCGGCCCACACCCGCTGGCACGCAGGAAGCGCGTCCCAAGCCGGTCAGCAAGGTCGTTCTGCGCGACGATGCCGAGCCTTGGATCGCGCCCTCTGAAGCGCGGGAGTCCGGATTCATGGAGTCGGCGGTCGATCCCTCCGCGGACGAACTCCACGCCTTGGACGACGCCTCTGGAGACATGCTGGCCGCGACTGCCACGCCGATGCCTGCGCCACCAGTCGATGTGGGCAGCATGGCCATTGGCGTCTGGGTCGAGTTGCTGGTGGCCGGCAACTGGGAGCGCACGCAGCTCTCGTGGGCCAGCCCGCACGGAACCTTGTTCCTGTTTACCAACTCGTACGGCAGCACCCAGTCCATGACCCGGCGTTCGCTGGACAAATTGCTGGCGCAGGGTGCCATGCGGGTCATTTCCCGGCAGACCGTGGTGGAGGGCGCGCTGGACGCCGTCGCGCAGGTGGCGATGCGCAACAGCGTGGATGTCAGGTTGTGAACAGTTTTGCGCGCACCATCTCGATGTGGTTGCGCAGGGCGTAGAGTTCATCGGCATAGGACAAGGGCACCGAGATCTGCTCCACGCGGTGCTGAAGTTGCAGCAACTCGGCTCGCAAACTGTCGATCGAATCCGACGCGCGGGCCATTCGATCTTCGATGTCGCGCAACTGGCCATACCACCGGAACACCCGCGAGCGCATTCTGAATTGGTACAGGGGCGGTACCACCCGACTGAGCGGCAGGATGATGGCAACGATCAGGCCCAGCGCCAGCCACATGCGCTCCATCAGATTGGCGATTGAAAAAGGCAGGTAGCGCTGCAGCAGGGGAACGCCGTTGCGCAGCGTTCGCTCCGCTTCCCGCGACAGCGGAAATTCAGCGGTGCTGGCATTGGGGAATTCCCTGGCGCGGCTGAACCACCCGGCCTTGCCGTGAATTTGCAGGGACGCCTGTGAAAACAATTGCAGTACTGCGGGGTGGACGCTCTGGCGCGCCAGCAAGGTGGTGGTAGGGGCTACTAGGCGCACATCTTGCGGCGGCAGATCACGGGCCAGATCCACCACACCGCGCGGCAGGGTGACCGGTGTCAGGAACGCCAGGCGGCGCGAGTAGGCTTCGTTCTGTGCGAAATCGAGCAGGCTCACGCCGGGCGTCTGCAGCAGCATCTGAACCATGGGTGACTCTGGTGCCGAGGCAAACACCAGCGCATCAAGCTCGCCATCGAGGAAGGCCACCGTGGCCGGTGTCTGCTCCAGACGCGACAACTTGAGTGACCCGGTCTCCATGTGATTGACCTCAAACAAGGCGCGCATCAGGTTGGGCACGCCACTGCCGGCCGTGCCAACATTGAGGCGCAAGCCGGCCAGCGCGGGCAGCGCGTTCAGACGTCGGCCGGGCGCGGCCTTGTGCGTCGAGTCACTTCGGTAGAACAGCCAGATCGGCTCCACGAACAAGCTGCCCAGGGATACCAATGATGTTTCCTCGTCAGGCGGTGACTCGCTGCTGCCACCCTGAACAAACGCCAGGTCAACCTGCCCCTCTCGCAACAGGCGCAGGTTGTCACTGGCGCCCTGGCTGGATCGCAGCGTGACCTCGATCCCATGCGCCTTGAGCGCCTGCGCGTAGCGCTTGCCAAACTCGGCATAAGCGCTTTGCTCCGGCCCGGTGGCCAGCGTGACGTGTTTCGGAGGATTGGGGTCCAGCCAGGCGTAGGCGGCCAGCAGCAGCGCCAGCGTCAGCAGCAGGAAGGGGCCGCCCGAGACCAGCAGCTCGCGCAGGGACAGCAGGGCATCGCGCAGGTTCTTGGCCATATCGCTCGGTTGCAGTGGGCGCGGTCTACACCGGGCCGCGACGCGGCAGATCGCAGGCGGCGGGCCAATGGCTGGTGCCGATGGTCACACCGCGCGCGGCAGCAATGGCCCGCAGCACGGCGCGCGCCGTGACTTCGGCGGCCAGCGTGCCCAGCAGCATCATGCTGGCGGCTTTGCCGGACTGACCAGTTGCCAGTGCAAACAGGGTGTCGCCGTCGAGCATGGTGTGCACCGGGTTGATGGCGCGCGCCAGGCCGTCATGGGCGACTTGTGCAAGCCGCTGCGCCTGGGGTTTGCTCAGGATGGCGTCGGTGGCGATCACGCCGATGGTGGTATTGGTGCCGGCCAGCACCGGCGACATGGGCTCGCCCGCCAGCAGCGCGGCGCGGGTGTCTCGCAAGCGAAGGCCGTCGACGGTACGGGCGCCAGCGACGACCCAGCCGGTATCCGGGTCCACCACATCGCCCACTGCGTTGCAGGCCACGATCGCCCCGACGGTGATGCCTTCGACGCGCAATGAGGCCGTGCCGATGCCGCCCTTCATGGCGTGGGCGATGCCAAAGGCCTTGCCGACCAGGGCACCGGCACCGGCGCCTACGTTGCCCTCCAATGGGGCCGCGGCGCTTGCGGCCACACACGCGGCATAACCGGCGCGCGCGTCGGGGCGAATGCGATAGTCGCCCACTGGCAAATCAAAAAGCACCGCTGCCGGCACGATCGGCACCAGCCCGAAGCCCACTGGCAGGCCAATGCCATGCTCTTCGAGCCACTGCATGACACCGCTGGCAGCATCCAGGCCCCAGGCGCTGCCGCCCGATAGCGTGATGGCGTGCACCCGCTCAACCAGGTTCGAGGGCTGCAGCAGGTCGGTCTCGCGGGTACCGGGCGCCGCACCGCGCACGTCGACACCGGCTACCGCGCCTTGGCGCGCGATGATCACGCTGCAGCCGGTCGGGCGACGTGTATCGGTGAAGTGGCCAACCTCGATGCCAGCTACATCGGTGATGCTGCCAGGGACGGCACGTAACGGAACAGGAGGAGCGGACGGAACTGAGGCCATGATGGGCAATTATCCACGTGCCCAAGGGCTGGCGTGTCTTGCGATACTCGGGGGATGCAACTGCAAGATATTCTCTATTCGCAAGGTTTTGGCACCCGCCGGGTGTGCGCCGGCCTGATTCAACAGGGCCTGGTGCAGGTCTATGCTCAAGCGAGCGACGTCGTGCCGGTCGCCTGTGCTGATTCGGCCAAGGATTTCGTAGCCACCGGCTTGCACTTTCGGGTTCAGGGCGTGGACTGGTCTTACCACGACAAGGCCTACATCATGCTCAACAAGCCTGCGGCCACCGAGTGCTCCCAGAAACCGTCAACCTACCCAAGCGTCTACACGTTGTTGCCGCCGCCCCTGCGCCAGCGACCACAAAAAGGTGCGGTTCAGGGTGTGCAGGCGGTTGGCCGGCTTGACCAGGACACCACCGGACTCCTGTTGCTGACCGATGATGGCAAGTTCATTCACCGCATGAGCTCGCCCCGGCACCATGTGCCCAAGGTCTATGAGGTAACCGTCAAGCACGCGCTTGATGACGCGCAGGTCCAACGCCTGCTGGCCGGCGTCGTGCTGGATGACGATCCCAAACCGGTCCGGGCGGCGGCCTGCGAGGCAGTGTCGAGCCACTGCCTGCGGTTGACCCTGACCGAGGGCAAATACCATCAGGTCAAGCGCATGGTGGCGGCGGTCAGCAACCGGGCCGAAGCCCTGCACCGCGCCGAGATCGGTGGTCTGCGTTTGCCGAACGATCTTGCGCCTGGGCAGTGGCGCTGGCTGAGTGCCGACGACTTGGCAAACATCGCCGCTTGATCGCACCGACGGATGGACTTGCCGTGACCCGCTCAGTACTTCGGGTCCGGCGCAAAGCTGCCGGGCGCGCCGGGAAATGGGTTGGGCCGGTCCGGATAGGGGCGCTGGCTGATCACGCCCTGGGCAATCAGGTTGGCCCGACTGTCGTAGTAGACCGTGATAACTTCCGCCGGCGTGCCGCTGGCGCGTCGGAAGTCGGTGTAGCGGGTCGGCGCATCCATGCGCTCGCCGTGCCCGGTGCCCAGACGTGGTTCAGACTGCCTGGCAAGTGATTCGCCCTTGGCGCTGGCGGCCGTAGGGGGGCTGGCCTGGTCTGCGCGTTGGTCACGTGCGGCCTCATGGCTGACAGCGGGTGAGGGCGGGGGTGGTGGCTCGGCCTCCCGAAACACCGCCACACCGATGACGCCGACGTGCGCGGGACGCAAGGTGCGCACGGCGTAGCTGTCGTCCAGGCTGGTGAAATAGAAGGCCGCCACCTCGTCCATGCTCTTGCGCCAGCCTGACACCTCGGCGCTTTGCCACGGCGACAACACATAGCCGGATTGGTTGGGCGCCGCAGTTTGCCCCGAAATCGCGTTGATGCCATCGACCGACAGCACGGTCAATACCCGTGCATCGGTCTTGTTGCGCAGCGATACCGCGTAGCGGTTGCCGGGGGTGCCCGCGACGTAGAGGCGGCCACGGTGGCGGTAGATGTCGAGTTTTTCGCCGGTGCTGCGGTCGAAGATGGAAACGTCGACACGTGCACCCGCGTCGGCCAGGCCGGCACAACCCGCCAGCAAGGCCGCGGCAATCAGGGAGGCAAGAAGTTTCATGGTGTTTCCTGATGTTTTGCGGGACAGACCTTTAGCTCTGTCCTCAACTGTTTGTCGGATGTTGGCTGTGAATCGGTCAGTCGTATACGGCTGGCGCGACCAAACGGGGTTAAACCTGACGCTCTGTCCTCAACTGATCGTCGCAATCGCGCGCTTCAAGGCTGCTCGGCCAGGAAGCGGGTGATGTGCGCGGTGGTCAGTTGGGTCTGATCGCGATGCGGCGAGTGGCCGCAGGCTGGCAGTCTGATACGTTCGATTTGATGGGCGGGCAGCAATATCTGGTCGATCTGATCCATGCTGCCGTAGGGGTCGTCAGTACCTTGAATCGCCAATGCCGGCGCATGCAGGCTTCGGCAATCGAGCCGGATGTCAAAACTGCGGAATCCTTGACTCAGCCACACATCGTTCCACTGCCAGAAGGCGCAATCGACATCGGCATGGTAGGGCGCCAGGCGCGCGCGCAACTCGCCGGACTCAAAGGCCACGCGCGCCTGTTCAATCGACTGCACCGAGATGTCTTCGACCATCACGTGTGGTGCCATCACGACGCAGGCCGCCACGGCGTGTCGGCTGGCGTGCAACAAGGCGATGCTGGCCCCATCGGAGTGGCCCAACAGCACCGGCGCCACCAGGCCCAATTCGTCCAGCAAGGCGGGTAACACGGTCCAGGCTTCGTGGTGCATGTAGTCCGGCCGCAGTCGCCCACTGCGTTGTCCATGCGCGCGGGCGGGCGGGCCACGCACATCCGGTACCGGGTCGGATTGGCCGTAGCCCCGGCGGGAGTAGACCCAGCCTTCGCGCCCGGTGGCCTGGCACACCTGCTTGGGCCAGTCGCGCCACATGGCGACCGAGCCCAGCCCTTCGTGCAGGAACACGATCGGCGTCTTGCGCGCCGGCGGACATCCGACAATCGGTTGAGGACAGAGCGTCGCAACGCTACGGTCTGTCCCGCAAAGGCTCAGGTTAGCCGCGATGTGCTGCACCTCCAATTGCGCCCGATCAACTTCAATTCGCCTCATGGACCGCATGTTACGACAGCCGCCGCGCAGCCAGGGCCTGGACTGCCAAGCTTGCGTTCCCTGGCCGTTAATGGGTAACGCCAGCTCAGGAATAGAGGTGTTCACGTCCCGCAAGGACCCGGGTTTGTTGTTATTCTCGGTGGCTTCACGGCACCATAGTCCCATGGCATGAACCTGATTTTTGATTCCTTCTGGCGCGCGGTGGCCTATTGCATGCACCCGCGCGTGATGGTGCTGTCGTTGCTGCCACTGGTGCTGATGGTGCCGCTGGCGCTGGGCCTGGGCTACTTCTATTGGGAACCCGCAATCGACTGGGTGCGTGCGTCGCTGGAGTCCTCAAGCATCATCAATCACGTCTGGTCCTGGTTGCAGGGCGTTGGCGCGGGTGGCCTCAAGAGCGTGGTGGCGCCATTGATTGTCGTGTTCGCGGTCACGCCCCTGATCGTGGTCGTCTGTCTGCTGGCGGTGGCGATGCTGATGACGCCGGCCTTGGTGTCCCTGGTCGCCAAGCGACGCTTTGGGCAACTGGAGCGCAAGCACGGTGGCTCACTGGTCTTCAGCGTCTTGTGGTCGCTGGGTTCGACCGTTTTGGCGATCGCGGCCATGGTGGTGTCGATTCCCCTGTGGCTGGTGCCGCCCCTGATTCTGGTGCTGCCACCCCTGATTTGGGGTTGGCTGACCTACCGGGTGATGGCCTTTGATGCACTGGCTGAGCATGCAAGTGCCGACGAGCGGCGCACGATCTTTAGAGAGCACCGTGGCTGGTTGCTTGGCATTGGCGTGCTCAGCGGCTACCTGGGTGCCGCACCCAGCTTGATATGGGCCTCGGGCGTGTTGTTCGTGGTGATGGCGCCGATCCTCGTGCCGATCGCCATCTGGATCTACACGCTGGTGTTTGCCTTTTCCTCCCTGTGGTTCACGCATTACTGCCTGGCGGCCCTGCAGACCTTGCGCGCGCAAGCGCTTGTTGTGCCGCCGACCCCGACCATCACGCCCGAGGCGACCAGTATCCCCGCGCCGGTAGTACCTCATGCCACCAGTTCCCCAGACCAGCCCCAGCCCTGAACGCGCGCGGCGCTTCGGTCTGATCATCGTTGGCGACGAAATCCTGTCGGGCAAGCGCGCCGACAAACACCTGCCCAAGGTGATCGAACTGCTCAAGGCCCGTGGTCTGCAGCTTGACTACGCGGACTACGTGGGCGATGCGCCGGTGCGCATCGTGGCTACCTTGCAGCGTGCCTTTGCGTCGGGCGAGGTGGTATTTTCGTGCGGTGGCATTGGTGCTACGCCGGATGACCACACGCGCCAGTGCGCGGCGCAGGCGCTGGGCGTGGGCTTGGCTTTGCATCCCGAGGCCGAGGCGTTGATTCGCCAACGTATGCAGGAATTGGCAAGTCAGCAGGGTACGCTCTACGAGGCCGACCGGCCCGACAACGTGCACCGCCTGAACATGGGTGTGTTTCCGGTTGGCGCAACCATCATTCCCAACCCGTTCAACAAGATACCGGGTTTCAGTTGTGGTGATGTGCATTTTGTCCCGGGCTTCCCGGTGATGGCCTGGCCCATGATGGAGTGGGTGCTCGACAACCGATACCGGCATCTGTTTCGCACTGACGCCTGGCTCGAACAATCGGTCATTGTGTTTGGCGCCATGGAGGCGGCTCTGACGCCGCTGATGCAGGAAATCGAGGCCACCTTCGTGGGTGTCAAGGTGTTCAGCCTGCCCAGCGTTGACCACCCCGAATATGGCCGCCACATCGAGCTCGGCGTCAAGGGTGAACCGATCCAGGTTGCGCTGGCCTATGCGAAGTTGATGGAGGGATTGCGCGGTCTCAGTGCAGCCATGGGCCCCGAATTGGTGCAAAAACCAGGATAGCCCGTTTTGGTGCATTGCTTCACGCACCGTTTATGGGCAATGATGCGTCAAGAGTGCGTGTTCCGCTGCCGAGCGTCAGCAAATGCCGTGGCAAGTCAGGGCAAAATACAGGGTTTGGCGGATCAGGGGCCTCGTGTGAATTGGCACAAAACCTGCGTTCGCGTTCTCGTAGCTTTCTTACCAACGATCCAACCAGGAGTATTTGATGGCCAAGACCGTCGCAGACGTGTTCAAGATGGTGAAGGACAACGAAGTCAAGTTTGTCGACTTCCGTTTCACCGATACGCGGGGCAAGCAGCAGCACACCACCGTGCCTGTGTCGCATTTTGACGAAGACAAGTTCACCTCGGGCCACGCGTTCGACGGCTCGTCGATCGCCGGCTGGAAGGGCATCGAGGCTTCGGACATGTTGCTCATGCCGGACCCCAACTCGGCCAACATCGACCCGTTCTACGAAGAAACCACCATCATCCTGACCTGCGACGTGGTGGAACCCAGCGACGGCAAGGCCTATGACCGCGACCCGCGTTCGATCGCCAAGCGCGCCGAGGCTTACCTTAAGGCCAGCGGCACAGGCGACACCGCCTACTTCGGTCCCGAGCCGGAATTCTTCATCTTCGACGGCGTGCGCTGGAGCACCGAGCCCCACAACACCTTTTACGAAATCGAGGAATACGAAGCTCCCTGGAACACCGGCGCCAAGCTCGAAGGCGGCAACCGTGGCCATCGACCGACCACCAAGGGCGGGTATTTCCCGGTTCCGCCGGTCGACAGCACGCAGGACATGCGTGCCGAGATGTCGCTGATTCTGGAATCGTTGGGCATTCCGGTTGAAGTGTTCCACCACGAAGTTGCCGGTGCCGGCCAGAACGAAATCGGCACCCGTTTCAGCACCCTGGTGGAGCGCGCCGACTGGACCATGCTGCAAAAGTACGTGATCCACAACGTTGCCAACGCCTACGGCAAGACCGCCACCTTCATGCCCAAGCCTTACCACGGCGACAACGGCAGCGGCATGCACGTGCACCAGTCGGTCTGGAAGAATGGCAAGAACCTGTTTGCCGGTGACGGCTACGCTGGCCTGAGCGACTTCGCCCTGTACTACATCGGCGGCATCATCAAGCACGCCCGCGCCCTGAACGCCATCACCAACCCCGGCACCAACAGCTACAAGCGCCTCGTGCCCCACTTCGAAGCCCCGGTCAAGCTGGCCTACTCGGCCAAGAACCGCTCGGCCGCGATCCGCATCCCGTTTGTCTCCAACCCCAAAGGCCGTCGCGTGGAAGCCCGCTTCCCCGATCCACTGATGAACCCTTATCTGGGCTTTGCTGCCCTGCTGATGGCGGGTCTGGATGGCGTCGAGAACAAGATCCATCCGGGCGAGGCTGCCTCCAAGGACCTCTACCATCTGCCACCGGAAGAGGACAAACTCGTGCCGACCGTGTGCCACAGCCTGGACCAGGCCCTGGAGCACCTCGACAAGGACCGCGCCTTTCTGACCAAGGGCGGCGTGTTCACCGACAGCATGCTCGACGCCTACATTGAGCTCAAGATGCAGGAAGTCACGCGCTTTCGCATGGCCGTGCATCCGTGCGAGTACGACATGTACTTCTCTCTGTAATTAGGAGGGTGCCCTGCGTCGAGGGCGCCCTTACAGTTGCTTACGAAAAGGGATGGCGTCGCCATCCCTTTTTCTTGGTATGGTGGTCTGGCAGATTTGGCGATTGGCCCCACTTGACGCATACTAAGGCAAAGTCCATGTCACCATCTTGATGGACAAAACAGTATGAAATACGGCTTATTCATTCCCCTAGCAGCTACGGTTTTCGTAGCGGGCAGCTTTGCCCAGACCCGCATCTACCGCTGTGGCAACGAGTACACCAATACCGTGCCCGATGCTCAGGCCAAGGGCTGCAAGCTGGTCGAGGGCGCCAACGTCACCGTGATCCAGGGCCCACCCCGCGTGGTTACGCCCAAACCCGGGGCCAGTGGCTCGCAGCCGGGCCAGCGGGTGGACGCCGGTGAGCAGCGCTCGCGTGATTCGGATTCACGTTCTATCCTGGAAGCGGAACTCAAGAAAGCCGAGACGCGCCTTGAGGAGCTGACCCGCGAATACAACAAGGGTGAGCCGGACCGTCGCCCGGAGGAGGCCCGCAACCCCAACAAGTATGCCGAGCGTGTGCAAGAGCTCAAGGCCAGCATCGCTCGGCTTGAGGGCGACATCACCGGCATTCGCCGCGAACTCAGCCGCGCGCCCCCGCCCAGTGCGGCAAAATGAGCGCTTGAACACGCCGCTTTCCTCATCCATTTCCACGTCGCTGGCGTCCTCGCGTTTTCAATCGTTTGACCTGCTGGCCACCCTGGTGGCCGTGGTGCGTAGCGACGGTACGGTGCTGTTTGCCAACTCGGCCCTGGAAGACGCCCTGGGGAGTTCCCGGCGCACCATTGAAGGCTCCGTCCTGCCGGACAGTTTTACCGAGCCGCAGGCCCTGCATCGGGCATTGGAGGGTGCGGGTGGTAACCAGTTCGCGGCGCTGCGTTATGACGCCTGGCTCAAGCGCCTCAACCATGAGCCATTTCCGGTGCATGTGATCGTGACACAGACCGATATGCCCGATGAGATTGTCGTGGAGTTGCTGCCACTGGAGCTGCAAGCCCGCCAGGAGCGCGAGGAGCGGCTGGTGGACCAGGCGCAGGCCAACAAGGAACTGATTCGCAACCTGGCGCACGAAATCAAGAACCCGCTGGGCGGTATTCGAGGCGCCGCGCAACTACTGGAGATGGAAGTCGAGTCGCGCGACCTGAAGGAGTACACGCAGGTCATCATCCACGAGGCCGATCGGCTTCAAACACTGGTTGACCGCTTACTGGCACCGCATCGGCGCCCGCACCTGGTGGGGGACGTCAATATTCACGAAGTGTGCGAACGCGTGCGCGCGCTGATCGTGGCCGAGTTCCCCAAGGGCCTCAAAGTGGTGCGCGACTACGACACCTCCATCCCTGAGTTTCGGGGCGACCGCGAGCAACTGATCCAGACCGTTCTGAATGTTGCCCACAACGCCTGCCAAGCGCTGGTCGAGCGAATCACGCTGGGCGATGCGTGCTTGACTTTTCGCACCCGAATCGCGCGCCAGATTACCTTTGGCAAGCAGCGCTACAAGTTGGCATTGGAATTGCATGTCATGGACAACGGGCCAGGCATTCCGGACTCGATCAAAGACCGCATCTTCTATCCGCTGGTGTCAGGACGGGAGGGCGGCTCCGGCTTGGGGCTGACCTTGGCGCAAACCTTTGTCCAGCAGCACCACGGACTGATCGAGGTCGAGAGTGTCCCCGGCCGAACGGATTTCACGATACTGATTCCTCTGCCTTGATCAGTTGAGGACAGAGCTGGTTCGCTGCGCGTAACTGCGGTCTGTCCCGCAAGGTATCGGGTTGGTAGCTGCGGTCTGTCCCGCAATGTTCTTTCGACTATTTTTCAAGGGTGTCCCAAGACCATGAAGCCGATCTGGATAGTTGATGATGACCAGTCGATTCGCTTCGTGCTGGAGAAGGCCCTGTTGCGCGAAAACCTGCCCACGCGCAGCTTCACCAATCCACGCGATGTGCTGCTGGCGCTGGACGCTTGCGGCGAGAACGACGTGCCGCAGGTCTTGGTGAGCGACATTCGCATGCCGGGCGGCTCCGGGCTTGAATTGCTCGACAAGGTCAAGGCCAAGTGCCCTGGCCTGCCGGTGATCATCATGACCGCCTACTCCGACCTGGACAGCGCCGTGTCGGCGTTTCAGGGCGGCGCCTTCGAGTACCTGCCCAAACCTTTCGATGTCCCCAAGGCGGTGGCGCTGATTCGCCGCGCCCTGGAAGAAAGCCAGCGCGAACAGGTGGCCGAGGAGCGCATCACCGAGGCACCCGAAATGCTGGGCCAGGCACCGGCCATGCAGGATGTGTTTCGTGCCATTGGGCGCCTGAGTCAAAGCAACGTCACGGTGATGATTACCGGCGAGTCGGGCTCTGGCAAAGAGCTGGTGGCGCGGGCGCTGCACAAACATTCGCCGCGCGCCAACGGACCCTTCGTCGCCATCAACACCGCGGCGATCCCCAAGGACTTGCTGGAGTCGGAGCTGTTCGGCCATGAGCGCGGCGCCTTCACCGGGGCGCAGACCATGCGCCGGGGGCGCTTCGAGCAGGCCGAAGACGGCACCCTGTTTCTGGACGAAATCGGCGACATGCCGTTTGACCTGCAGACCCGGCTGCTGCGGGTGCTCAGTGACGGACACTTCTATCGGGTCGGCGGGCACAGCGCGGTCAAGGCCAATGTGCGGGTGATCGCTGCCACCCACCAGAACCTGGAACAAAGGGTCAAGGATGGTGCGTTTCGGGAGGACCTGTTTCACCGCCTGAATGTGATTCGGCTGCGCCTGCCGGCCCTGCGCGAGCGCCTGGAAGACATTCCCATGCTGACCCGGCACTTCCTGCACATCAGTGCGCAGCAACTCGGGGTCGAACCCAAGCGCATCTCGGACGCGGCGCTGGCCTGGCTGGGTAACTTTGCGTTTCCTGGCAATGTGCGCCAGTTGGAGAACATCTGTCACTGGTTGACCGTGATGGCGCCGGCTCAGGTGATCGAGCCCAAGGATCTGCCGCCCGAGGTGGGTGTAGCGGCGCCGCAGGCCCCCAGGCAGATCGACCGGACTGCCCTGGACGGCGAGGCGGATGTGCACGTCGCGCCGCCGCAAGCGTCAGTGGACCTGGATGCGGCGCCGACCCGCGCCGCGGCGTCGTGGGAGGATGGCTTGGAGGCAGAGGCAATCGAGCTGCTGCTCAGCGGTCGCCATGACGTATGGGACGCGTTGACGCAGCGTTTTGAGTCCAGGCTGATCAAGACCGCCCTGGCCAACACCAAGGGGCGACGAATCGAAGCTGCCCAGAAGCTGGGCATTGGGCGCAATACCATCACCCGCAAGATCCAGGAACTGGGACTAGAGTAAGCCGGCCTGAGCGCTGGCTGGCCAAGATCATTCTGGCGCCAACCGGTTATGGTCATTTCTTCATCGAGCACAACCGTGACCACCATCGTGATGTGGCCACTCCGGCCGATCCGGCGTCGTCGCGGATGGGTGAATCGATTTATGCCTTCTTGCTGCGGGAGATGCCGGGTGCGTTTGTGCGCGCCTGGAAGCTGGAGAGCGACCGTCTGTTGCGCGAACAGTTGCCACGCTGGTCACTGCACAATGAAATCCTGCAACCAGCCCTGATCACGGTGCTGTTGTGGACCACCCTCACGGTTTGGCTGGGGGCGCAGATCCTGCCATTCTTGCTGGTCGCGTCGTTTTGGGCCAACTTTCAGTTGACCTCGGCCAACTACATCGAGCACTATGGCCTGCTGCGTGCCGAACGTGGGCCTGGCAAGTACGAGGCGTGCCAGCCGCACCATTCGTGGAACAGCAACCACATTTTTTCGAACTGGGCGCTGTTTCATCTGCAGCGCCATTCGGACCATCACGCGCATCCGCTACGGCGCTACCAGTCGCTGCGCCACTTCGAGAACCTGCCGCGCCTGCCCAGTGGTTACTTCGGCATGTTCACCATTGCCTATTTCCCGCCGCTGTGGCGGCGAGTCATGGATGAGCGCCTGCTGGGCGTGGTCGGGCGGGATCCCGCCCGCATCAACCTGGATCCACGCCAGCGGGATGCGCTGGTGCGCCGGTATCAACTGCGTGACAGTGCGGTGGCGGCTTCGGGATAGGCCGGTTGGCGCGGGCGCGTCGTCACAGCGGTGGTCGAGTTCTCGAAGGCGCGAACACGCCACGCGTCACGGCACTTCGCTCAAGTCAAGGTCCTGCCTGAGCGCCACGCCACCGCGAATCCGTTCGATGGTGCGCAGCACCAGTGCCGCGTCGCAATCGAATGCGCCATGGGCGGTGCGTTGGCGCGTGTCCATGGGTTCGCCCTCCTGACTCTGCGCGATTGGCTGACCAAACGCGTTGGTGCGGGTGCAGACCAGCGGCACATTGACCGGTGGGTCCAGCACCAGCGCCCCGGTGGGCCGGAGTTCGGCCACCGCGCGCTCGAAGTCGCGCAGCGCCTGCAGCGTCTCGGCCGCGTTGTTCCACTCGCCAAACAGCTTGCTGCGGTCCCAGGCGCCGTGCATGCCCAGCAGCGGCGAGGGGGTGTCTTCTTCAAACGAGCGGGCGACCAGGTACAACAGCGACTTTTGATAGCCCATCACGCCACCGAGCGCCACGCTGTCGAGCCGCTCCATGGTGTCGCTCAGGATGCTGACGTGTAAGGGAAAGGTGTTTTTGTCAGCCTGCCGGCGTCCCAGGTAGGGCAGCCAATGCTGGTTGGCGAAGTCCACCGTGCAGGCGGGTGCATACAGGTGCGCGCTGCCCAGCGGGATGCGACGCTTGTGCAAAGCCCCCACCAGCGGACCCAGCACCAGGCTGCCAGCCGAGTGACCGATCAAATGCACCTGCAGCGCTGGCTCCAGCGCCAACAGGGTCTGCAGGCTGTTGGCCAGTTGGGTCAGGCCGCCGTCAGGGGTGTTGGCTTCTTTTGCGCAGCGTGTTTGATCTGGCGCCACACTGCGCGACCTGGCGTGTGCAAGAGCTTTTCCAGCAAGGGGTCGGTGACGTGGTCGCTCAGGTAATTGCCGGCACGCTCGGCGCTGTCAGCGCTCTTGGCGTCGGCGGCCATTGCCGAGAGCGATTCGAGCAGGCCGGTCTTCCAGACGATGAACAAAGGGTAGCAGCCGTTGTCCAGGAACGGCTGGGCCATGCTGCGGGCGCGCTGCAGGCCTTCCTTCTCATTGTTGAGCCCACCGTGGGCATAGATCACCAGGCGTGCGGGCTCCTTGGGATGCTGGCGGCGCCATTGTTCGAACCATTGGTGCGGCCACTCGGTTGCCAGTTCACCCAGTCCGTTGGGTTGCAGCATGTCGCGCGTGCTGCAGTGGGCGACCCGCCCGCGGTCCAGTACCAGGCTATGGCGGGCATCGAGTTCCGTCGGTGGCTGGCTCGCGCCCACCATAGCCATGTTTGCAGACGCGGCGGTCCTGCTTCGCTTGGCGGCACTGGCGGGCACGTAACCCGCCACCGCTGCATTGTTGACGACCCCCGGCACGCCCAAGGCCGCCACCCAGGCGTCCATGCCGTTGTTCAGCCAATCCTCGTAGCGCAGCACGGCAAAGCCGCGCCAACCCCAGTTGGGTCCCCAGGAGTTCTGGACGATGAAGCCGCGTGCGTTGTAGCCCACCACTGCAAAGGCGTGCGCGCCCTGGCGTGGCGTCTGGTGGCGTACATAGCCAATCTGCACCAGGGAGTCGTGCCCCGGCACCTTGCTGGCGCGGGCGGTCCGGCCCGTGGGGCGCGCGGCTGATGGCGCGGGCAGAAGGTCCCAGCCCGCGTGCACGTGGGCCGAGACGAAGATCGCGCCCACATCGGCGATGGCCGCTTGCAGGTCCACCAGGTTGGACTTGTCGATGCGGTAGTACACACCCAGGGTGTTTTGCAGCGCGCGGGTGGCCCAGGCCGGATTGGACGGCACCAGGTCTTTTTGATAGTCCCAGTCCTGCGCGAAGCACACACCGTGTTTGTGCCAGCCTTTGAGGGCACCGCGGCAGCTTGAACCCTCGTAGTCATGGCCCTCGTATTCGTCATAACGGCGCGCCAATTCGTACAACATGCGCGGGCTGACGCTGGTCAGCTTTTTGCGCGCGGCGTCGGTGGGGCAAGCGGTGAAGCGCAGGTAGTTGACCACGCTGGCCAGACCAAATCCGGTGCAGGCTCCCTCCTGACCCTGGTCGAGCACCAGTTTCTGGCCTTCGTACAAGGGCATGAAGGCCTTGATGATTGGTTCGGTCGGCCAGACCGGCGGCAGCGAGCGCAGCGGTGGGCGGTACGGCAGGTCGCGCAGGTCCACCGGGTCGTTCTTGACCGGCAGCACAAAACCACCGCTGCCGGTGCGTTGCGCCAGGCTGATGGCTGGGGTGGCCCGGTTGGCGGGTCTGGGGCCGTTGGTGTGCAAGCTAGGCGCAATGCTGACGCGCCAGCGCGACAGCGTGTCCTGGAAGCGGTCCAGGCCATGCGAGCCGCCATTGACCAGGCGCCGTGCCAGCGCCTCGTCCCCGGCGGCCAGCGCGGCGACGATCCTGGCCTCTTTGTCCCGCAGGAAACGCACCAGCAGTACGGCCGCCACATCGGGGTAGTTGGCCAGGAAAGACAGCTTGTCGAGCGCCAGCCCGATCAGTTTGCCGTAGCGGCTGTAGTTGTCGCGGCCGGTCAGTTGCACAAAGCCACGGCTCTTGAAACGTTCGCCATCGCCCACCTGAGTGTTGCCCAACTGTTTGCCGACGGCGGTACCGGGGTCATACTTCGAGAAGGGCGCGCCGCCAGGGGGCGTGTTGTAGCGTGACCGGCCTTCGGAAATCGGGGCAAAGCCTTCGGTCTCGGCGCGGATGGTGGCCAGGGCCATCTGGGCCGACGGGGGTCTGCGGCCCGTAGCCGGCCGCGTCCAGCGCGGCCAGCACGTAGGGGGCATAGATCTGCAGGTTCTTGCGCGTGGTGAAGGGGAAGAGCTTGGCAAGACGTTCCGCAGGCAACTGTGCCAGCCAGCTTGCGTTGGGCGGCGCCTGGCCTGAGCTGTGTTCGAGCATGGCCCACATGAAGGGACCCACCACGCCATCCGACATCAGTCCATGATTGCGCTGCCAAGCGGTCAAGGCCGCAAGGACGGTGGCGTAAGCGGCGGTGCTCGGGCCAAGGCTGGCCAGCCCCAGCAGTTTGCACAAGCGTTTGAAGTCGGGGCCAATCTGGTCGCCTCGCAGGTCAAGCCGATTGCTGGCCAGGCCATCCGTCTGGGGGTCGGGGTCGGGTACCTGAAAGAACAAGAGTGACATGACAGCCTCCTACTGACAACACAGCGATCTTCGACCCTTGGAAGGGCTCTTCGCGTATCTTATCGCGGGCCGCTCGGGCGACGGGCGACCAGCCGCACTATGCCAGGTCCAGATCCACCACGACCGGCGCGTGGTCACTGGGGCGCTCGTTCTTGCGCGGGGCACGGTCGATCTCGCAGGATCGGACCTTGTCCTTGAGCGGCTGGCTGATCAGGATGTGGTCAATGCGCAGACCGCGGTTACGGCGAAACGCCATGTCGCGGTAGTCCCACCACGAGTAACTCTTGGGCGGATGCTCAAATAGCCGATAGGCATCGACCAGCCCCAGTGCAATCAGAGCGCGCAATTGGTAGCGCTCTTCCTCGGTGCAGTGGATGCTGTCTTTCAGACCAAACGGGTCCCACACGTCGGCATCGTCGAAGGTGATGTTGTAGTCGCCCATCAGCACCAGTCTTGGGTGCTTGCTGAGTTCCTGGCGCAGCCAGTCGCGCAAGCCCTTGAGCCAGTGCATCTTGTATTCGAACTTGTCGGTGCCGGGTGCCTGTCCGTTGGGAAAGTAGGCGCCAATGACCCATATCCCATTCACCTCGGCGCTGATGACGCGCGCCATCTCGTCGTCAAAGCCGGGGATGTTGCGAACCACCTCGGTGGCGGGCGTGCGCGACAGCAGGGCCACGCCGTTGTAGGTCTTTTGGCCGAAACATTGGGCGTGGTAACCCGCCTCCAGCAGGGCTGCCGCTGGGAACTTGTCGTCCGTCAGTTTGAGTTCTTGCAGGGCCAGCACGTCGACCGGATTGGCCTGTAGCCAGTCCAGCACCTGCGGCAGGCGCACCGACAGCGAGTTGATGTTCCAGGTGGCGAGTTTCATGACGCTTGTTTGGGGGTGTCGAGCCAGCGCACGGAGCCGCGATAAGCATGCCAACTGGCGTGGCCGAGCAGCGGGCCGATGATCAACAAGCCCAGCCCCCATGGCAGCAGAGCCAGCACGACCAGCGCGGTGATCAATGCCCCCCAGAGCAGCATCACCGCGAAGTTGCCAAAGACCACCTGCAGGCTGGTGATGGCGGCTGAAATGGCGTCGGTGTCGCGGTCCAGAATCATTGGGATCGATACTACCGCCGTGGCGAAGACCAAGCCCGCAAAGACTCCGCCCACCATCATGTACACCAGCAGAAACTCCCAGTTGTCGGGGTTGAAGACCGCCTGGATCACACCGGTCGTGGACGGCATGCCGGTGTTGAAGAACACCGCAAACACCACCAGCGAGGCGCGTCCCCACAGCAGCTCGAGGACGACCAGCACCAGCACCAGCATGCCCATGCTGCCCAGGTGCGAGTCCCAGCAGGTCAGCGAGGTGCCCAAGTCGGGCGTCAGCCCGCGTTCGCGCCGTCGGCTGACCTCGTACAGCCCCATCGCAAGGAACGGGCCGACCAGCAGGCAGCCCGAGGCGATCGACATGGCGTACTCGGGTGAATTGCGAAACACGGCGCCCAGCACCAGTGCCATGATGAAAAAACACACGCCGTAGAACAGGCCGATGCCTTTTTCGGCCCACAGGTCGCGCCCGCCTTGGGCCAGCCAGCGAAACGGGTCGACCAGCCGTAGGCGCACGATTTCCTTCCTCGGCGCGTCCGATGGCGGTGGCACATACGGGTTTTCCATCGTTCAATACTGCGGGATCGACACCGGAAAGCGCAAGATGATCAGTTGTGCCGCATGGCCAACATGCTTGCTGACATGGTCGTGGGGGCCGCGCGCATGAAAACCGTGACCTGACATATCAATTTCCTTCTGCTTGCTGGCGTGTGTAGGTGACAAAACTGAATTTCAAACCATTGGACGAGACGTGCCGTTCGCGCGCGGTCTCGCTCCATGGCGGGTCGAATTGTGGCGCAAATGCGTCTCCCGCGTAGTCGGCCTCGATTTCCGTGATGACCGCAGTACTGGCCATTGGCACGGCCTGGGCATAGACCTCCGCGCCACCCATTACCCAGGCGGTACTATCAGGCGGGCACAAGGCAATGGCCTGCAGCATCGACTCGGCGCGGCTGGCGCCCGACGCCTGCCAGTCGGCCTGACGCGTCAGCACAATGTTCAGGCGTCCCGGCAGAGGCCGGAACTTGGGCGGCAGCGACTCCCAGGTTTTGCGCCCCATGATCACCGGGCAACCCATGGTCAACCGTTTGAAGTGCGCCATGTCCTCGGGCAGATGCCAGGGCAGGGTGTTGTTGCGGCCAATCACGCCATTGGCGGCGCGGGCGAAGATAACGTTGAGTTTCATGCGGCTTTGCGGAAGTAACGAGGAGGAATCAACACGGCGGCGATGGCCGCCATGACAAACAGCACGGCCACGTAGTCTTGCCAATGCGGCCACTCGCCGGTGATCAGGGTCGCGCTGAGTGTGCCAACCAAGGGCACCGCCATGACACTCATGGCGCTGGTGGCCGGGGGCAGGTTGCGCGCCAGGCTAAACCAGATGATTTGCGCAAAACCGTAGTTGATCAGCACGGCGTAAACCATGGTGGCCCACATCACGCCCGAAAAACGCCAGACCGGCCAGGGTTCGGCCACGGCCGCGATCACCCACAGGCACAGGCTGGCCAGAATCATCATCCACACCGTGAGCGCCTCCATGGGCAGCGTCAGCTTGGCGCGGCGCATCATCAGCGTGCCGATGGCCCAGGACAGAGCGGCGATCTCCATCCAGACGATGCCCAGCGGACGGCCCGAAATGGCGGTGAGTTCATGCGAGATCAACAGGCCGACCGTGATGGCCACCGCCAACGCGGCAAAGGCCACGCGCCGGGTCAGTTTCTCGCCCAGAAACAACACGCCGATCAGCACGGTCCAGATCGGCATGGTGAAGCCCAGAATGGCAGCGCGGCCTGAGGCCAGTTCCTTCACGCCCAGGATCGCCATGGTGTGCCAGCCCAACACGTTGGGCACACCCAGTGTGACGATGGAGCGCCACTCGGTGCCCCGCGGCAACATGCGCACGCCACGCCAGCGAAAGAACAGGTACAGCCATAAGGCACCACAGGTCATGGTGGCGGCACGGAAATACAGGGGCGACAACTCGCGCAGCGAGAGCTTCATCATCGGCCAGTTGACGCCCCACATCAGCGTCAGCGCCACCAGCGCCCAGAGTTGGCGGCGGTTGATCATCTCCAGCCGGCGCAGGGCCGCCCCAAGCAGGGTGGCGCCCCCCCGGGGGGCAGCGAGCACACGAAGTGAGCGAGCGTGGGGGCCACCTTATACAGCGACCGGCGCCTTGATGGCCGGGTGGCATTCGTAGTCAAGCACCTCGAAGTCTTCAAACTGGTAGTCAAACATCGTTGCCGGCCGGCGTTTGATCTGCAGTGTCGGGTAAGCCATGGGAGCGCGGCTGAGTTGCAGCGCCACCTGTTCGGCGTGGTTGCTGTAGATGTGGCAGTCGCCACCGGTCCAGATGAAGTCGCCCACATCGAGGCCGCACTGCTGCGCCACCATGTGGGTGAGCAGCGCGTAGCTGGCAATGTTGAAGGGCACACCCAGAAAAATGTCGGCGCTGCGCTGGTAAAGCTGGCAGCTCAACTGACCTCTTCCGCCCGGCACGGTGGCGGGCGCCACGTAGAACTGGAAGAAGGCGTGGCAGGGCATCAGCGCCATCTTGTTCAGCTCGGCCACGTTCCAGGCACTGACGATGATGCGGCGTGAGTCCGGGTTGGTCTTGAGCGTGTTGATAAGCTCGGTGATCTGGTCAATGTGACCACCGTCGGGCGTGGGCCAACTGCGCCACTGCACGCCGTAGACCGGGCCCAGATCGCCATCGGGCCGCGCCCACTCGTCCCAGATCGAGACGCCGCGTTCCTTCAGCCAGTTGTTGTTGGAGGAGCCGGTGAGGAACCACAACAGTTCCTGGATGATGGAGCGCAGGTGCACCTTTTTAGTGGTGACCAGCGGAAAACCTTCGTTCAAATCGAAACGCATCTGGTAGCCAAACACGCTCTTGGTGCCGGTGCCGGTGCGGTCCGCCTTGAACGCGCCGTGCGTGTCCACATGGCGCATGAAGTCTTCGTATTGGGAGCGGATGGGGTGGGCCATCGTGGGCATTGTCAGTGTTCTCCAAAAAGTGCGTCCAACGCATCTTGGATCTCAAACTGCTCGGACCGCAGGTTTGTGACGGGTGGCCCCAAGCCCCGCTTGGGGAAGGTGGCCATCATCGGAGCATCCATGACGACCTCCTGACCAGCGACTATGAATTGGGGATGAACCTGAGTGATTCGGCTCGGCATAAAGGACGCAGCGCGCAAGGGCACGGCGACAAAAGTGTCCAGCATGTCAAGAAAGCTGTTCTGAAGATCCAATACGAACGGTGTGTGACTGCGCTCGGAACGGTCGGGGTTGGCATACACATCGAAATGAGCCACCCGTTACTCCTTGCGACCGTCGCCCAGACTCTTGCCGAATGTCCGGTACTTGGCGCCCCAGATGCCATCCTTGGCGACGCGTTCGTTGTACGCCGCAAACGCCGCCTGGTTGTCGTCGCGCCACTTTTCCCAATACCGGCGTTTGACTTCTTCAGCCAACAAGGCGTCGACGGTTTGCGAGATATTGATGCCCATCTCGCGCGCAGCTTCCAGCACTTTCGAGTTGAGCGATAGATTGGTTGCTTTCCTTGGTGCGTTCTCAAAATGCAACATAGGGGTTCCTTGTTGGGGCGTTATGCGCACAGTATATGCGCATCAAGTCCCTCTGTTGGCGTCAACCCTCGACCCGAATCACCCGCCCCGGATTCATCAGATTCAGCGGGTCCAGGGCGCGCTTGATGCTGCGCATCAGGTCCAGCGCCACGGCGGACTTGTAGTGTTCGAGTGTGTCGCGCTTCAAGCTGCCCACACCGTGTTCGGCCGAGATCGAGCCGTAAAAGTGCTGCACCGAGTCAAACACCACGGTGTTGACCTGGGCTTCGTGTTCGCGCAGAAAGGTGGCCGGATCGACGCCCACGGGCGCTTGCACGTTGAAGTGCAGGTTGCCGTCGCCCAGGTGGCCGAAATTGACCAGCCGGATACCGGGTAGGGCGGCTCGCAGCAGTGCTTCGGTGGTTTGTACGAACTCCGCGATGCTGGACACCGGCACGGAGATGTCGTGCTTGATGTTCAGACCCTCCAGCGACTGCGCCAGCGGAATGCTCTCGCGTACATGCCACAACTGCTTGGCCTGCGACAGGCTTTCGGCCACGACGGCGTCGCTCACATGCCCGTGCGCCATGGCGGCTTGCAGCAAGTGCTCAAAGCGTTCCCGGGCGTGGCTTTCGGACTCGTGGTCCGAGTTCTCCAGCAGCACGCAATAAGGCGTCTGCTGCGGCAAGGGCACACGCAGTTGCGGGAAGTGCCGCTGCACCAGATCCAGGGCAAACTGGCCCATGACTTCGAAGCCCGTCAGGCCCGCACCCAGATGGTGCCGCGCCAGGGCCAGCAGCGCCAGCGCGCTGTCCAGGGAGGGAACAGCGGCCCAGGCGGTGAGTTGCGCGGCGGGCAAGGGGTAGAGCTTGAGCGTGGCGGCGGTGATCACGCCCAGCGTGCCCTCGCTGCCGATGAACAGGTCGCGCAGGTCGTAGCCGGTGTTGTCCTTGCGCAGGCCACCCAGGCCGTGCCAGATGTCGCCGTGCGGGGTCACCACTTCCAGGCCGAGGCACAGCTCGCGGACGTTGCCATAGCGCAGCACCTGCGTGCCGCCGGCGTTGGTCCCCAGGTTGCCGCCGATGGTGCAGGTGCCTTCGGCCGCCAGACTCAAGGGGAACAGCAGGTTCGATTCCTCTGCAATTTGCTGCACGCTTTGCAGGATGCAACCGGCCTCGACCGTCATGGTGAGGTTAGCGTGGTCGAGCGCGCGCAGCGCATGCATGCGTTGCAGACTGAGCACGATCTGCCGGCCCGAGCCATCGGGGGTGGAGCCGACTGACAGGCCGGTGTTGCCGCCCTGTGGCACGACGCTGACACCACTATCGGGGTTCTCGGCACGGAACCCGGCACAGGCCTTGACGATGTCCGCCACTTCCTGCGTGCAGGCCGGGCGGATCACGGCCAGTGCCTTGCCGTGTTCGCGTTTGCGCCAGTCCTGTTCCCAGGCGCTGAGGTCACCATCGGTAAAAACGTGGGGTGTACCGACGATCTCGCGCAAGGCGTGCAGCAGGCTCTGCATGGCGTCAGCTTGCAGAGGGGGCGGCCTTCAGGCGCAGCCGCACATGCAGCGCGCACGCCACGAACAGTGCCAGGCACAGGGCCACCTCGATCATGGCCAGGTAGTTGCTGGGTGGCTTGTCGCTGGTGGCGCGTACCGCCCCCTCGGTGAAGTAGACCCACACCATCAGGCTCAGCCAGCGGTAGGTGTACATGCGGTTCTTCAGCAGGCCCGCCAGGGGAAGGCACAGCGGCAAGGCCTTGAGCACCAGCCACGAGCCGCCGGGCCGAAGCGGCGCGAGCACCAGTTCCCAGGCCAGGCTGAGGAGAATCAGGCCCAGCAGGGCGCCCACCGCAATGACGCGGGTGGCTGCAACGCTGGGGGAGGCGAGCGTGGGAGGCGTTGTCATGGCAATGGCATCATAGCGGCCATGACTTTGACCCCACCGCCAACCCTGACCCTCATTGAGCGCCTGCAATCGCTGTCCAGCGCGCTGGCCCGGTTTCCTTGGTGGGTGACGGCCGTGACCTTGCGCGAGCGCTTCCGCGAAGACCGGCTTGGCCTGACCGCCAGTAGCCTGACGTTTACGACCATGATCGCGCTGGTGCCCTTCATCACCGTGGCCTTGGCGGTGTTCACGGCGTTTCCGATGTTCGCCAAGTTCCAGGACGTGCTGCAGAAGTGGCTGATCGAGAGCCTGATTCCCGACAACATCGCGCGCCATGTGATGAGTTACCTGACACAGTTTGCCGGCAAAGCCAGCAAGCTCGGGCTCTTCGGGGTGGCAGTGCTGTTTGGCACCGCCCTGGCCCTGGTGCTCACTATCGACCGCACACTTAATGCGATCTGGCGCGTGCGAAAAGCCCGCCCCTTCGGGCAACGGGTGCTGGTCTACTGGGCCGCGCTGACGCTGGGTCCCCTGTTGCTGGGGGTGAGCCTGAGCCTGACGTCCTACGCGATTTCCGCTTCCAAAGGTCTGGTGGGGGGCATGCCCGGCGGGGTGCAACTGGTGCTCGACGTGCTGGAGTTCGCCTTGCTGGCCGGGGGCATGGCGGTGATGTACCGCTATGTGCCCAATACCCACGTCAAGTGGCGTCACGCCTGGCTGGGCGGATTGTTCGTCTCGGCCGGGATCGAACTGGCCAAGAAACTGCTCAGCCTCTACCTCGTCAAGGTGCCCACTTACTCGGCTATCTATGGTGCGTTCGCCACGGTGCCAATCCTGCTGGTGTGGATTTACCTGGCGTGGGTGATTGTGCTGCTGGGCGCCGTGATCACCGCCTATTTGCCCAGCCTGCTCAGCGGTGTGGCGCGCCGACCTGCGACCCAGGGCTGGCGCTTTCAGTTGGCCCTGGAAGCATTGCAGCAGCTTGATTTTGCGCGCGGCCAGCCCGACAAGGGCCGCACCGTGCTGCAACTGTCTCAGGCGCTGCAGGCCGACCCCTTGCAGATGGAGCCGCTGCTCGATTCCTTGTGCGCTTTGGACTGGGTCGGCCGGCTCGACGAAAGCCTGGAAGGTGGAGCGGCTCGTTACGTGTTGTTGGTTGACCCCGACCTTACCCCGCTGCCGCCCTTGCTGGACGCGCTGCTGTTGCCGACCACCGTATCAGCCAGGAAGATGTGGCCGAACGGCCTGCTGAGCCCATTGCATCTACGTGATTTGCTATCAAAACACTAGCGTCATGAATTCAGAAACGCGTTTAGCGCGGCCAGCATGGGCTCGGGAGTCTCATTCATCTGGTGGTGGCCTCCCGCCAGGTAGACCACGCGCGCATGCCGCGCCTTCTGGACCAATCCCTGCGCTGCCCTGGGCGGTGTCATCTGGTCAAGCGACCCGAGCACGAACAACACCGGACAGGTGACGCGTTCCATCGCCTGCTCGCCGTTGGCATAACTGTCGCAGGCCTGGAAGCCGGCATGAAACAGGTTGACCTTGGTATTGCTGGCCAGCACCCGTTTGCCCAGCGCCATGGAAGCGCCAAACACCCAGGTGCCCGGCCCCAACGCCGAGGGTGGTGGCGCCAGCGTGGCGCGTGAGAACACGTTGACCATGGTCAGCGCCTTCATGGGCTCGTGCAGCGAGGCTTCCAGCAAGGCCGGGGACACTTTCATGGGAAAGGCGGTGCCCACCAGCACCAGTTGGCGGATGCGTTCGGGCGCACGGCCGGCCGCCTCCAGGGCAATCAGCGAGCCAAAACTGTGGCCGATCAGCGTGGCCTGGCTCAGACCCGCCGCGTCCATCAAGGCCAGTACCCAGTCGGCCGCCGCCTCCACGCTGGCGGGTGGGTCACCCGCGCTGCGGCAGTGGCCCGGCAAATCGACCGCCAGCACGTTCCAGCCGTGGTTGGCCAGGTAGCGGCTCTGCAAAATCCACACGCTGTGGTCGTTGAGCACGCCATGGATGAAGATGATGGTGGGCTTGGCGGCGTCAAACGCCTTGCCGCCGGTGTAGCAATAGCTGCTGTGGCCGTTGACTGTGAGGTGCATGGAGTGTCCTTTGTCTCTCGTTCCGGGCTTAGTGCTGGTCATCCCGGACGCGATCCGGGATCCATGGATTGCGGGTCCAGCCCGCAATGACAAGGCCTATGATCTTTCAGCCGCCTTGAGTGCGCGTTTGAGGTCGTCAATCAAGTCATCCGGGTCCTCCAGGCCGATACTCAGGCGGATCGTGCCCTGCGTGATACCGCCCGCCGCCAGCGCTTCATCGGTCATGCGAAAGTGGGTGGTGCTGGCCGGGTGAATCACCAGGCTGCGGCAATCCCCCACATTGGCCAGGTGGCTGAAGACCTTGAGCGCCTCGACAAACTTCTTGCCTTGCTCGCGGCTGCCTTTGAGGTCGAAGCTGAACACCGAGCCCGCGCCGCGCGGCAACAGATTTTTCGCCAGGGCATGGCTGGGGTGGCTCTCCAGCAAGGGGTGGCCGACACGCGCCACAAAGGTCTGCTGGCTGAGGAATTCGACCACGCGCTGGGTGTTGCGCATATGGCGCTCCATGCGCAAGGACAATGTTTCAATGCCTTGCAGGATCAGCCAGGCCGAATGCGGGCTCAGGCAGGCGCCAAAGTCGCGCAGGCCCTCCCGCCGTGCGCGCAGCAGGAAGGCGCCCACGGTGGACTCCTCGCTGAACACCATGTTGTGAAAGCCGTCGTACGGCGCGGTGAGTTCCGGGAATTTACCGGATTGGTCCCAGTCGAAACTGCCGCCGTCCACCACGATGCCGCCGATCACCGTGCCGTGGCCGCTCAGGAACTTGGTGGCCGAGTGGTAGACCAGATCGGCGCCCTGGTTTAGCGGCTGCACCAGCCAGGGCGTGGTGAGGGTCGAGTCCACCAGCAAGGGTACGCCCGCTTCATGGGCCATGGCTGCAATCGTGGGCGTGTCCAACACATCGAGCCCCGGGTTGCCAACGGACTCGCCGAAAAAAAGCTTGGTGTTGGGGCGCACCGCGGCGCGCCAACCATCGATGTCGCCGGGTTTGACAAAGGTGGTCTCGATACCAAAGCGTCGCAGCGTGTAGTGCAGCAGGTTTTGCGAGCCGCCATACAGCGCGGTGGAGGCCACGATGTGCGCGCCCGCGCCCATCAGCGTGGCAATGCTCAGGTGCAAGGCGGCCTGGCCACTGGCCGTGCTGATGGCGCCAATGCCGCCTTCCAGGGCCGCCACGCGCTGTTCCAGCACGGCATTGGTCGGGTTGCTGATGCGCGAATACACGTGCCCGGCGCGCTCCAGGTTGAACAGTGCCGCGGCGTGGTCGCTGGACTCGAAGACAAAGGACGTGGTGAGGTGGATCGGCACCGCGCGCGCGCCGGTCGTCGGGTCGGGCGCGGCCCCGGCGTGTAACGCCAGGGTGTCGAAGCCGGGGTCGGAGTAGCCGGGCATGGGTGTCTTTCGTTGTGACCAGGCACCCGCTGAGGGGCGGCTGGCGTTTACTTTCGGGTGGCGGACGCATTATTGTGGGCTATATTTGCAGCAAGCTTGTTTCGATTTCGACACCCTATTGCCCGCCCGAGCGGGCCCACCCGAGGATCCCACCATGAAAGTCGCCGACATCCTTCGCGTCAAAGGCAACACCCTCTATACCGCCTCCCCCGATGAGTCGCTGGCGATCGCTACCAACGTCATGGCCGGCAAGGACATCGGCTCGCTGGTGGTAATGGAACACGGCGAGCTGGTCGGCATGCTGACCTTTCGGGAGGTGATCCAGACCCTGGTGAAACACGGCGGCACGGTTGGTACCACGCTGGTACGCACCGCGATGGACGACTCGCCTCTGACCTGCACCCTGGAGACCGAACTCGATGAGGTGCGCCGCATGATGCTGGGCTACCACGCGCGCTACATGCCAGTGATGGACAACAACATGCTGATGGGCGTGATCAGCTTCTACGATGTGGCCAAGACCGTGGTGGACAGCCAGAACTTCGAGAACAAGATGCTCAAGGCCTATATCCGGGATTGGCCGGAGGGGGAGGATAAGTCGGCCGATTCGACCACGTAGCCGTGCCTACGCAGGGCGCATTCGGCGAGCGCGGATGCGACTCAGTGATCGGCCGCACCGGGCCACGCTGCCGGGTCACGCTTGGTATGCAGGCAACTCAAGACGACAAGTTTTTGTTCTTCTGGCAGAAAGAACAGGGCGTAGGGGAATCGTTTCAAGAAGATGCGTCGCACCTGCAAATAGACAATCGGGCAGTGCTCGGGATGACGCGCGGCGCGGTGCGTCGCGGCTTCCAGGTGCAGGGCGAACTCGGCACCCAATCCACTGCGTTGCGTTTCATACCATTGCTGCGCCTTGGCTGCTTGAATCGCGGCGGAGGATCTGAAAACAATCTCGCGGATGCCCTCGGTCATGCGCTCAGGCCAAGCGCGCGCCTGACCTCCGCCCATGCAACGACATGCTGCGGGTGGGCCAGATGCTCAGCAAGGCGGTGGCGGATTTCGGTCAATTCATGTGGCTGCAACGCTTGCGGTGCGGTGTCCACGGCAACGCTGTCCCACAGGTCTTGCACCAGCTCAATACGCTCCGCAATACTCAGGTTCAGAAGTGAAGCCAAATCGGATGAGCCCATGTCGCCTCCAGTTTCAAATCAGTTCAAGGGTCATTCTAGCCACGGATGCCAGATGAGTCCGCGTCATTGGTCGCCATTGCTCGGCGCCGCACCTCTTGTGAGTCTGCTCTGGGATAATCCACCCCATGAGCGGCAACACCTTCGGAACCCTATTCGCGGTCACCAACTTTGGTGAATCCCACGGCCCGGCCATTGGCTGCGTGATTGACGGTTGCCCGCCGGGCATGGACTTGTGCGAGGCCGACATCCAGGGCGACCTGGACCGGCGCCGCCCCGGCACCAGCCGCTTTGTGACTCAGCGCAACGAGCCCGATGCGGTGGAGATTCTCAGCGGTGTCTACGAGGGCAAGACCACCGGCACGCCGATTTGCCTGCTGATCAAGAACACCGATCAGCGCAGCAAGGATTACGGCAACATCCTGCAGACCTTTCGCCCCGGTCACGCCGACTACACCTACTTCCAGAAATACGGCTTGCGTGATCCACGCGGCGGTGGCCGGTCTTCCGCGCGATTGACGGCACCGATGGTGGCGGCCGGCGCGGTGGCCAAGAAGTGGCTGTTTGAGCACTACGGCACGGTGTTTCGCGGCTGCATGACGCAAATGGGTGAGCTGGTAGTGCCCTTTGAATCCTGGGAGCATGTGCCCAACAACCCCTTCTTTGCACCAGTGGCCGACGTGGCGGCGCTGGAGGCGTATCTGGATGCCTTGCGCAAACAGGGCGACTCCTGCGGGGCGCGCATTCGTGTCACCGCCTCTCATGTTCCGGTCGGCTTGGGCGAGCCGCTGTTTGACAAGATGGACTCCGATATTGCCTACGCCATGATGGGCATCAATGCCGTCAAGGGTGTCGAGATTGGCGCCGGCTTTGCCAGCGTCAGCCAGCGCGGCAGCACGCATGGCGATTCGCTGTCACCGGCGGGCTTCAAGGGCAACAATGCCGGCGGTGTGCTCGGTGGCATCAGTACAGGACAAGACCTGGAAGTGAGCATTGCGATCAAGCCAACCAGCTCCATCCTCACGCCGCGCGAGTCGATTGACGTGAACGGCCACAGCACCGAAGTGATCACCAAGGGCCGCCACGACCCGTGCGTGGGCCTGCGCGCCGCACCGATTGCCGAGGCCATGCTGGCGCTGGTGGTGATGGAACACGCGCTGCGCAACCGGGCGCAGTGTGGTGATGTGAACGTGAGCTTGAAGGCGATCAACGCCTCGGTCTGACCATCAGGGTTTAGCGTCGACCGCGTCCAGCCACTTCTGCCAGGGGTTGAAGCCCGTTACCAGGGCACTTGCCAGCAGCACCAGCGCGCCACCGGCGTAGATGCCGGTGCTCAGTTGCTCGCCCAGACCCACGCTACCCCAGGCCACACCAAATACCGGGATCATGAAGATGGGGCTCATCGCCGCCACTGGTGACACGTGCACCATGATGCGCAGGTGTAGCCAGTAGGCCAGACCCGATGTCACGATGCCCATCACGGCCACCGCCGCCAAGGCGCCGGTGGTGAACTGCGCTTGCGGCCAGCTCCAAGCCGCGCCGGGTATCAACATCAACAACGACATGGCGTGAATGCCTGCCGCGATCTGCAGTGGTTGCATGCGACCAATGGCACGTTTCATCAGCGAGGTTGACACGCCGTAACAGGCCGACGCGCCGACGCAGGCCAGGGTTGCCAGAATGACCGGCGGCGTGGGTTCGACTGGCCCCAGCCCAACAATCAGGCCAACACCGGCGAAACCGCAGACACAACCCAAGAGCTTGCGCAGGGTCAAGGTGTCTTCCTTGAGCCAGGCGGCGGCGAATATCCCGAACACCACCGCCGTGGTGTTGAGCAGGGCGCTGTAGCCGGCGGGCAGTTGCAGGGCAGCCCAGGCATACAGGGAGAACGGCAGCGCTACAGACAAGGCGCCCACCCAGGCTAGCTCGCGCCAATGCTGCAGCGGCCAGCGCTGGCGCATGGCCCGCATCAGGACCGCCAGCGTCAGCGTGGCCATGCCGATGCGCAGGGCCGCCAGGACATTGGGCCCGAGCACCGGGCTGGCAATGCGGATCAGCATGAAGGAGGCGCCCCACAGAGCTGACAGCGCAACCAGTTGGGCAAAGTATTTGGTTTTCACGGATCAGGCATTTTGCGGCCGCCATCGCGCGCGCCCGGTCGCCCTGGTGTCAGCCTCGCGGTTTCGGCGGCGTCAGGCCAAGCGCTTGGCACGACCGATAATCAGTCCCACTGAATCTTTGACCCATGGGAGCCCCTTTGTGAAAACCGTCCTGATCCTCAATGGCCCCAACCTCAACTTGCTGGGCACGCGCGAGCCGCAGGTTTACGGCGCCCAAACGCTTGCCGACGTGCAAGCCTTGTGCGACCGCGCCTGCGACGCCAACGGCTTCGACCTCGATTTTCGTCAAAGCAACCACGAAGGTGAACTGGTGGAGTGGATCCACGAAGCCGGTCGGGCCCAGGCTGCGGGCACCCTGGCTGGGGTGATTCTGAACGCCGGCGCCTACACCCACACCAGCGTGGCCCTGTTTGACGCCATCAAGGGCACCGGTGTGACGCTGATTGAGCTGCACATCAGCAACGTGTTTGCGCGCGAGGCGTTTCGGCACCACTCGTACATCTCGCCGGTGGCCAAGGCGGTGATGTGCGGCTTTGGCGTCAACGGCTACGCGCTGGCGATTGCCGGTTTGGCCGCGATGCAGGCTGGGAGTGCTTGAGCATGGCCTTGCGCACGCCCGAATTGCTGGCCCCAGCGGGGTCGCTGGCGATGTTACACACGGCTTTCGCCTTTGGTGCGACGGCCATTTATGCGGGTCAGCCGCGCTACTCGCTGCGGGTGCGCAACAACGACTTCGGCGACTTGGCCGTGCTGCGGCAAGGCATTGAGCACGCGCATGGCCTGGGCCACAAGTTCTTTCTGGTGTCCAACATCTTCCCGCACGGCAACAAGATCAAAAGTTATGTGCAGAACATGGCGCCGGTGGTCGCTTTGAGGCCCGACGCCATGATCATGTCCGACCCCGGCCTGATCATGATGGTGCGCGAAACCTGGCCCGAGATGGAGATTCACCTCTCGGTGCAGGCCAACACCGTCAACGCTGCGGCGGTGCGATTTTGGAAAAGTGTGGGCATCAGCCGCGTCATCCTGTCACGCGAGTTGTCGCTCGATCAGGTGGAGCAGATTCGCCAGGATTGCCCCGACACCGAGCTGGAGGTGTTTGTGCACGGCGCGCTGTGCATCGCCTATTCCGGGCGCTGCCTGTTGTCGGGCTACTTCAACCACCGCGATGCCAACCAGGGCAGTTGCACCAACTCCTGCCGCTGGGACTACAAGACCCAGCCCGGCGTGGTGGACGCGTCGGGTGACATCCTGACGCCGCAAGAGGCGGCCGCGCGTGAACGGCAAGAGCCACGCGCCGAGGTTTACATGATCGAGGAAGGCCAGCGCCCAGGCAGCTACATGCCGATCGAGGAAGACGAACACGGCACCTACGTGATGAACTCCAAGGACTTGCGCGCCATTGAACACGTCAAGCGCCTGGTCGAAATCGGTGTGGACTCGCTCAAGATTGAAGGGCGCACCAAGAGCCCGTATTACGTGGCGCGCACGGTACAGAGCTACCGCCGTGCGATCGACGACGCCGTGGCCGGGCGCGAGATGGACCCGGCCTTGCTGGGGCAACTCGAAGGGCTGGCGAACCGGGGCTACACCTCGGGCTTCTTTCAGCGTCATACACCGCAGGAGACCCAAAACTACCTGCGCGGCTACTCCGAGTCGGGGCGCAGTCTGTACGTGGGCGACGTGTTGTCGTTTGATGCCACGCGGGGTCTGGCCGAAGTGAATGTGCGCAACCGTTTTGCCGTGGGAGACTGGTTGGAAATCATTCATCCGCAGGGCAACCACGACGTGCGGCTCACGTCCATGGAAAACCTGGAGGGGCAGCCGATGACCGTCGCCCCTGGCAGTGGGCACGTGGTGTGGTTGCCGCTTCCTCAGAGCGATGTCGGTTCCTTTGTCGCCCGCTACGTGGCCTTGCAGGAGGGCCGCGCTCCCGGCGAAGTGCCGAGTTCGGTGACGGCCAGCGACCAAGTGGCATGAAGTGATGCGATGAACGGGTCCGTCAAACCCGCATCCCCGCCCGCACTGGTGGTGCGCGAAGACGAGGTTGAACTCAGCGCCATCCGTGCCCAAGGCGCTGGTGGACAAAACGTCAACAAGGTTTCCAGCGCGATCCATTTGCGTTTTGACATTGGGGCTTCGTCCTTGCCGGAGGATGTGAAAGAGCGGCTGCTGGCCCTGCGCGACAGCCGTATCACGCAGGACGGCGTGCTGGTGATCAAGGCGCAACAGCACCGCACACAGGACATGAACCGGCTCGACGCTTACAGCCGCCTGCACGAATTGGTCAACAGCGTGGCGATGCCGCCAAAGCCCCGGCGCGCCACCAAGCCCTCGTATGGGTCGAAACAGCGGCGCTTACAGGGCAAGAGCGTGCGCTCCGAAACTAAATCGCTGCGCGCCAAGGTCGGCCGCTCGGACGAGTGAGCGCCGGCAGCGTTGACCGATTGGCTTTGTACATCAAGCCGCCAGGGTTCGACCAGCCCGCCAAAGACGCCACTTGGGCCACAGCAGGTTGAGCGCCAGGCCACCCATCACCAGCGCTGCGGCAATCAGCTTCCAGGCGGGTAAGCCCTCGTTCAGCCACAGCGCGGCGCTGCCCATGCCAAACAGCGGCACCAGCAGCGCCATGGGCGTGATGGTGGCGGCCGGGTAACGGGCCAACAACCAGCCCCAGGCGGCGTAGCCAAACAGCGAGTTGCCCCAGGCCTGCCAGGCAACGGCCAGCCAGGTCATTGCGTCCGCGCCGCGCAAGCCCGTGGCTACCGCATCCCAGCCTTCAACTGTAATCGACAGCACGGCCAAGGGCGGTACCGCAAAGAGGCTCGACCACACCACGTAGGCCACCATGTTGACCCGGCCTGCGTTGCGCGAGACGATGTTGCCGCCCGCCCAGGACAAGGCCGCCAGCAGGATCAACCCCAGGCCGAGCAGCGTGGTGGTGCCATCGGTGTGCAGCACGATCACGCCGATGCCGGTCGTGGCCATGGCCAGCGCCAGCCACTGTACGCGCTGCAGCCGTTCGTGTGAGAGGTACATGGACAGGCCGATGGTAAAAAACACCTGGATCTGGATCACCAGGGACGCCAGACCAGGCGAGATGTGCCCGTTCATCGCAACAAACAGCAGGCCAAATTGTCCAACCCCGATCAGCAGGCCGTAGGCAGCCAGGTTGCGCCACGGCACGTCTGGGCGCGGGAACAGGAACACCGCGGGCAACACCACCACGGCGAAGCGCAGCGTGGCGAACAGCAGCGGCGGCATCTGGCCCAAAGCCAGCTTGATCACCACAAAGTTGGTGCCCCAAACAGCCACCACGGCCAGCGCGAGCAGGAAGTGTTTCAGCGAGAGCGAATTTTTCATGCGCCTATTTTCGGGGATGCAGAAAGGCGGCGCTCAATTGCGCTTCTTGGTGTCTGGCTCGTCGTTAGTCCGCGGGTTCGGCTAAAGGTCTTGCACTCCTCCCTTGATGCCCGGCACCGCCTTTGACCCGACGTGCCGCGCTTGTGCCCGGCGCAGTGCCATTCTTTCCATGATTTCTTCTACGCCGAATCGAACCCGCGGTGGGATGCGGGAGGCTGGGTAGAAGGCTTCGACCAGGGCCAGCGCGCTTGCTGCATCGCCAATGCCCGCAGCCTCGGCCAAGGCCTCAATGTCCGAGATGTCATGCGAGCCTTCTATTCCTTCGGGGCGCATGGCCATGCACTTCATCGCAAACAAATACTCTGGAGCTGGCGTGTGGATGCGAAGGCCGCCTGCTGGTGAGGCTGCGAAGTCCTCCATCAAGCGCATTTTTTCGTTGCTGGAAGTAAACCCCTTGACGCCGTCATTGAGCCAGTCTTCGGGCCAGCTTTCTTCGTTTGCGACCTTCCTTGCCGCGAGTCTCAGGAACTCCGGCGCTCCGTGCACCACCGCGTCCACATCACGGGTTGCATGTCGAATGTTGAACGCAATCGCCAGGGCCGCGCCGCCATACACGGAGAGGTCAACCAATACACCGGCCGAGACCGCCATCTCATCGATCTTGCGCAGTCCACGCAGGATGTCCTCTTTCTTGAGCATCGTCACGACGTTGACCCTTCGTGGGCTGACGATGAAGATCCAATTTCACGTGCGTCTTTGCGAGGGCGGTACAAGGGCTCGGCGCCGACAAAGATGAGTCTGCGACGAAACGCCGCTGGGCTTTCCACCAACATGGTCGCCTTGAGCGACTCCAATCCGCTGGGGAAGAACGGGCGCTTCAGGAATCTGGATGAGTTCGCAGTCCAATCGGGCACGTCCACGTGATGGTGTAGTGCCAGATGCTCCGCAACTGCGGCCAGATAGGCGTTGGCCCGATCATTTTCGCCCAGCGGTGGTTCATCGGACAACATGGCAGCGCGCTCACTTGGACTGGACTCGGAGTAGAACTCATCAAGAAACTCGCGCAAGAACCCATCTACGTCGCCATGGCTCTGACCCCAAAGCATGACCTCCTTGAGGGAATGAGGGCGCCGCTGGGTAGCGAGTGAGGCACGGACGGAGCTTGAGCTCATAGCAATCTCCTGCGGTCAATTTTGAATTTTATCGACTCCACCAATGATTCGATGGCTATTGATACGTCGCGCGACAACCCAATTGGTCGTGGGGTAGTTCGACTTTCTGTTCATTGGGCGTAAAGGTCGGCTAAGAAATCTGAAACCAACTGCGCCACGGTGGCGACATTGCGCGCTTCTGCTTGCGTTGCCGCGTCCCCGGTCAGCGCGCGGTTTCCAAAACCGTGGTCACCACCGACTATGGCAACCCGCGGTGTCGTGCCCGCCTTGGCCGCCAGTCGATAGAGCACGGCGGGCGCGCACAGGGGATCGCGGTCACCGGCGATGAAGGCCATGGGTCGGCGCTCCTGGGTGATGTGCGGGTAGTTCTCGTCAGCGACGTCCACCGGGATTGATTGACCTTTTGGCACGTGACTGCATACCGGGGTGAGAAACAGGCCACTGCGTAGCGAAGCATCGGCGGCGAAGGCCCGCCAGGCGACGATCGAGCCGAGCGACTTTCCGCCTACCGACAGTTGGGTTGGATTGACGCGTGGCTCGGCGCGAGCCAGGGCAAGAACGGTGCGCAGGTCCTCCAGTTCCTTGGACAGATCGTCCGACGGCGCCCCGCCCTTGGTAGGGCCGCTGAAGTAGGCCCAATTGAAACGGTACACCGCGATCCCTTGAGCGACCAGGCGCAGGGCAGTTTGCTCCAGCGCCGGGAGTGCCATGTGGTAGCCCTGTCCGGGCGCCAGCACGATCGCCGCAAACGGGCCAGGGCCGGCTGGAAAGTCAGCTATGACCGGCACTGCGGCATCGCGTGGCGTGATGGCGGTCAGCGCATCGGCCGCCAGGGCTGGAACGGGCAAAGCAGCCAGCAAGGCGAGTGTGCAGGCGATGAGCGAATGTTGGATTTGTGGCATGGGTGGGGCGGCTTGCGGATTGGGGCAACGAGGGATCATCAGGCGACTTGGCCGTGTGATGATAGTTGAGGACAGAGCGTCGCTATGCGCCGGTCTGTCCCGCACCCTTGGACAGCACGTATTCGGCAAGCAGGTCGCCGGCGTGGGTGCCAACGATGGTGACACCCAGAATCCGGTCCTTGCCCGGTACGGTCAGCACTTTCACAAAGCCATGGGCTTCGCTGTCGGCAATGGCGCGGACCAGAGCGTCGATGCGGTGCTTCACCACCTCATAGGCGATGCCTTGTTCCCGGGCCTCCTGTTCATTCAGCCCGACGCGCGCCACCTCGGGGTCGATGAAGGTGGCCCAGGGAATCACCGAATAGTCGACCTTGAACTTCTTGAAGTCGCCAAATAGCGCGTTGACCGCCGCATACCAGGCCTGGTGCGCCGCCGTGTGGGTGAACTGGTGGGGGCCGGCCACGTCGCCGGCCGCATAGATGTTGGGGTAAATGGTTTGCAGGTACTCGTTGCTCTCGACCGTGCGTTGAGTAGGAATGCCCAGCCCTTCCAGCCCATAACCCGACAGACGTGCCACGCGGCCCACGGCGTGCAGCAGCGCGTCGAACTCGATGCCAAGTTCAATGCCGAGGTGTTCCACCACGATGGTCTTGACCTCGCCACTCTTCAGGGGTTGACGATTTTGGCGTGGCCCTGCAACACATCCACATCCAGGCTGGTGAAACGCTCCACGCTGTCGTGTGGGGCGATTTCTGCAATCACCGCATGCACGCGCGCCATCACGTCCCGAAAGCTGAACTCCGCAGTGGCATTGCGCAAGCCGTATTGGCTGGCATGGGTCATCTGGTGGCGCAGCCGGGCACTGCGGATCAAGGCCTTGCTGGGCACACAGCCAAAGTTCAGGCAGTCGCCTCCCATTTTGTGGGCTTCGACCAGCGTCACCTTGGACTTGACTGCGGCGCCAATCAAGGCGGTGACCAGGCCCCCAGCGCCGGCGCCGATCACGATCAGATTGCGGTCAAACGACGTCGGCCTAACCGCCTTCCAGCGCGCATACACCTGTTGGCGTTTGACCATGTCGACGACCCTTTTGGCGACGAGTGGAAAGACGCCCAACAGCACAAAGGCGCCGATCAATCCCGGGGACAAGACCCCGCCCAAGGCGTCGATCTTCGCGATCTCGGTGCCCGCAACCACGTAAGCCACTGTGCCGGCAAACATGCCCACCTGGCTGACCCAGAAGAAGGTCCAGGTCTTCATGCGCGTCAGGCCCATCAGCAGGTTGAGCGCAAAGAAGGGAATGGCCGGAATCAGCCGCAGCGTGAACAGATAGAACGCACCTTTCCGGTCGATAGGAGCGCGATTTTCTTGGTAGGCAAGGAGGAGTCCGTTTGCGTCAGAGTGGGTAGGCCCGAGTGTGAGCCGGACTGCGCGGCTTGGTCGAGCAGGCTGCGCCATTCTTACATCGACGCCATGGTGACGACGATCCGCTCGTCGCCCGGCCGACTGCTTGAGGGCCAGCCCTGGGGCAAGCGACACGGCTGGGTCCGGCGCCTCTGGCCGGCGTCATGCGCCTTGGCCAACGAGTACATGGTTTTCATGGCGCTGCGTACCCAAAACGAAGTATGTGGTACCAACTTTGCGATAGCCAAGATGATCGTAGAAGTCGATGGCTCGGCGGTTCTGCGCGTTGACGGTCAGCCAGAGGGCGGTGTTGGCGTGCTTCCTGGCGACCGTCTCGGCATCCTGGAGAAGCCGTTTGCCCAGGCCGGTTCCGATGAAGTGCGCTTGCACGTAGAGCGTTTGCAGTTCTGCAACGGCGCTGCGAGCCTGCGGGCAAGTCGCATTGAACTTAACGAGGGAAAAGCCCGCCAGGTTATTGTTATGGTCCGCTATCCGGACTCGTATCGACGCGTCACGCAGCGCTGCAGTGAATCTGGCCGGCGTGAGTTCGGCGAGCACGTAGTCGGCAATCTCGGTTGACACGCCGTCAGTGGCGTAGGTATGCAGCCAGACCTGCGTTGCCAGCACGGCCAGGCGGTTTGCGTCGCCAGTTTGGCCGGGTCGAATCGTGCAAGCATGAGGTGTGCCGCACTCCGCGCAAGCGGGGTCGAGGTTCTTCGTAGTCATGGGCGCAGTGTGCCGGAAATTTCGCCCACTACGCCTCCCAACCCAGCGCCCTCGCCGGAAATGGGTGGCGGTGCCCTGGTGGAATACCCACTCCACCTGCAAGATCGGGGCGATGGGGTGCTGCGTGCGGAGGCATCAAGGGGGAGGCCACAGGCCGGAGGACAGCCGCAGCGCGCAGCGCCACGTCGGCCCGATCTCGCCAACCGGCTCAATGTTAGTGCGACCCGCGTGTCATCTTCTCGGCGAGAAGAGAGCGGCTTGTAGCTTGCCTCGTGAGCCCTTCTTGGCCCAGGGGCGCCGTGTGCTGGACATCTCGGCGTTGCGCAGGTTGGTTGGCGTGGAGTCAACGCAAGGCAACTCTGCGCGCTCAGCTATCCCAATCCCGGCGCGCGGTCTCATGGTCGATGTTGACGCGTTTTGCAGAATTACTGCGCGCCGAGTCCGTACAATCCACCGGCGCAAGCAATTCGAGCGGCCACCCCGCAAACGTTGCCGCATTGTCCGGTTGGTGCAGGGTTATCCGCCTTGCGCTGGGCCGAGTCCCCAAGAGAATCTGATGCAGGACACGACCCTGCAAGGAGAAATGCCGATGCCCTCGTACGCACCACTGCGTTTGCATGTGCCGGAGCCCACTGGGCGCCCGGGCCATGACACAGACTTTTCCTACCTCCCCATCTCCAAGGCCGGCGAAGTGCGCCGCCCGCCGGTCGATGCGCTGCCCGCGCAGACCAGTGACCTGGCCTTTACGCTGATACGCGTGCTCGACGAGCAAGGCCAGGCGGTCGGACCGTGGGTGCCCGAGATGGACACCGCGCTGAAGACCCGTGGCCTGCGCGCCATGCTCAAGACGCGCGCCTTTGACGCCCGCATGCTGATCGCCCAGCGGCAAAAGAAGATGTCCTTCTATATGCAGTGCCTGGGTGAAGAGGCGATCGCCTGTGCCCACGCGCTGGCGCTGAGCGACGGCGACATGTGTTTCCCCACCTACCGGCAGCAGGGCTTGCTGCTGGCGCGTGAAGACGTGAACCTGGTGGAGATGATTTGCCAGCTCTACTCCAACGAGCGCGACCCGCTCAAGGGCCGGCAATTGCCGGTGATGTATTCCAGCAAAAAGCAGGGCTTCTTCTCGATCTCGGGCAACCTGGCCACGCAGGTGATTCAGGCGGTGGGCTGGGGCATGGCCTCGGCGATCAAGGGTGACACCAAAGTGGCGTCGAGCTGGATTGGCGATGGCGCCACCGCCGAGGCGGACTTCCACACCGGCATCACCTTTGCCCACGTGTACCGCGCGCCGGTGATCCTCAACGTGGTCAACAACCAGTGGGCGATCTCGACCTTTCAGGCCATTGCCGGCGGTGAAGGCACCACCTTTGCCGCACGCGGCGTGGGCAGTGGCATTGCCTCGCTGCGGGTGGATGGCAACGACTTTCTGGCGGTGTACGCTGCTTCGCAATGGGCGCTGGAGCGCGCACGGCGCAACCTGGGGCCTACGTTGATCGAGTGGGTCACCTACCGGGCGGGGCCGCATTCCACCTCGGACGACCCTACCAAATACCGCCCGGCCAATGACGCGGCACGTTTCCCATTGGGTGACCCGATTGCCCGGCTCAAGCAGCATCTGATTGCCCTGGGCGCGTGGTCCGACGCCGAGCACGAAGCGGCGCAGAAAGAGCTGGAGTTGGAGGTGGCCGCTGCCCAGAAGGAGGCCGAGCAACACGGCTCCATGGCCGATGGCCACATGCGCAGTCCGGCGGAGATGTTTGAGGATGTTTACAAAGACATGCCGGCGCACCTGCGCCGCCAACGCCAGGAGTTGGGAATATGAAAACAAGCTCGATGACGATGATCCAGGCGCTGCGCAGCGCCATGGATGTGATGCTGGAGCGCGACGACAACGTGGTGGTCTACGGCCAGGACGTGGGCTACTTCGGCGGCGTGTTCCGCTGCACCGAAGGCCTGCAAAAGAAATATGGCACCTCGCGCGTGTTCGACGCGCCCATCTCCGAGGGCGGTATTGTTGGCACGGCAGTAGGCATGGGCGCCTACGGACTACGCCCGGTGGTGGAGATACAGTTTGCCGACTACGTCTACCCGGCGTGCGACCAGATCGTGTCCGAAGCGGCGCGCCTGCGTTACCGCTCGGCGGGCGACTTTACCTGCCCCATGACGATTCGCATGCCCTGTGGTGGTGGCATCTACGGCGGGCAAACGCACAGCCAAAGCCCGGAGGCGATGTTCACCCAGGTGTGTGGCCTGCGCACGGTGATGCCCTCCAACCCGTATGACGCCAAAGGCTTGCTGATTGCCTCCATCGAGAACGACGACCCTGTCATTTTCTTGGAGCCCAAGCGCTTGTACAACGGCCCGTTTGATGGCCACCATGACAAACCTGTGGTGCCGTGGTCCAAACACCCAATGGGTGAAGTGCCCGAGGGTTATTACACCGTGCCGTTGGACAGGGCGGCGATTTTTCGTCCCGGCAAGGCCATGACGGTGATCACCTACGGCACCATGGTTTATGTGTCGGAGGCGGCGGCCAATGAGAGCGGCATTGATGCTGAAATCATCGACCTGCGCAGCATCTGGCCGCTGGACCTGGAGACCATCGTGGCCTCGGTCAAGAAGACCGGCCGCTGTGTGGTGGTGCATGAAGCGACGCGCACCAGCGGCTTTGGCGCTGAGCTATCGGCGCTGATTCAAGAGAACTGTTTCTACCACCTGGAGGCGCCGATCGAACGCGTGGCCGGGTGGGACACCCCCTATCCGCACGCCCAGGAATGGGACTATTTTCCTGGCCCGAAACGGGTCGCAGAAGCGTTCAAACGCACGATGGAGGCTTGATTCAACATGGGAATTCACGCAATCAAGATGCCCGACATCGGCGAAGGCATTGCCGAAGTGGAGTTGGTCGCCTGGCATGTGCAGGTGGGTGACATGGTGGCCGAGGACCAGATCCTGGCCGATGTGATGACCGACAAGGCCACGGTGGAGATTCCGTCCTCGGTGGCGGGCAAGGTGCTGTCACTCGGGGGCGTGGTCGGCCAGGTGATGGCCGTGGGCTCCGAGGTGATTCGGATCGAGGTGGCGGGTGCCGGCAACGTCAAGGAAGGTGCCGCAGGCGCCGCGCCGACGGTGCCCGTTGCGCCGACCGCTCCGGCCGTCGCAGTGCCGCCAGCCGCTACCGACGCGCCACAGGCCAAGCCTGACGCATCGATACCAGTTGCCACGCCCGCCAAGGCTCCCGCCGCAAGCGCCGCGGCCCCACGACGCGACGGCGCCAATGGCGCCACCACAACGCACATCCGCCAGAGCGGTGACAAACCCATCGCCTCACCGGCGGTGCGCCGTCGGGCCTGGGAACTGGGCATCGAGCTGCAGTTCGTACCCGGCAGTGGACCGGCCGGCCGCATCGTGCAAGCCGACCTGGAGGCTTACGCGGCACGTGCTGCTCAGGGCCCAACCGCTGCCGGTATGGCGGATCAACGTTACGCCCAGCGTGACGATGAGCAAGCCGTGCCCGTGATCGGCCTGCGCCGCAAGATCGCACAGAAGATGCAGGACGCCAAACGTCGCATTCCGCACTTTGCCTATGTGGAAGAGATCGACGTGACCGAGTTGGACGCCTTGCGCACCAAGCTCAACGCCAAGTACGGCAAGGAGCGTGGCCGCCTCACGGTGTTGCCCTTCATCATGCGCGCTCTGGTGTTGGCCGTACGCGAATTCCCGCAGATCAATGCCCGCTTCGATGACGACGCCGGTGTGGTCAATCGTTTGGGTGCGGTGCACCTGGGCATCGCCGCGCAAAGCGAGGCCGGGCTGATGGTGCCGGTGGTGCGCCACGCCGAAACCCGCGACCTGTGGTCCTGCGCGGCCGAGGTGGCGCGCCTGGCCGAGGCGGTGCGCAGTGGCAAGGCCACGCGGGAGGAGTTATCCGGCTCCACCATCACCATCACCAGCCTGGGCGCCCTGGGCGGCATCGTCACCACGCCGGTGATCAACCACCCCGAGGTGGCCATCGTGGGCGTCAACCGCATGGTTGAGCGGCCCATGATCCGTAACGGCATGGTGGTGGCGCGCCAGATGATGAACCTGTCGTCATCGTTTGATCACCGCGTGGTGGACGGCATGCATGCCGCCGAATTCATTCAACTGATGCGTGGCTACCTGGAGACGCCCGCCACCTTGTTTGTGGACTAAGCCATGGATACACACCACACCACACTACTGATCATTGGCGGCGGACCCGGCGGCTACGTGGCCGCCATCCGCGCCGCCCAACTCGGCATCGCCACCACGCTGGTGGAAGGCGAAACCCTGGGCGGCACCTGTCTGAACATTGGCTGCATCCCCTCCAAGGCGCTGATCCACGCGGCTGACGCTTACCACCAGACGCGCCACTTCACCGGCGACAGCACGCTGGGTATTCATGTGCAGTCAGCCAGCATCGACGTGGCGCAAACCGTGCGCTGGAAAGACGGCATCGTCGCCCGCCTAACTGGTGGCGTGAGTGCCTTGCTCAAGAAACACGGCGTCAAGGTGGTCAAGGGCTGGGCGCAAATTGTTGATGGCAAGACCGTCGATGTGACGCTGGCCAAACCCGAAGCCAAACCGATGCGTATCCAGTGCGAGCATTTGTTGCTGGCCAGCGGCTCGGTCGAGCTGGGCTTGCCAGGCATGCCCTTTGGCGGGCGTGTCATCTCGTCCACCCAAGCCTTGTCACCTGCCACCGTGCCGGCCAAGCTGGTGGTGGTTGGCGCGGGCTACATCGGGCTGGAGCTGGGCATCGTTTACCGCAAGCTCGGCGCCGACGTGACAGTGGTGGAAGCACAAAACAGCATCCTGCCACTGTACGACGAGGAACTGGTCAAACCGGTGGTCAACTCACTGCGCAAACTCGGCGTGCAAGTGCACCTGGGTTACAAGGTGCAGGGCCTGAACGCCACCGGCGATGCCGTGCGGGTGTTGGATGGCGCCGGGCACGAGCGTTCACTGCCGGCCGACCAGGTGCTGGTGGCCATCGGCCGCGTGCCACGCACCCACGGCTGGGGCCTGGAGCAACTGATGCTGGCCATGCAGGGCCGCGCCTTGAAGGTGGACGACCAGTGCCGCACCTCCATGCGCAATGTCTGGGCGATTGGTGACCTGACCGGTGAGCCCATGCTGGCGCACCGCGCCATGGCGCAAGGCGAGATGGTGGCCGAAATCATTGCCGGCAAACGTCGCCACTTCGCCCCCAACGCCATCGCGGCGGTGTGCTTCACCGACCCCGAAATCGTCACCGCCGGCCTGTCGCCCAAAGAGGCGGAGAAGGCCGGCCTGGACTGCATCCACGCCCACTTCCCCTTCGCCGCCAATGGCCGCGCCATGACGCTCGAATCCACCGACGGTTTCGTGCGTGTGGTGGCCCGGCGCGACAACCATTTGATTGTGGGTTGGCAGGCGGTGGGGGCCGGGGTGTCGGAGCTGAGTACCGCGTTTTCCCACTCGCTGGAGATGGGGGCTTGTCTGGAGGATGTGGCGGGCACGATTCACGCGCATCCGACGCTGGGAGAGGCGGTGCAGGAAGCGGCGCTAAGGGCGCTGGGGCATGCGTTGCATGTGTAGAGCACGGGCTTTGTTCGGGTGGGTGGCTTGGGCGCCTTGTTCTGTCGCTGAATAGGGGGCGTTCTTCGTGAGTATTCGTGGTCCTGTCACCGGCGTTGAGCGGCAGTGCGAACGTGTTCTTCGGCCTTTGCCGGAGTGGTTCGGCATCGAAGAGTCTCTGGTGGAGTACGCCTCGAACACGGCGACACTGCCGACCTTCGTCGCCCAGGACGAGGGCCAGCTTACTGGTTTTCTCTCGCTTCGGCGGCAGAGGACTGGCTGCGGTCGCAAGGAGCGCAATTTCTTCAGGTTAAGACGCTGGCAGCGACGCACCCGAGCCTTGCCTATGCTCAAACGAGACGATTTTATGAACGCATCGGATACCGTCCCCTGGAAGTCTTTCCGAGCCTTTGGGCGGCGCACTTGCCAGTGTTGCTTCTTGTCAAGGCACTCGATGTTGGGGACTAAGCTGAGCATGGAGTCCGATGTTATCGCCAGTGGCGCGAGGTCGCCTCCGGTCGAGCCATGAGGGCCGCAAGTTTCCCGGGTTCATCCGGGCGTGAGCCTGTCTTTCGAACTCACAAGGAATCCTTGATGGTTCGATTTGGCGAGGTCACTTGCAGAAAGTATCCATCAGCAACGCTTGGGCAGGCGCAACGATGCGTACGCCCATATCGGCTTCGATCACCAGCAAATCCTGGTCGCCGGTGACCAACCACAGTGCAGAACCTACCACGGCGGTGTGAATGAACTTGTCATCATCACCATCCCTGCTGAAACGCTGCGCCGCAATGTCGGCGGGGATGCCAACCCAATGCGCCAAGGCGTGTGCGTCATGTAGGATGCCCCGCCGCGCTTCCATGCTCAGGTAACGGTCAAACTTGGGTTTCCAGATGCGTGCTTCCAGTTCGGCAAACGTGGCATCTGAAAACACGGGCACCCCAGAGGCCAGCACGCGCCGCACCACCTGCGCAGGCGCACCCGCTGGGGACAGGGCGGCACTCAACCACACATTGGTGTCGATGACCACCCGGCGTCCTATGGCCTCGCGCCGCGAGTAGCCGGTCTCAACTCTCATCGGCCAGCAAGGCGTCCAAACCCTCGGGCGTCATTCCGGCGCGTGTTGCCGCCTGGGCGGATTCGTCCAGCCGGTGCTGCAAGCGGTCGGCATAAAAGGCGCGCATGGCTTCAAAGTCTTGCGCGCTCACCATCACGCCCACCATACGGTCGTGTTTGAGCACGCCGATCGGCTCACGCTGCGCTCGGTCCAGGAATTCCCCGAACCGGGTCTTGGCTTCGTTGGCGGTAAAGGTTTGCATCGGACACTCCTTGTTCGATTGGCATCAATAGTGCAATTTAGTCGAATCGCTCGATTTGGTCAAATTTCCTGGTGACACGCAGCCCGCCGCCCCCACCCGCATCGGGTCAGCGTTAGTGGTAGTCGTCTTCGCGCTGATGGCGAATGGCGCCGATGAGGACGGTGTGGCCATCAACGACCTCGAACAGGGCCACGTAGCCGGTGGTGCCGAACGGAATGAGCAACTCGCGAATGAAGGGGCTGTTTGTGATCTTGCGGCAGGCAATCGGCGAGGATCGCAGGAAGGCCGTGCCATCCTTGTTTGTCAATCCATGGTCCGGGATTCAGATGACGCTGAATTTGCCTTGAAATTCGAAATTCGCCGCACCGAATTTCAATCCAGTTTTGGAGCCACTTCTCAAGCGTTCTCGGCCTGACCGGTGACCCGACTCTGGGACTGCGGCCCGGCCCGCGTCGGGTGCGGTTACTCATGCAGAAATTGAGCCCCCCAGGCAGCCAGTCCACCGCCAAGCAAAGCTCAATTCCCTCCGGCGGCGGCGACCGACCGTTGGTGCGTGCAGCGTGATCAGTTGCCGGGTGGCGTCAGGCCAGGTTTCGGCTGCATCCTGCAGGGCACGCACCTCGCGCGTCAGGGTTGCAGGGTGGTCCAATTCGGTGCAGACTTGGATCAAGGTCTGTTTGCCGGAGACGTCGCGCCCCAGGAAGTCCACCTCGTACCCCGCAGCGGTGCGTACATAGTTAACCTGGGCGCCACGGCGTTGCAGTTCATGCAGACCATCGTCTCCAATGCGTGGCCGACATTGCTTTTGCCCGAGCGATCAAACAAGGCGATCAGCCCGGTATCGACCGGGTACACCTTGCATGGGTTGACTTGTCGGCGGCGCTCCGAGTCGGTGGCCACGTCCAGGCTGCACAAAAGGAAGGCATGCGCAACGCCTGGGCGATTGGCGACCTGACTTGCATCCACCGACGGCGTCGTGCGCGTGGTGGCACCGCGCGACAACCAATTGATCGTGGGTTGGCACGGTGGGGGCGATCCCTTGACAAGGAAAACCTCGGCGTAGCGTCGCGGCCGGCCAGCCGTCGGCGGTTGGAGAGCTTGACTAAATCGCTCTATTTCTGAAAAAAGAAATTCTTGACATATCTTTGAATCAGCACTCATTGAAGTGATGTGTTGCTGCGACCGCGTGTCGGGTCAATTCGGTGCCTGACAGGTTGCTTCCCGCGAGCAGGGGAGCCGGATGCCTAGGTAGAGATAGGAGGCAAATCATGAATGCTGTTGACCATTCCAGTGACTCAACGCCTGTTGATCGGCGTGTCAATTCGGGTCCTACAACAGGGTTTCATCGGCGACTGAGAGACTCCCTCTTCAACCGGACGCGGTGGCCAGCACTCGTCTCGTTGTGGTTCGTCGCGGGTGGTGTGCTCCTTGTGTATTTCCTGTTTCTGATTTCCGGGTAATTCCCGGCGTCCTGAACTCCTGCGCTGAGGTGTCTGGCTGAGTGCTGGAGTTTTGTTGTCGAGTCGTTGATCAAGTCGACCTGTGGGAGTAGGATGGGTCAGGGCGGCCAGCCTTTTCGAAGCGCCGTTTGAGCGCAAGCTTCGTTGCGAAGCGATTTCATGACTCCACACCTCAGTCTCACGATATGACCCGCACCGTCACAGCCCTGATTCCATCGACCAAGCTCGAGGTTGACAAGGCGCGCAAGCTGGTCGCCTTGGGCTATCCGGTGGTGGCGCCGGCACTGGCGGAAATGCTTGAGTGGGTCGAAGACCCGAGTTGGCCGGTGGCAGGGATTTTTCTGCCATTCCTGGCCGGAATTGGTGCGCCGTTGGCGCCCCATGTGCGCTACGTCCTGCAGACGCAGGACGAGCAATGGAAGCGCGTCGTGCTTGGTGACATTGTGGGCGCGTCCAAAGCCCTGGCCCAAGCCCTCGCGGTTGATCTGCACCGACTGAAGGACTCGCCCACCGCTGCGGAGCAGGCCGAGGGGCTTGATGTCCTGGCGGACGAGTTGTTCTGGAAATACTGCGGCGACGGCAAGGCTTAGGTGGTCGAGTCGGCCGCCAGGCCGCGATCAAGACGGACCTTCAGTGGTGGCCCTGCAACAACTCCTCGGTATCGATCTGCCCATCATCCAGGCCCCGGCGCCCGCCAGCGCGCAAGCGAGCCTGCACGGCTACGCTGCTCAACTCACGCAGCGCGTCGGCGGCAATCCAGCGGGTTGATTTGGAGCCTTGTCGTTGGATGCGCCTCGCCGCTTCAATCGCCGCCGCGTTGAGGGCCGCGTTGCGCTTGCCGTGACCTTGTTCCAAGCCAGGGGCGAGGCCAGAAAGGCGCTGTCGCAAACCTGGTCACACAGGTCCCAGGAGTCGAAGCCTTTGGCCCACGCATCCATCTGACGTGAGCCCAGTTTGGCCGGCTTGGCCACCATGCCGGCCACGATGCGGGCGTCCGCTATGCCGGTGTCCCACAGGGCGAGGGCCAGTGCATGGTCGTGGCCGAGCGTCTTGGCGATGCGGCGCATGGCCGGCATCGACAGGCCCAGGCGTTGCGCCGGGTTGATGCCAAAGCGTGCCATGCCCGCCAGTTCGGTCGGGCGGGCCTCTTGTTGCAGCAGGGTCAGCGCTTGGTGCAGGCGGTTCATGGGGAGAGTTTGGGCAGAGGCTGCGCGAAATCAGTATTCATGGCGGCATGACGACATGGCGGCATGGTAGCGACAAGCCGTTGCGGCTTGTATGCTGGTGATCAAGCAGCCGATGCCGCACAGCCCAGGCCGTTGCCCCTGCAAATACCCGATCACGCCACGGGCTACCTGCCGCCGGACCCGCAGACTTATCTGAACACTTACGAATCGGGTTTTGGCGAACTGGTCGCGGTGCGGCACAGCGCGCAGCTCGCACGCACGCCGGCCGGCTGGGACCGGCCTTCCGTGCCACCAGGCACCAGCCCACCGGTTTGGCCCGCAATGGTTTCGTGATCACCGCGCCCGGGCGCGCATCCGGGCGCAATCTGTCTAGAATGGCACCAAACCAACCGGGAGAGTGACGCATGCCGTACCTGACCAAAGGCTCCATTGGCCCCGCTGTGCGGGATTTGCAGGCCAGACTGAACCAGGTTCAGAAGCCGGTGCCACCGCTGGTGGTGGACGGCATTTTTGGCCCCAAGACGGATGCGGCGGTGCGGGCGTTCCAAGCCAAGTCCGCTCCGCCGGCCGATGGCATCGTAGGCCCCAAGACCCAGGCCGCGCTGGACGCGGCCCAGCCGCCCGGCCCCCATACCGAGAGCCTGTTCTACACCGTGCCCAGCCCCCTGCACATTGCCCAGGACCAGACCATGTCGTGCTGGTTTGCCTCCGCGCAAATGCTGATCCAGTGGAAGCGCAAGCGCACCAACATGACCGATTCGCGCCACCCCGACCCGTCGGAGTCGCCCAAGTGGTCCAAGCTTTATGCCGACAACACCGGCATCACCAATGCCAAGATTCGCGAATTCGCGCGCGACATGGGGTTTGCCATGGTGCCACCGATGTCACCCACGCCCGAGGCGATTCTGGGCTGGCTGCGGGTGTATGGGCCGTTGTGGGTGAACGGCGTGGCTCACATCACGGTGATCGCCGGGATTCGCGGCCCCCGCAACAACACCGAGGTGCTGGTACTGGACCCGGGGCGCAAGGCCGAGTTCAGTGGCTCCTGGCGCAAGCTGCGCGAGTGGTATGTGCTGGACAAACACTCCGGGCGCGATACCGCGGCCGATGTCGAGGCGGTTTTCCTGCGCCTGCCCTGATGGCAGGCCGAAAGGCCGACCATCATCCCCCGGTGTGGGTCGCCATCCTGGCGTATCCGGCCCGGCGCCGCCTTAACAATGGTTAATGCGCGCCATCGCTGAAGCGGCAACACTGCCATCACGGCCAACGGGCGCCGCTTCACCGAGGTAACAACATGAATTTGCGAACTGGCCGTGGCCTGCTGCAGCGGCGGTCCTTCCTGGGCGGTGGCCTGGCCGTGAGCGCCGCAGCTTTGGGCGACCTGGCGATTGCGGCCCCGGCCGCGCCGCTGGCAGTGCGTTTGCCCGATTCGATGAAGACGCTGGGTGGCGCCGATCTGCCTTACGGCCAGCCCGCCGTCCACGAGCAGGCGGTGCAACGCGTGGCCCACCCCAGCGCGCCGCAGACGGCCGGTTTTGCCATCTGGCGCTCGCCCCTGCAGCAGCAGCGCGGCATCATCACCCCCAGCGGGCTGCACTTCTCGGTGCACCACAACGGCCTGCCCGACATCGCGCCCCAGCGCCATGAGCTGATGATCCACGGCCTGGTCAAGCGGCCCCTGCGCTTTGACATGGAGCGCTTGATGCGCTACCCCATGGTCAGCCGCATCCACTTTTTGGAGTGCGCCGGCAACTCCGCCGCCAACGCCCTGTCGCCGACCGCCACGAACCAGACGCTGGGGGACATCGCTGGCGAGGTGTCGTGTTCGGAATGGACCGGCGTGCCGCTGTCCTATTTGCTCAACGAAGCGGGCCTGCAAGACAGCGCCAAGTGGGTGGTGGCCGAAGGGGCGGACGGTGGCTCGCACGCCCGCAGTCTGCCCTTGTCGGCTCTGCTCAAGGATGCCTTTGTGGCGCTGTACCAGAACGGTGAACGCCTGCGTCCCTCGCAGGGTTACCCCATGCGGCTGTTCATGCCGGGCTGGGAGGGCAACGTGAATGTGAAGTGGTTACACCGCCTGGAGGTGACCGACCAGCCGGCCTACACCAAGGACGAGTCGGGCCTGTACACGCAAGTATTGGCCAACGGTCAGATCGAGCGTTTTGCGTTTCACATGGACGTCAAGTCGGTCATCACCCATCCCTCGGGCCTGCAGACCTTGCCCGAACCCAAGGGCTTTTTCGAGATCGCCGGGCTGGCCTGGTCGGGTTACGGGCGCGTTGCCAAAGTGGAGGTCTCGGTCGATGGCGGCGCCACCTGGGCGCTGGCGCAGTTGCATGGACCGGTGCTGGACCGTGCTTTCACCCGCTTCACCTTGCCGTGGCGGTGGGACGGCAGACGGGCCACTTTGCTGAGCCGCGCCACCGACGAGTTTGGCCGCAGCCAGCCAACGCGCGCCGAGTGGAAGCGCAAGTACGCGATGCAGTCTTTCCACCACTACAACGCGCTACAGGCATGGCGCGTGGGCACCGATGGCCGGGTGGAGAACGTCTATGCGTAAGCCCATCGTTGCGGAGTTGCTGGGGCTGGCGCTATGGCTGGTACTGGCGCTGTCGGTCGGCGCGGCTCGCGCCCAGCCGGTGGCGCCGGCCAACGTCGGTCTGGGATTGCCCCTGGAGCGCGCCCAGATTGAGCGTTTTGCCATCACCATCTTCCCCGACGGCCGCAGCCTGCCGCCAGGGCAGGGCAGCGTGGCCCAGGGCGCCAAGCTGTACCAGGCGCAATGCGCCGCCTGCCACGGCGCGAAGGGCATCGAAGGCCCAGCGGCGCGGCTGGCCGGCTCAGACGGCTTCATCGGCTGGAACGATCCGCTGCGCGTGCTGCGCATCCGCAAGTACCCGTTGCTGGTGGTGTCGGTCGGCGCCCGCTGGCCCTATGCCACCACACTGTTCGACTACATACGCCGCGCCATGCCGCACCATGCGCCGAAGAGCTTGAGCGATGACGAGGTGTATGCCGTGACTGCGCATTTGTTGCATCTCAATGATCTGGTGCCGTCTGCGGCGGTGATGAATCGCGAGGCGCTGCCGCGGGTTGTCATGCCGGGGCTGGACAAGACCGCTCTGGATTGGCCGAACATCGCCCCGTAGTTCCAGTGCGGGGCCGTGAAGGTCGCGCCGCTAACCATAGCAGCCGCCCGTCATTGCGAGGAGCGCAGCGACGCGGCAATCCACGGTGGTGTGCCATCGTGCCGTATCGCAGCAGTGGATTGCCGCCCTGCTGCCAGCAATTCAGAGGTGCGGGCGCAAATTGGGGGACGTTCTAACGGGTAATGCGGGAGCCGACGAGCGATTGGAACAACTGAAGAATGTCTACCTTCGTTCTTCCGCTGCCAATGACTGACAGGAACGCGTCGAATCGCATTGACACCGTCTGACCGGTGCGTGGATTGAGCAGAACAAAGTCTTCCCACTCTTCCCCACGTCCCTCGAGGGCTGCGGCATAGCTTAGGAGCCAGTAGATGGCCACTTGGCGGAAGTCAGATGACGAAAAGCGCTTGGCAGTGCACTTCACTTCGATGAGGGTCTGTCCAAGAGAGAAATCGCCATGACCACTCGAAATCCACTCCAATCCCGGAATCTTCGGACGCAAGACGAGCGGCAGGTTGCGCCTCTGAGCCATCGCTTTGAGGGCCGTTGACAGGTTCCTTCCAATAATCTCGGCCAGCGCTTTGTCACCTGCATCAATGTGGGTTGGAAGTCTTGCATCGAAGAAAACGCTCTGCCGCTTCAACGTTACTTCGAAGCATTCTGCCCAATCAATTTTGACTCCCGCCAAAAGACGTTCTCCAGCCGTATAACCGAGCTCGAACAGCATCGCGCGCTGTAGTGTGGACTGAGACAACAAAGCTGGAGGAAGCTCCTGTACCCAGAACCTGTCTGCCCCAGAATTGAAGTGCGCCACGATTCCTGGCGTCAGCTGCGGGAACACCTCATCAAAGATCCCCGGTATGTCGCGGGCAACAGTGCGCGGGTCAATCTGCATTTATGCCGCCTTTCGCCCATGTCTCATATGTGGCCGCGAACCGCGGCTCAGCACCGCGCGGGTGCTTGTTAAGTTTCGCTTTGTCCTTTTCCTCATCTAACGGCACCTCCACGCCCAGTGCCCACGCTTGGGCTGTCGCATGGCGAAATTGCCGTCGTGCAGCGTCCCCTTCATCGCCAAACTTATAGGTGGCAAGCCAGAAGAGTCGCTGAGACTCGGCCGTCATCTGGCTCCAACGATTACGGAGGTAGTTGAACCCAGCCCTGTCGCCCCAATTTCGCCAGCAGTCCAGACATGCGCGCCGCACCGTGTCGAGCTGGGTAGTGTCATAGAGGCTGCGCACATACTGTGCGCGCAGTGGCGTGTTGCTGAACCTTAGGCAACGCATGTAATGCAAGAGGCTTGTATCGACCTTGAGAAGGTGAGCCGAGTGAATTGGGACGGCGTCGAGCAGTCGGTCGATGCGTTCGTGAATGCCTGCGAACCGCGTGTCGGCTCGCAAAGTCGCGATGCCTCGCATGATGGTGGAGAAGGATGATCGGAATGCATGCAAATTCGCACCGTTCAATAGCGTGGAGGCGATTTCTAACGCAATGAACGGTTCGTGAAGTCGCATCGTCCGCCCAATCTGTGCCACCAGGAAGGTATCGGGCAACGCCTTCTCTAGTTCGCGATTGAGTAGGCGCCGAACCTCGAGTGTCTCGACGGTCTCCTTCAGCAATTCATAGTCTTCATCTGGATTGTCGGAGTACGGATCGAACTTCAGATCGATAGCCCGAAGTTTGACTGCCTCGTCGTCTCCACCCCCCAGTTGGGAATTGACGTAGTCTCGATAGTGCTTCGATGACAGGAATACGGTCTTTGACTTGTTGAGGCTTAGACCATAGTCCATCAAGCATTGGGCCAGGACACCGAGGGCGCGATAGGCGTCGGCCGTATTGGCTGCAATCAACACATAGTCGTCGACATAGCGGTTCCACTTCACACCTGCGGCTGTTAGGGCAGAATCAACCTCGTTAAGAAGAAGTTCAGCGAGAACACGCGCACCCTGGCCCCCGACGGGAAGGCCAAAGGACCTTCCGGCGGAAAGCTTGCCCAACAATGAGTTGACCTGCTTCGAGACTTGCTTGCCATCTTCTCCTAGGTCGTTGATTACGTTTTCGATGTAGTGATGCGAGACGTGGTCGTAGAAACTGGAGATGTCCGTCTGCGCGACGACTGCGTCCGGACCTGCTGAGTCGGCATGAAGAACGGTCGCCTCCTTGAATGCCCGCCACGAGCGATTCGGATCAAAGAGTTGCGCGCTGTCACCAGGAGTAAACCTGTATGAATGTGCGCGGGATTCGCGCTGCGGCTCCAGCGCTTCTGCAATCGCGATGGCGAGGCCATTGAGGTAGATGTTCCAGAATGGGTGAATCTTCGTGACCACCCTGAAGCCCGCGGGCCCTGACGGTGCGATGAGCCGTTCGCTGTACACATGTATAGCAGCGATTCGCTCGTGGCACTCCTTAGTTGGGCCGTCCCGCAGCTCGCTGTAGAAGCCGAACGCTATGGCTGCCAGCGCATCGATTTGATCACCGCAGAACCGTACATCGAGGTCAAATGGCAGTGTGTCGTTGTCCCCGTGTGCGGCAATCTCGCGCGCGGCACGCTCAAAATGATGCAATGTTGGTTTAAGCAATCCGGATTCTCCCTCGATTCAAACGGCCTGGTGCTAGAACTTGCTTACCAACGTCGGTGTGCATTGGGCATCGTAACAGTAGCCTGCTGGTGCCCACAAGATCCGCTACTCTAGACCAGTCACGCACCGATGTCCGCTCCTGGCCAAGACCCGATACTCCGGATCTTCAGTTGATCGACCGCTTTGGCTGCATTACTGCCATTGGCAAAAACCAACCGCCCCTTCACAGAGCCAAAATCCACGCCCGCAGAGTTCGGGGCAGTGGCCCCCGTCGGTATAGCGCCGACACAACTTGCAAGCAAGTTAGTCTCCTCTGGAACTGCGTTTTCTGGGCCTTTGACAGCATGAGGCGGGGGCTACTGTCCCAAACCCTGCCACAGCGACGCACGCGTGACCAAACCGCCTGCTTCTACGCCGAGCAGGCCTGGTTGCGCCCCTGACCTTTGGCTTTGTAGAGCGCCCCATCAACCCGAGCCACCAGCGCCCCGCTGTCTGGATCGCTGGCCCGCTGGCATCCAAAACCCAGGCTGCAGGTGACCGCTCGTTGACCTGAGGCAAGCTGTACCGGCTCGTTGGCGAGCGCGCTTCGAAGGCGTTCCGCCAGCAGACCAGCGCCCTCCAGATCGGTCTCGGGCAATACCAGCAGGAACTCCTCGCCGCCAACTCGCCCGGCCGAATCCGAGTCTCTCAGGACGCCGCGAATACGGCTGGCGAAGGCCTTCAGCACCTCATCGCCGGTGGGGTGGCCCAGTTCATCATTGACGCGTTTGAAATGATCCAGGTCGCAAAGGATCACCGCCATGGATCGGCCGTGGCGACGACTGAGGTCGAACATATTGTTGAGGTCGCCAAGAATGGCGCGCCGATTGGGCAGACTGGTGAGCAATAGACCACCAACGTGGGTACGATGCCCTCGCTGACCGGCGCCGGCTTGGGAATCCGTCCCACTACGTTGATGGTGGCAGCATCGGCCCAGGGCTTCTGGGGTTCTGATGACACGGATTCCTTCATGGCTGAGGATTGTGCATGCGCAACCGACACAACCGAAATTGCCGCCTTCATATTCCGAAGACGAGAACCGGGCTGCGCCACTCTGGCCCGCAACCAATCACGGGTACAGCAATGGATCGACGAGTGGC
>JAUXWC010000215.1 GCA_030685025.1 Rhodoferax sp.
TGCCTTTGGAGAACTGGGCGCCTGACTCGCAATGACTCTGGCGGCAGATTAGGCGAGGAACCGCTCCTCAGTGGCTTACAGGGGCTGAAGTGGGTTGGCGCGAGCGTGAATCATTGGTTCGAGTATGATATCGGCATCAGATATCATGGAGATCAAGTCATGCGTCGCGCACTCGTCGGCATTCCGGAGGATGACCTCAGAGCGTTGGATCAACTCTCCTCAATTCAGCATGTTTCACGTGCCGAATTGATTCGGCAGGCCGTGTCCCAGTACCTCGCGAAATTCAAACCGGTCGAAAACGCTGATCAGGCGTTTGGAATCTGGAAAGAAAGACGCGACGACGGGCTGGCGGTTGAGGCGAGGCTTCGTTCGGAATGGTAAAGGCGCTGTTTGACACCAACATCCTGATCGATTTTCTCAACGGTGTCGACCAGGCGCGTTCGGAATTGGCGCTTTACCAAGACAAAGCAATTTCCATCATTTCGTGGATGGAGGTTCAAATCGGGACTGGCGCGCAAGATCAATCGGCGGTAGACGGTTTTCTCTCGGGATTTGTCGTCTTGCCGCTGGACTCAGCGGTTTCCACACGCGCGGTGGATTTGCGCAAAGCCAACGCCGTCAAACTACCGGACGCCGTTATCTGGGCCACCGCCCAAGTCCATAGCCGACTGCTGGTGACGAGAAACATCAAAGACTTTGCTGCCACCCTTCCCGGTGTGCGCAATCCGTACGTCTTGTAATCACGCATTGACTGGCAGTGCGGCATGGTGTGTTCTTTGGTTCCCGCTGGGGATTGGCGAACCCATTGCTGTTAGACAAATATCCTGGTGCCTCGCGAGCGATTGGCCCAGAGCGCCCTCACCCCGAAAACCGCCGAATGAACCCCCGATCAATCCAATCCTTCCAATACCAGACCCAAGCCCCCTGCGCCGACCAGCCGCCCCAGGAGGCGACGGCATAGCGCGGGCCGCAGGCCAGCAGGTACAGGGGGCGCGGCTTGGGTCGATAGGCCCTTAGCGCGCCGCCGCTCAAGGTGGCCAACAGGTTGTGGGCCAACACCGGACCGGCAAACACGGCATGCACACCCGAGCGCGCCATCGCCACATCCTGGCGCGCACAGGTGTCGCCGGCGGCGAACACGTCCGCGTGCGAGAGGCTGCGGTGGTGCGCATTCACCAGCACGTAGCCCGCGTCGTCGAGTGCCAGGCCGGTCCCCACCAGCCAGGGTGCCGCGCGCGCGCCGGTGGCGGCGATCACGCAGTCGGCCGCCAGCACCTGGCCGTCCGACAGGGTCAATCCCCGCGCCGTGGCCAGCGCCTGCGCAAAGTGCAGCACCAGGCCGAAGCGTTTGGCGAGCTGGCGCACGCGCCGCTGCACGCCGGCCCCGTGGCCGGGCAGCAGGCCGGTGTCGGCCGCCACCAACGCAACCTGGGCGTCCAGAGCCGCCTGGCTGAAGGCGTGGCGCGCGGCCAGCGCCACCTCCACGCCACCGGCGCCGGCGCCCACCACCACCAGCCGGAAGCCCTGCTGAGTCCGCGCCTCAGCCAGTACCGCTGGCCAGGCAGCAAAGAAGTTGTCCAGCGGCTTGATCGGCAGCAGCTTGTCGCCCAGCGCGTTGAGGCCGGAACTGGCGGTCTCGCTGCCAATGTCGAGCGACAACACGTCGTAGTCCACGCTTTGCCCATCCGCCAAATGGACGCGGCGTTGAGTGGCGTCGAGGCCGGTCACGTGGTCAAGCACCAGCTTCACCCCCGCCGCCTGGGCCAAGGGGCGCAGGTCGATGCGGCATTGCGCCTGGCTGTAGTGGCCCGCCATCCAACCTGGCAGCATGCCGGAATAATTCTGGTGTGCGGACGGCGTGATCAGCGTGGTTTCCACGCCTTGCACGCGCGCCGTGGCCAGCGCCTGCAACACTGACAACTGGGCGTGTCCGCCTCCAACCAGAACGAGTTTCTTCATGCAGTGAATGGCGTCAAGTAAGGTGGCAGAGCGGTGAACAGCATCAAGCGGTATACCTCAAGTCGCGGCCGGGGGTGGATTCATTACACTGGCGCGAACCCAATCAGACACCCGAAAGGATTCAGACATGCAGCAAGCCCTCGTTGGCGTGATCGGTGGCAGTGGCCTGTACCAGATGGACGCCCTGCAAGACGCGCAGGAGCTGGACCTCAGCACGCCCTACGGCAAGCCCTCGGACGTGCTGGTGGCTGGCACGCTACACGGCGTGGCAGTGGCCTTCTTGGCCCGGCATGGGCGTGGCCATCGGCTGATACCGTCGGAGGTGCCGTACCGCGCCAACATTTACGCCCTCAAGCAACTGGGGGTGCGTTATGTGATTTCGATGTCGGCCGTGGGCTCGTTGCGCGAGGAACTGCCACCGCTGGACATGGTGCTGCCGGACCAGTTCATTGACCTGACCAAGCGTCGCGACAGCACGTTCTTTGGCGCTGGCGCGGTGGCGCATGCCTCGCTGGCGCAGCCGGTTTGCGCGGCCTTGTCCGACGTGCTGGCGCGCGCCATGCGCGACGCCGGCCTGCCCGAGCAAATCACATTGCACCGGGGCGGCACCTATGTGTGTATCGAGGGGCCACAGTTTTCCACCTTGGCGGAGTCCAACTGGTACCGCGGCATGGGCGCCAGCGTGATTGGCATGACCAACATGCCGGAGGCCAAGCTGGCGCGCGAGGCCCAGATGGCCTACGCCACCCTGGCGATGGTGACCGACTACGACTGCTGGCACCCGCGCGAAGCCCATGTGACGGCCGACTCGGCCATCGCCAACCTGATGAAGAACGCCGGCCACGCGCAACACATTGCGGCGGCGGCCATTGCGATCCTGGGGCGCGAGCGACCGGCCTCCGCGGCGCACGCCGCCTTGCAGTCGGCCCTGGTCACCCAGCCGGCAGCCATGGCGCCGGACGTGCTGCAGCGGCTGGAGGTGCTGCTGCGCTAGCCCGCTGCCGGGCGCTCAGGCCAGCGCCACGCTGGCGCGCCGGAACTCGGCGGGCGACTGGCCAGTCCAGCTCCGGAAGGCGCGGATGAAGCTCTTCTCGTTGCGAAACCCGGCCGCCTGCGCCACCTGTTTGATCGGGCGTTCGGTGCGCAGCAGCAACTCGCGCGAGCGGCCCCGGCGCACCTCATCCTTCAAGGCCTGCAGTGAGGCGCCTTCCTCCTTGAGCTGGCGGTGCAGCGTGCGCGCCGACAGGTGCAGCAGGGTCGCCAGGGCGTCGGCGTGGTGGGCCTGGGTCAACTCGTTGGCCAAGGCCTGGCGAACGCGCTGCACCAGCAGGCGGTCGCGCCGGTACTGCAACACGGTCAGCGGCAGCGCGCGCTGCAACATGTGTTGCAGGGCCAACTCGTCGCGGCGCAGCGGCAGGGCCAGGTAGCGCGCGTCGAAGCGGATTGCGCTCGGGCTGGTTTCAAACTGGCTCGGGCCGGCAAACAGCACCGGGTACACGCTCTGGTGCGCCGGAGCAGCAAAGGCGAACTGGGCGCCTTGCAGGGGGATGCGTGAATCGATCAGCCAGCAGGCCAGGCCCAACACGTTGCGCAGCACCGAGACCAGGCAGAACTCGCGCAGCGGTCCCAGGTCGCGCTGCTCGGTGATGCTCAGCGTGGCGCTGTCCTGGCTGACGCTCAGCGCCAGCGTGATGTCGTCGGCAATCAGACCGTGATGGCGACACCAGCGTTTCAAGGCCACGCCGAGGTTGGGCGCGCTCAGCGAGGCGCGCGCCAGCATGCCGTAGCTGCCCCAGGGCAAGCGCCGGGAGAACCAGCCCAACGCCTCGTCATCGAGTTCCTGCATCGCCGCTCCGGAGATCAGTTCCATCTGCATGGCGGTGATCCGTGCCGCCGGATCGCGCAGAAGTGCTGGCGCAATCTGTGCCTGTTTCAGGGCCTGCGTAGGGTCCATGCCGCAACGCCGGTAGGCCAGCAAAATCGCTTGCACAAAGGCGATCGGTGTCACGGCGGTTACGCCAGACGCGAGCGGAGTGGGTGGTTTGGGTCGGCGGGAGTCGGGCATGGCGTGGTCGCTGAAGCGGCAAGCAGAAGTTTGGCACAATTTGCAACCTCGCTGGCAGCCGCGGCAGGCGGGTGTGGCCTATGCTTGCCACATTCTGACCCGCAAGGTCTCAGTCTTAGTTGGGGTCAGAGCACCTTTAATGTGCAAAGTGGTCTGACCCGCAAGCTTTCAGTGTTAGAGAAGCGGAAATTGCAAAAGTACCTCTATCCCCGTCATTGCGAGCGAAGCGCGGCAATCATGTTTGAGGCACGCCACCGTGGATTGCCGCGCTTCGCTCGCAATGACGCAAACCGGTGTATCGGCAATTTCTGGCTCCCTTAGTTGTTGTACCGCCCATCCAGGAGAGCGTCGACATGCCTTCCCCACTGCTTGATAGCGCCACCGGCGCAGCCGAACTGACCCGCAGCCTGTCCAGCGGCGCGACCGACGCCGCGCTGATCGAGCAAACGCTGGGCGACTACTTTGATGCCGTGGCGGCGCGCCTGCCAGAGCACGAGGCGCTGGTCAGCGTGCATCAACAGCAACGCTACACCTATGGGCAACTGCAGCATGCCACGCACCAACTGGCCAGCGCCTTGCTGGGGCTGGGCCTACAGCCGGGCGACCGGGTCGGCATCTGGTCACACAACTGCGCCCAGTGGTTGTTGATGCAACTGGCCACCGCCAAGGTGGGGCTGATTCTGGTCAACATCAACCCGGCCTACCGCACGGCGGAGCTGGAGTACGCGCTCAACAAGGTGGGCTGCCAGGCACTGGTCACCATGCCGCGCTTCAAGAGCAGCGACTACCTTGGCATGCTGCGCGAGTTGGCGCCTGAACTCGATACCGCGCCAGCGGGCGCCCTACAGGCGCCGCGCCTGCCGTCCTTGCGCCACGTGGTGTGGCTGGACGAGCCCGGAGCGGCGGACGAAGGGCCGGGGCTGCTGCGTTTCTCCGCGCTGTTGGCAGCGGGTCAAGCAGATGACCCGCGCCTGGCGGCGATTGCGCCGACGCTGCGTGCCGACCAGCCGATCAACATCCAGTTCACCAGCGGCACCACCGGCTACCCCAAGGGGGCCACGCTAACGCACCGCAACATCCTGAACAACGGTTTTTTCATTGGTGAGGCGATGCGGCTCACGCCGGCTGATCGTTTGTGTATCCCGGTGCCGCTGTACCACTGCTTTGGCATGGTGCTGGGCAACCTGGCCTGCATCACCCACGGCGCCACCATGGTCTACCCCAGCGATGGTTTTGATGCCCTGGCCGTGCTGCAAGCCGTGCAGGACGAGCGCTGCACCGCGTTGCACGGGGTGCCTACCATGTTCATTGCCGAGCTGGACCATCCGCGTTTCGCCGAGTTTGATTTGTCGAGTTTGCGCACCGGCATCATGGCAGGCTCACCCTGTCCGATCGAGGTGATGAAGCGGGTGGTGAGCCAGATGCATATGTCGGAGGTGACCATCGCCTACGGCATGACTGAAACCAGCCCCGTGAGTTGCCAGAGCAGCACCGACACGCCGCTGGAGCGGCGCGTCGCCACCGTGGGCCAGGTCCAGCCACACTTACAGGTGAAGGTGATCGACACAGAGATCGGCGAGATCGTGGCACCCGGCCTGTCGGGCGAGTTGTGCACGCGGGGCTACTCGGTGATGCACGGCTACTGGGGCGACCCGGACAAGACCGCCGAAGCGATTGACGCGCAGGGCTGGATGCACACCGGCGACCTTGGCACCATGGATGCGCAGGGCTACGTCAACATCGTCGGGCGCATCAAGGACATGGTGATTCGGGGTGGCGAGAACATTTACCCGCGCGAGATTGAAGAATTTTTGTACCGCCATCCCCAGGTGCAGGACGTGCAGGTGGTGGGCATCCCGGACGCCAAATACGGCGAAGAGTTGTGCGCCTGGATCATCCTGCGCGCCGGCCAGACCGTGACCGAGGACGACATCAAGGCCTTTTGCAAAGGGCAGATTGCGCACTACAAAGTGCCCCACTACATTCGCTTCGTGCAGCAGTTCCCGATGACCGTCACCGGCAAGATCCAGAAGTTCAAAATCCGTGATGAAATGAAACAGCAACTGGGTCTGCAAGAAGACAAAACCGCCTGAAACCAGAGACGCTCCCATGACCATTCTGACAAGCAAACTCAACGCCCGCTCCGCGGATTTTCAGGCCAATGCACTGGCCATGCGCGGCCTGGTCGACGACCTGAACCAGCAGTTGGCCAAGGCCGCGCTGGGTGGTGGCGAGGCCGCGCGGGCCAAACACACGGCGCGCGGCAAGCTGTTGCCGCGCGACCGCGTGCAATTGCTGCTGGACCCTGGTACGCCGTTCCTGGAGATCGCACCGCTGGCCGCCATGGGCGTGTACACCGAGCGGGATGGCTCTGACAGTGCCCCCAGCGCCGGCGTGGTGGCGGGCATCGGCCGCGTGTCGGGCGTGGACTGCATGATTGTCTGCAACGACGCGACGGTCAAAGGCGGCTCCTACTTTCCGCTCACCGTCAAGAAGCATTTGCGTGCCCAGGAGATCGCCGCACAGAACCGCCTGACTTGCATCTACCTAGTCGATTCCGGCGGCGCCAACTTGCCGACGCAGGACGAGGTGTTTCCGGATCGCGAGCACTTTGGCCGCATCTTCTTCAACCAGGCCAACATGAGCGCGCAGGGCATCTCGCAGCTCGCGGTGGTGATGGGTTCGTGCACCGCAGGCGGCGCCTACGTGCCGGCCATGAGCGACGAGACCATCATCGTCAAGAACCAGGGCACCATTTTTCTGGGTGGCCCGCCATTGGTGAAAGCCGCCACCGGCGAGGTGGTCACGGCCGAAGACCTGGGCGGTGGCGACGTGCACACGCGCCTGTCGGGCGTGGCCGATCACTTGGCGCAAAACGATTTACACGCCTTGGCCCTGGCGCGCAGTGCGGTGAGCAAGCTCAACCACCGCAAGCCGATCAGCCTGGCCACGCGGCCGGTGGCAGCACCCAAGTTTGCGGCCGAGGAGTTGTATGGCGTGATTCCCACCGACACGCGCAAGCCGTTTGACGTGCGCGAGATCATTGCCCGCGTCGTGGACGGCAGCGAGTTTGACGAATTCAAGGCGCGCTACGGCACCACGCTGATCACCGGCTTTGCGCACATCGAGGGCATGCCGGTGGGCATCGTGGCCAATAACGGCATCCTGTTTGGCGAGTCGGCGCTCAAGGGCGCGCACTTCATCGAGCTGTGTTGTCAGCGCAAGATTCCGCTGGTGTTTCTGCAGAACATCACCGGCTTCATGGTGGGGCGCAAATACGAAAACGAAGGCATCGCCCGCAACGGCGCCAAGATGGTCACGGCTGTCGCCACGGCTCAGGTGCCCAAATTCACCATCATCATTGGCGGCAGTTTTGGCGCCGGCAATTACGGCATGTGTGGCCGGGCCTACTCCCCGCGCTTCCTGTGGATGTGGCCCAACGCGCGCATCTCGGTGATGGGTGGCGAGCAGGCCGCCAGCGTGCTGTCTACCGTCAAGCGCGACGGCATCGAGGCCAAAGGCGGCACCTGGAGCATGGAAGAAGAAGAGGCTTTCAAGGCCCCCATCCGCAACCAGTACGAGTCCCAAGGCCACCCCTACTACGCCACTGCCCGCATCTGGGACGACGGTGTGATTGACCCCGCCGACACGCGCCGCGTGCTGGCCCTGGGATTGAGCGCGTCGCTAAACGCGCCGATTCCAGAGACCAAGTTTGGCCTGTTCCGGATGTAAGCCATGGCCGCGCTGCAAGTTACCCAACAGGACCACGTCCTGACCGTCACGCTCAACCGCCCGGACGTGCGCAACGCCTTCAACGACGAGGTGATTGCCGAGATCACCCAGGCGTTTGCGCAGGCCGTCAGGTTGGACGATGTGCGCGCGGTGGTGCTGGCAGCCCTTGGCCCGGCCTTCTGCGCCGGCGCCGACCTGAACTGGATGCGGCGCATGGCCGATTACACGCGCGCCGAGAACCTGGCCGATGCGGGCAAGCTGGCCGAGATGCTGCGGGTGATCTATGCCTGTCCCAAGCCCACCGTGGCGCGGGTGCAGGGCGACGTGTTCGCTGGGGGCATGGGGTTGGTGGCGGCCTGCGACATGGCGGTCAGCGTCGACACGGCCACGTTTTGCCTGAGCGAAGTCAAGCTCGGGTTGATTCCGGCCACCATCAGTCCGTATGTGATTCGGGCCATGGGTGCGCGCGCCGCGCACCGCTACTGTTTGACCGCCGAACGCTTCAGCGCCGCCGAGGCGCAGCGCATCGGTTTTGTCCACGAGCTGGTGGCGGCCGACGCGCTGGATGCCAAGGTGGACGAGCTGGTCAAGGCCTTGGTCAGTGCCAGCCCGAACGCTGTGCGCGCCTGCAAGACCCTGGTGCAGGATGTCGCCGGTCGCGACATCGATGCGACCCTGATTGCCCGCACGGTCGAAGGCATTGCCGATATCCGCGCCAGCGCTGAAGGCAAGGAAGGCGTGCAGGCTTTTCTGCAAAAACGCAAGCCGAGTTGGCTCTAAACAGAATGGCACTTACTTGGCGTGATTACCCAAGAAATCCCGGTTTGGTGGTAGGTCGATGCATGGGACTAGGACGACTGCAAAAGAGAGCATGCGCCAGTTGGCGGGCGCGGGGACCAGGCTGCCTGGGTGTTCTGCTCCGTGTCCTCCGCCCTGCGGGCTCCCCCTTGACCTGCGCAGAACACCCAGGCAGCCTGGTCCCGCGTTGCGTGGTTCGTTGGTCTGCGAGCAAAGCGGCCCTTCGCAGCAGCAGGGTGGGGGTGCACGCCACAGTGAGGTCAAGGAGGAGCCCGTAGGGCGGAGGACACGAACGGCGGCGTGCGCCCCTACCCTGCTGCGAGTCCAGCACAATAGCTCGGCATACAACCCACTAAACACTCAGAGCAAACCGTGTATTCCTTAAGTAAGTGTCATTCGCTCTAAACAGACAACAAGGACCACATCATGTTTAACAAAATTCTCATCGCCAACCGCGGAGACCAGCCGCAACGCGGCGCAGCGGCGCAGCCAAATTGCGTGGCATGCGAAGCATGCACAGGCGATTTCGAAGCGGGAGACCACCATGTTTAACAAAATTCTCATCGCCAACCGCGGAGAAATCGCTTGCCGCGTGGCGGCGACGGCCCGGCGCATGGCCATCAAGACGGTGGCGGTGTATTCAGATGCCGACGCCAGCGCCAAACACGTGGCGGCGTGTGACGAGGCGGCGCACATTGGCGGCAGCTCGCCCAAGGACAGCTACCTGCGCTGGGAGCGCATCCTGGAGGCCGCCAAGGCCACTGGTGCGCAGGCGGTGCATCCGGGTTATGGCTTCCTGAGCGAGAACGAAGAGTTTGCCCAGGCCTGTGCCGATGCCGGACTGGTGTTCATCGGGCCGCCGCCCTCGGCCATCAAGGCGATGGGTTTGAAGGCCGAGTCCAAGCGACTGATGGAAAAAGCCGGCGTGCCTTTGGTGCCGGGTTACCACGGCTCGGACCAGGACCCGGCCTTGCTCAAACGGGAGGCCGACGATATCGGCTACCCGGTGCTGATCAAAGCCAGCGCCGGCGGTGGTGGAAAGGGCATGCGTGCCGTGGACAAGGAGGCCGACTTCGACGCGGCACTGGCCTCCTGCAAGCGGGAGGCCATCAACAGCTTTGGTGACGACGCGGTGCTGATCGAGAAATACGTGCAGCGCCCGCGCCACATCGAGATTCAGGTGTTTGGTGACAGCCAGGGCAATTACGTCTACCTGTTCGAGCGCGATTGTTCGGTGCAGCGGCGCCACCAGAAGGTGCTGGAGGAAGCCCCGGCGCCCGGCATGACCGCCGCCCTGCGCGCGCAGATGGGCGAAGCGGCGGTGGCAGCGGCTCGTGCGGTCAATTACGTGGGGGCTGGCACGGTGGAGTTCATCGTCGAGCAGCGACCAGACGGCACGATGAACTTCTTCTTCATGGAGATGAACACGCGCTTGCAGGTGGAGCACCCGGTGACGGAAGCCATCACCGGCCAGGACCTGGTGGAGTGGCAGTTGCGCGTGGCCAGTGGCGAGCCCTTGCCGCTGCGGCAAGACCAGTTGGTGTTGACTGGCCACGCCATCGAGGCGCGCATTTGCGCCGAGAACCCGGACAACAACTTCCTGCCCGCCACCGGTACCTTGCACGTCTATGGGCTACCCCATTGCACCAACTTCGAGCGGGGTGTAGTGCGGGTTGATTCCGGCGTGCGCCAGGGCGACGCGATCTCGCCGTTTTATGACTCGATGGTGGCCAAGCTGATCGTGCACGGCGACACGCGCGAGCAGGCGCTGGCGCGGCTCGATGTGGCGCTGGCGCATACCCACATCGTGGGTCCCAGCACCAATGTGCAGTTCTTGCGACATGTCATCCAGACCGACTCATTCAGCCAAGCCAATCTCGATACCGCGCTGATTCCGCGCGAGCAGGCGGTGTTGTTCAAGCAGGAGCGTGTTGGGCTGGCGCTGGCCGTGGCCAGTGCCGTGGCGCACACCCTGGCGCAGGAGCGGGCGGCGGAGGCGTGCAGCACCGCGCAGAGCGGCTGGCTGGACCCCTGGGGCCGGCACGACGGCTGGCGCTCGCACGGCCCGAGCACGCGTCGTTTTGACTACCTGTTTCACGACCAGTCCCATATCGTGCAACTGACCTGTCTGCACGACGGCGCCCTGGCGCTGGAGGTGGCGGGTGAGTCGGGTGTGTTTACTTTCACATCGGTCACGCAGGGTTATGACGTGCGGTTTGGCACGCAGCGCCAGATTGTCAGCGTCTACCAGCAGGCCGACGTGGTGCACGTGTTCTCGGCCCTGGGCGCCACGCAGATCACGGTGGTTGACGCGTTGGCCCATGCTGGCGACGCCCAGGCCGAGGGTGGGCGTCTGACGGCGCCGATGCCGGGCAAGGTGGTGTCGTTTGCAGTGAAGGCGGGCGACACCGTCACGCGCGGCCAAACCTTGGCGGTGATGGAGGCCATGAAGATGGAACACACCATCGCCGCGCCCGGCGCCGGTGTGGTGGCCGAGCTGTTGTTCGAGCCCGGTGATCAAGTTGCCGAGGGCAGCGAGCTGCTGCGCCTGGAACTCTGAGCGGCGCCATGCGTATCAGTTTTTGTTGTGTCGATTCCAGGCCCGAGCCTTGGCTCGATGGCTTGCGTGCGACGCTGCCGCAGGCCGAGGTTTCGTTGTGGGCCAGCGGTGCGCCGCAGGCCGACTACGCCGTGGTGTGGGCGCCACCCCAACAGTTCTTCGATGAGCAGACCCGGCTCAAGGCGGCCTTCAACATTGGCGCCGGGGTGGATGCCTTGCTCAAGTTGCGTTTGCCACCCCACACCGCGCTGGTGCGCCTGGAAGACGCGGGTATGTCGGTGCAGATGGCCGAATACGTGTGCCATGCGCTGATTCGCCACTTCCGCGAGTTCGATGCCTACGAAACCGACACCCGAGAAGGTCGTTGGTCGTTCCGCAAGCCGCGTGTGCGTGCTGATTGGCCGGTCGGCATCATGGGCCTGGGTGTATTGGGCAAGCGGGTGGCCAAGGCCGTGGCGGCATTCGAGTTTCCGGTGATGGGCTGGAGCCGCAGCCAGCACGCAATCGAGGGCGTGCGTTGTTTTGCCGGTGGTGCCCAGTTGATTGATTTCTTGTCGGCCAGCAAGGTCTTGGTTTGCCTGTTGCCGCTGACGAGCGACACCTGCGATATCCTGAACCGGCGCAACCTGTCCCAATTGCAGGCGGGCGGCTACCTGATCAACGTGGCACGCGGCGCGCACCTGGTGGACGATGACTTGCTGCAACTGCTCGACAGTGGCCACTTGGCCGGCGCCACCTTGGATGTGTTTCGCAGCGAACCGCTGCCGGCCGAGCACCCGTTCTGGCGGCATTCGAAGATCATGCTAACGCCGCACACCTCGGCGCGCACCCTGCGCGAGGAAACCATTGCTCAAATTGCCGGCAAGATTCTGGCATTGGAGCGTGGGCAATCCATCAGGGGTGTCGTCGACGTTGGGAGGGGATACTGATCCCCCACAATACAAGCATGCCTGCCAAAGAAGCCGAAGCCCGCATCAAGATCAACAAACTGCTTGAATCGACCGGTTCGCGTTTCTTTGACGAACAACGTGGCAAAGCCAACATTGCGCTGGAATCCAACGTCAAGCTCACTCAGGCGCAGGTCGATGCCATGGGCGGGGACTTTGACACTACCAGAGCAACCGCAAACTCATCCGTCGCTTTGAGGTGAAAATCACAACCACGATTGATCGAGTATGGAGTGCCGCATGACATCCCCTGTTTTTCTGACCCGCGTGGTACTGCGCAACTACAAAAGCATCGGCGCGTGTGATGTGCGCCTTGGGCCATTGACCTATTTGGTAGGTGCCAATGGCTCTGGCAAGAGCAATTTTTTGGATGCGCTGCATCTGGTGCGCGACGCATTGGCTGGATCGCTGGACAACGCGCTCAATGAGCGCGGCGGGTTGATGGAGGTGCGCAGGCGTTCCAGCGGGCATCCGAACAATTTCGCGATCCGGTTGGAATTTGTCTTGCCGACTGGTCAAGCAGGGTTCTACGCCTTTAACGTGGGCGCCCTGGCTGGCCGGGGCTATGAGGTCCAGACCGAGAAATGTGTAATCGGTGGCGTTGGCAAGGGTCCGTTTTTTCATGTAGAGCGCGGTGTGCTCAAGAACAGCAGCGAACCGACGTTTCCTGCCGTGACACCCGACAGACTGGCCTTAGTCAGCGTGTCGGGGATGACGGTGTTCCGGCCCGTCTTTGACGCGCTGATCGGCATGGGGTTTTACAACCTCAATCCCAAACTCATGCGCGACCCCCAAAAGCCGCAGGATGGGCGCATGCTCAAGCCCGTGGGTGAAAACATTGTGAGTGTCATCGGGCATCTGGAGCGCGTGGCACCCGAAAATTTGACGCTCATTGAAAGCTACCTGCAAACCATGGTACCGATGATGCACGGCTTGGAGCGCAAACAGATTGGGCCATTGGAGACGCTGGAGTTCCGCCAAGAGGTTGCCGGGGCGCAAGCGCCATGGCGCTTCCCTGCGCAAAACATGTCCGACGGCACCTTGCGGGCATTGGGCGTGTTAACCGCCTTGTTTCAGGGCAACCAGGACCATGCCCCCTCTCTGATTGGGATCGAAGAGCCTGAAACGGCTTTGCATCCGGCAGCGAGTGCGGCATTGCGCGAGGCCTTGACCAAAGCTTCCCAGACGACGCAAGTTATTGTGACCAGCCATAGTCCTGATTTGCTGGATGACCGCAACATTCGGCCGGAGCATATTTTGGCCGTTGTTTCTGAAGGCGGGGACACCCGTATCGGTCCGCTGGATGCCGCTTCCATCAGCGTGATGCGGGATCACCTGTTTTCGGCTGGCGAATTGCTGCGCCTGAATCAGCTCAAGCCAGACGATGTCTTCTTGCGTGAGCAGACGGCTACGCAAGCAGAATTGTTTGGGGCTTTGGCACCATGACAGCGGTAGCTTCTATCGTGGAGGGAGATGGCGAGGTTGCCGCGCTGCCCGTTTTGTTGCGACGCCTGTCTCAGTGGCGTGGACCTGCCGATCACGTGGATGTTTTGACACCCATCAGGGTTTACAAGGATCGGTTCTTGAACCGTCCTGAAGAGTTCTCAAGACACCTACAGCTGGCAGCAGCCAAGTGTGGTGATGCGGGTTGGGTCTTGATCTTGTTCGATGCCGACGATGATTGCCCGGCCGAGAAAGGGCCAACCGTGTTGGAGCGGGCGCAGGCCATCATTCCTCATCGCCGTGTCGCGGTGGTGTTGGCCAATCGGGAGTACGAGGCGTGGTTCCTTGCTGCGGCCGAGTCATTGAACGGTTGCCGTGGTTTCCAATGCCACAAAGAAGATGGTTTGGTCGAACCGGAGACCCCCCGAAATGCCAAAGGTTGGGTACGCGATCACATGCCGGCCGGGTACGGAGAGACGACTGATCAACCGGCGTTTTCAGCACGATTTGATTTGGACTTGGCGCATCAGCGCAGCCGTTCCTTCAGGAAGCTTTGCTCTGAATGGGACAAGAATTCGGCGGGTGTGTTGGCGTGAATGTAGACCGACATCCCCGCAGCGCGCCATCGTCGCCGAGATCGAAGCCGAGCATGCCCTTGTCGCTGTCAATCGCGAACTCATCCGCCGCATGGAAGCCAAGGTCAAGGCTCCGGTTGATAGGGTGTGGGGCAAAAGCGTCGAAAACGGTGGATGGATATACAGCAATAACCTGGATTACGTCTCTAAAATTACCATCATGGTAACTTTCGTCATTGTTTCGGAGTACAGTGGCCCTCTGCCTGCTGAGGGCGCGAGTCGGAAGATTGGGCCGGGTCCGCTGTATGAATTGACAAGGATTCATGCGCTTGCGGCTGCGGCAGGCAGTTTGCGTTTTTTGGACACGCGGGAGTGAACAAAAAGCACGTGACCTGAATGTGGATACAGAGGATGTTGCCCAATGGCTCTTGGAATTGGCGCCTCACAACTACCGAGATTCGGAGTGGTGTACCGATGGTCGTCGTGCATGGGCGGCTTGCGACGCCTACCTGCTGCGCCGCAACGAGTGGATCACAACTGCCCACAAGTACATGGCCATAGAGTATTTCTTGAAATTTGCGATTGCCAAGAGTGGCGCGCTGGTGTTGATGGTGTCCTGCCATACATCGCGCTGAAGGAGTGAGTATGAAAGACATGAATGCGAGCGCAGCAAGTGCGCTTTGCCCGATTTGCGGCGAAGGCCATGTGACTGAAGGCATGGTAATGACTGAGCATGCGTACAAAGGCACGACCACTTCACTGCCATTGCGGTTCACCACCTGCGACACCTGCGGCTCAGAGTCCGCTGGCTTGGAAGAAAGCCGCGCCAACAAGCGCGCAGCCATGGCTTTTCGCAAGTCCGTCGACGGCTTGCTGACCGGGGCCGAGATTTGTGCTTTGCGCGAGAGGTTCAAGCTGACGCAGACCCAAGCCGCCAATTTGTTTGGGGGCGGGCCGGTGGCATTCAGCAAGTACGAGAACGACGACGTTGCCCAGTCTGAGGCAATGGACAACTTGCTACGCTTGGTGCGTCGCAGTGACGCTGCGTTTTGGGTGTTGGTGGAAGAGAAGGGCATGCAAGCCGAGTTTTCCAAAGCGAAGGAAATTGTCTCTACTTCAACATCTTCCAAGACTTTCGCCTTGGCGGACTACCGCAATGGCTCACCACGTGGGCCTAACAAGACGACTTTGCGGCCCTATAGGCGAGACACAGAGAAATGGAAATGACCGAATTGCGTCCGAGACTTGTCTCGTGCAGGGGCTTGGCGTTTCATGGCGAGAACAGGAACCCAGGGAACGGTGCCGAACCTTGGTCGATTCAACTCACGCAAAACATTGAGGTTGGATTGGCCGTGCCGATGGTATCGGGTGGTGTCTTGCAGGCCGTGGTAAAGATCGAGCTGACTGCCGAGGCAGTCAACGACGGAAAACCCGACCAAAAAGCGACCTTCAACGCCGAATACGAGGCGAAGTTCGACTATGCGGTCGTAGTCACAGAGCAGGAGGTGCTCGCGCAGTTGGAGAGCGAACAGTATCAATACATGCTGGTCGCGCAGGCATTCCCGCTGGCGATGACGAACTTCCGCCGAGAGATGCAAGCTATGGGATTTGACGCACGCAAGTTGCCACTGGGGATATAGCTTCTCTCTGAGCGCCTGAGGGCGATTTTTGGTTTATGCAAGGCTTGGATAAAACATGAATTTCAACCATCTTCCCAAGCGCGTCAGACTTGTCGACGTCGGCCCGCGCGACGGCCTGCAAAACGAGAAGCAGCCCGTACCCACGGCGGTCAAGGTGGAGCTGGTGCAGCGCCTGCAGGATGCGGGTCTGACCGAGATCGAAGTCACCAGTTTTGTATCACCAAAGTGGGTGCCGCAAATGGGCGACAACGCGCAGGTGATGGCCGCCATTGGCCGCAAGCCGGGCGTGCGTTATTCGGTGCTGACGCCCAATCTGAAAGGCTTCGAGGCGGCCGTCGCCGCGCCTCGCGCGTTCTGGCCGGACGAGATCGTGGTGTTTGGCGCGGCCAGCGAGGCCTTCAGCCAGAAGAACATCAATTGCTCGATTGCCGAAAGCATCGCGCGTTTTGCGCCGGTGGTCGATGCCGCCCGCGCCGCCGGCATCTTTGTGCGTGGCGCGATGTCGTGCGCGCTGGGTTGCCCCTATGAAGGCGACATTGCGCCCGAGCGTGTGGCCATGCTGGCCGCTCTGATGAAGGGTATTGGTGTGCAGCACGTGGGGGTGGCCGACACCATTGGCGTGGGCACACCAATCAAGGTGCAGCGCGCCCTGGAAGCCACCTTGCAGCATTACGGTATCAACGATGTGTCGGGTCACTTCCACGATACCTACGGCCAGGCGCTGGCCAACACCCTGATCGCGCTGCAAATGGGGGTCTGGCAGTTTGACACCTCGGTGGCGGGCCTGGGCGGCTGCCCCTACGCCAAGGGCGCCACCGGCAATGTGGCTACCGAAGACGTGGTGTACCTGCTGCACGGCATGGGCATCGAGACTGGCATTGACCTGGACAAGTTGGTCGATGCGGGCCAGTTCATCAGTGACTTCCTGCAACGCAAACCCCATTCACGCGCCGCCACGGCCTTGCTCAACAAGAGGGCCGCCTGACATGGACAACGCCGAACTGAAAGACCTGCCCGAGGGCGTGCGCCGCGTTACCGCCTTGCTGCGGGACCAGGGGCATCCGCACCGGCCGGTGCTGCTCAACGATGCCGTGCGCACCGCACAGCAGGCGGCCGATGCGCTAGGCATTCTGGTGGGGCAGATTGCCAAGAGCATCATCTTCCGGCGCAAATCCGATGATGTGGCGGTGCTGGTGGTGACCTCGGGGGACCGCCGCGTGGACGAGAAGAAGGTCGAAGCGCTGGTCGGCAAGATCGGTCGCGCCGATGCTGATTTCGTCAAACGCTGCACCGGTTTTTCGATTGGTGGCGTGGCGCCCGTGGCGCACGCGACAAAAGGCGTGACCCTGATCGACCGCGACTTGTTTCGCTTTGAAGAAATCTGGGCCGCCGCCGGGCATCCGCATGGGGTGTTCAAGCTCCATCCGCGCGACCTGGAGTCGCTGACGCATGCGCCGGTGGTGGACATCGTGCAAGGCAGCGAGCAGGCCCCTGCGTCCATGGTGACGTCGATCATCCTGGCGCGCGCCTGTTTGGCACGCGACGCGAACCTGGCCGTGCCCTCGCCCTGCACCTCGGTTTGCCGCATGGATGACGCCAGTGGCTGGTGCGCCGGTTGCTTTCGCTCGATTGAGGAAATCACCAACTGGTCGCGCATGGCGCCGCCGGAGCAGCGCGTGGTGTGGGGCCTGATCGAGCAACGCGCGAAACAGCCGACGATCAGTTGAGGACAGAGCTGAAGATCAGTCCCGCAAAGTGAACAGCCGACATCCGACGATCAGTTGAGGACAGAGCTGAAGATCTGTCCCGCAAAGTATCAGGAGTAGCATGAAACACATCACGTTTTATTTTGACTTCATCTCTCCCTACGCCTACCTGGCGTTCGAGCGCTTGCCCGAGGCCTTGATGGGGCACAGCTACAACGTGCGCTACCAGCCGGTGCTGTTTGCCGCGTTGCTCAAGCACCATGGCCAGTTGGGTCCGGCCGAGATTGCCCCCAAGCGGGACTGGACTTACCGCCAGGTCTTGTGGCAGGCACACCAGCATGGCGTGGACCTGCAATTGCCTGCCGCGCATCCGTTCAACCCGCTGGCCTTGTTGCGCTTGGCGGTGGCTTGCGACGCCAAGGGGCTGCCAAATCGCTACGTAACCGAGACCATCTTTCACCATGTCTGGCAAGGTGGCGCCAATGCAGCAGACGCCGAACGCTTGCGCTTGCTGACCGAACAACTGGCGCCGCGGCGTGACCCGACCAGCGCCGAGGTCAAGGCCGAACTGACGGCGCACACGCAGCTTGCCCTAGACCGAGGCGTGTTTGGCGTGCCAACCTTTGAGGTCGATGGCAGGTTGTTCTGGGGTTTTGACGCCCTGCCGATGCTGCGCGCCTATCTGGCGGGCGATGCCTGGTTCGAGAGCGGTGACTGGGAGCGCGCTGGCGCCGTTGGCGCGGGCGTGGTGCGCAAGTCGCCGTAGCAACGCCACCCGAATCGTACGCCGCCATGGATTGCCACGCTGCGCTCGCAATGACGACTACAGCCGGTAGTCCATCTTCAGTCGGCTTTGTAGCTTGCGGGCCTGTTTGAAGGCCTCCTTCAGGATGTGACGATCTAGCTCATTCAACTGGTCCGGATTGATGCGATTGCCCCCACCACTTTGACCGAGCACCTGGTGCTGATGGCGCAAACGCAACAACTGGATGTAGTAGAAGCCGTCCACCATCGCCGCCACATCGTCGCCCCCAAAATTGACCGATTTGGACGCGCCGAGCAAGCGCTGGGCGGTGCTGGTGTGCCGCACCCCGTGGGTGAGCGAGAGCAGGCGCGCGGCGTCCACAAAGGGCCGGGAACCGACCATCTTGAGGTCCAGGGTGTTGGGATAGTCCTTGTTGTCATCAAAAACGAAGTCACGAATCAGACCCAGCGGCGGTGCGCACTGCAGCGCGTTGTCGGCCATCAGGCGCAAGAATAACTGCGCGTTGCGGGTGGCTTCGAGCAACCAGGTGCGCAGGGCGTCGCTCAAACCTTCAAAGCCGTACAGCGGGCGAAAGTCGAAGAAGATCGCGGCGTTGAGCAAGGCCTTGGGTTGCGGGTGTTCAATCCAGTCGCGAAAGCGTGCGCGCCATTCGGGCAGGGACAGGCACCATTGCGGGTTGCCCGCCATGATGCCGCCCTTGCACAGGGGGAAGCCGCAGGCGTTGAGTTTCTGGTTGACGGCCTGGGCAAACGGCAGAAACCGCTGGCGCAGCGCCTCGGCGGCCGAGGCGTCGTCGTCGCACTCGAAGATGATGCCGTTGTCCTGGTCGGTGCACAGGGTTTGCTCATAGCGCCCTTCGGAGCCCAGCGCCAGCCAGCACCACTTGACCTCGGGCAGGTCGAACTCGTCATGCGTGAGTTCGATCACGCGCAGGGTCAGCAGGTCGTTGAGGGTGGAGACGAACTCGGTCAACTGCGCCGCCGCCACGCCCTGCGTCACCAACCCCAGGGCGATGCGTTGCACCTCCTTGGCGCAAACTTGCAGGGTCGGCAGATCGCGGGCCAGGCGAATATCGTTGCTCACGTCCTTGAGGTTGGAGCGCTGCAGTGCAAACAGATCGTTCTGCGACACGATCGCGACCAGCCTGGCGGCATCATCCACCACCAGCAGATGACGCAGGCCGCGCCGCGCCATGATCAGCGACGCCTCGTAGGCGGTGGTTTCGGGCTTGACAGTGATCACGCCGGCGGTCATGACGGAGGCAATCGGCTCGTCAAGGCTGACTTGCGGCAGTGTGACCCGGTGCAGCAGGTCGCGCAGCGTGAAGATGCCCAATGGCAGTTGGCGCTCGGGCTCGATCACGATGATGGAGCCGATCTTGTGGCGATCCATGATGGTGATCGCCTCGCGCAATGACGTTGCGAGCGTCACGGTCACGGGCTCCCGTTTGGTGATCTGACTCAAGGGACTGTGCATGGCCAGGAGTTCCTGGCGCGGGGTGGAAGCAGGTGTCGGTACCATCTTTTGATTGGATGTGAAAGGTCAGTAGCCGACCCTGGCGTAGTAGGTCTTGGCGGCGGCCGCGCGGGCTTGCCCCAGTGTATGGATGCCCTGTTCAGCCAGCAGCGGGATCATCTTGAGGAAGACTTCGCCGGTCACGATGGCATCGCCCAGCGCGGTGTGGCGTCCGATCACATGGATGCCCAGCCGCTCGGCAATCGCCTCCAGCCGGTGCGACTCCTGATTGGGGTGGATCACGGCCGACAGCAGCAGGGTGTCGAGCACCGGTTGCTTGAAGACAATGCCGGTGGCAGTTTCCTTGAGCTGCAGGAAGCGCATGTCGAACGCCGCGTTGTGGGCCACCAGCACGGTGTCTTCGCAGAATTCATGGAACACCGGCAGCACCTCGGCGATGCTGGGCTGACCCTTGACCATGTCCTCGGTGATGCCGTGGATCGGGATGGACTCAGGTTTGAGCCGTCGCTTGGGGTCGATCAACTGGTCGATGGTTTCGTTGCGAAGCAGTCGACCGTTGACAATTCGTGCCGCGCCAATCTGAATGATTTCGTCGCCGGCCGAGGGCTCCAGGCCGGTGGTCTCGGTGTCGAACACGGTGTAACTCAGTTGCGTCAGCGGCCGGTCATCCAGCGCCCGCGTTTCCTCGGTCTGGCGAAACAGGTCGAAGTCGTAATACTCTGGGCGGCTTTCGTTGCGCAGCCAGGTGGCGGGGTCCGCCGCGTCCTGCGCCACCGTGGTGGGCAGCAGCATGCGGATCAGGAACAGGGGTGTGTGGGTATCACGCTGTTGCCACAGCTCGCCGCCGTGGCGTTCGATCACCTCGTGCAGCGTCAGGGGTGAGTCCTCGCCACCGGCGCGCAGCGTGGCCTGTTCCCAGGCCGCCAGCGTGCCGGCATCCAGACCAACCCCGGACCAGAGTATGTCGAGCTCGGCCATGCGTCCGGCCGGGCGCAGGCGCAGGGCCACGGCGTCGACGTCGCGCCCTTCCTTGAGACGGGCCGCCAGGTAGCACAGGCTTTGCAGCAGCGCGAAGCTGTCAACCCGGATCCAGATGTCCTGATCGAGGGCATCGACCGTCACGCTCAGGGCGAGTCGCTGCTCGATGCGTTGTCGCGCGGCCTGCAGCAGGTCGGCGCCGTGCATGTCTTCCAGTGGCCAGTGCGCCTGCAGCGCATCGGAGAAGTCGGCGCTGGCCCGGTTGAGGTGCTCGCTCATGGCTTGCACTTCATCGCGGATCACGCCCACGAAGCGGTCGCGCTGCTGGCCTTCCATGTCCGGATATTGCAGCAGGTTTTCCACGGCCGCGCGCACATTGCCCAGGGCGGCGCGGCTGCCTTCGGTCAGCGTTTGCAACAGTCGGTCGCGTTGGCTTTGGGCCTGCACGAGTCGCGTGATGTTGTCGAGCATCAGCACGTAGCCGCTGATGACCCGTTGGGCATCGGCGCCGGCGTCAAGCGCGGCACCGAACACAGGCGCCATCTGCACCCGAATCAGTTGTCCGGCCCGGGTGGTGGTGACGAAGTTGGCCGAAGGCTGGGCGCTGCCGCGGCGCAGCCGGTGCTGCACGCTTTCCAAGGCATGGGTGATCAGGTTGCGCTCCATCACGGCAAAGATGGATCGACCAAGCCCAATCAGCGTTGCATTGCCGCCAGGCGTGGTGGCACCCAGGACCTGGAACTGCAGCCGGGCGCGACTGTTGTAGAGCAGAATGCGCCCGTCCAGGTTGCATACCACCACGCTTTGGGTCAACTCCGACATCAGCGCCGCCAGCCGGTTTCGCTCTTCTTCCACCGAGGCCTTGGCCTGTTCAATCTTTTGCGCCACGTCGCGTTGAAGGGACTCCCGTTGGTCGGCCAGGGCGTTGACCACGTGGGCCAGGGTCCGAATCTCGCTGGCGCCGCGCTCCTGCAGCCGCAGGGAGGGGTTGGAGGCAACCATCACCAGCGCCTGCTCGCGCATGCGCATGGGCGCCAGGGCATAGGCCCGGTAGAGCAGCCAGACCAGCCCACCCAGGGCGGACCAGGCAAGCAGGATGATGAACACCGCCAGCGGCAAGCGCGGCTGAAAAATGTCGCGTACCGCCTGGCGCTCCACGTCCTGCATGTCGGCCCAGAGCACGGCACCCAGAATGCTGAACAGCAGCGCCAGCAGGCCGTACAGCGCAGCCAGTCCGACGGCGAGGCGGTGGTTCATGCGGGCCGTGTTGGCGTAAGCGGATGAGCGCGGTGCCGCGGCGGGCCAGGCCGCTAGGCGGTGCCCAGCCCAAGCAACTGGCGCACCTGCGCCACGAGGTCCTTGGTTGAAAAGGGCTTGGTCACGTAGGCATCGGCGCCGAGCGCGAGGCCTTTGCTGACCTCGGTGTCGCGCCCCTTGGCGGTCAGCATCACGACCTTGACCGCCTGCCATTGCGGGTTGGCGCGGATGCGCTGGCAGACCTCAAAACCGTCCTTTTTTGGCAGCATGATGTCGAGCAGCACCAGATCCGGCACCCGCGCCGCGATGGCCTGCAAGGCGGCCTCCCCATCGGCTACCACCTGCACGTCGAAACCCTCGCGCTTCATCAGGAATTCGAGTGAGACAACAATGTTGGGCTCGTCGTCGGCGATCAGTACGCGTTGGCTCATGGGCGGTCCAGTCAGGCTAAAGTGGCGTCGCCGCAGGGTTGGCATTGGCCTGCTGCAGGGGCAGTGTAAACGAGAAGGTGGCGCCCTTGCCCGGTTCGCTTTGCACCCACAACCTGCCGCCAAAACGCTCGATGATGTGACGGCTGATGGGCAGACCCAGGCCGCTCCCCTGTGGCTTGTCGGTCATGGTGTTGCCGACCTGGCGAAAGCGCTCGAAGATGATTCTTTGGTTGGGCAGGCTGATGCCCGGGCCGTTGTCACGCACCGTCACCAGCAGGGCGCCGTCGTGCTGGCGCAGCGTCACGTGCACCTGGCCGTGCTTGGCATCGCAGAACTTCACCGCATTGGACAACAGGTTCAGCATCACCTGGATCAGGCGGTCGCGGTCGGCCAGAATGTGGGCGGTGCCGCTGGCCAGGTCTTGTGTCAGCGTGACATGTCGATCGCTGAACAGCGAGGAGGTGGCGGCGACCGATTCCTCAATCACTTCGCGCAAGTTCAGCTCGGACGGGTGCCACTCGGCGTTGCCCGATTCGATCTTGGCCATGTCGAGCACCTGGTTGATCAGTCGGGTCAGGCGTTCGGTTTCCTTGACGATGATGCCCAGGAACTTCTTGCGTTCGGCCAGGCCGGTCTTGGGGTCTTCGAGCAGGATTTCCGAGAAAGCGCGAATCGACGTCAAGGGTGTGCGCAGTTCGTGGGTGACGGTGGACATGAAGTCGTCCTTCATGCGGTCGAGCTCCTTCAGGCGCTCGTTGGCGGCGCGTAATTCGGCGGTGGCGGCTTCGAGTTCCTGGGACTTGTGCTCCAGCTCCCGGGAGTAGGCGCGCACCTGCGAGGCCTCGTCGAGGATGCTCATCACTTCGTCCAGGCTCAGCGGTTCTTCCTGCACCACCGAGGCCACCATGGCGCGCGCCGAGGCGCCGCCGATGGCGCCCGCCAGCAGGGTTTCGGCGTGTTGCACGAGCTCGGCGTCAGCTTTCAGTTCGGCAATGCTGGAGAGCCCACGGCCTCGCGCGTAACTCAGGAAGGCCTCCCGCGCCCGCACCGGCCCCAGAAAGCGGCCGATCAGTGGCAGCAGGTCCTGCACCTGGGCACTGCCGCGCCACAGCAGCGAGCGGTCGGCCACCCCGACGGTGTGGCGAAATACGTCCACAAATGCGGTCGCCTGGCGCGTCTCCACGACGCTGGGTCGGTCCGTCAGCGACACCGCGAGGTAACAACCGATGTTGGTGAACAAGCTCCAGAACAGGCTGTGCGAGATATCGTCCAGACCGGACAAGCCAAACAACTGTTGCGGTCGCAGCAGTTCCAGACCGAACAGCCCTTCGCGCAAAAACTCGGAGGGCAACCAGCCCGACTTGGCAAAGGACGGGAGCAGCAAGGTGTAGCCCCACACCACAAAGCCGCCCAGCAGTCCGGCCACGGCGCCGTTGCGCGTGCCGCCTTTCCAGTAGATGCCGCCAAAAATGGCCGGTGCAAACTGCGCCACGGCGGCGAAGGAAATCAAACCGATGGCGACCAGGGCATAGGCGTCGCCCGCGGCACGAAAGTAGATATAGCCCAGCAGCAGGATGAGCATGATCGCCCAGCGACGGATGCCCAGCAGCAGGCCCGACAGATCACGGCGTTCGTTCAGCCGCAGGGCCTTGATGCGTAGCGCCAGGGGCATGACCAGGTCGTTGCAGATCATGGTGGACAGCGCGATGGTTTCCACAATCACCATGCCGGTGGCGGCCGACAGGCCGCCAATGAACACAAACAATGTAAGGGCCTCGTGCCGCTGCGCCATCGGCAGCGTCAGCACGAAGGTGTCCGCATCCACGTTGCCTGCCGGAAAGTGGAGCATGCCGCCCAGGGCGATCGGCAGCACAAAGATGTTGATCAGCAGCAGGTACAAGGGAAACAACCAGACTGCCTTGCGCAAGTGCTGCTCGTTGACGTTCTCCACCACGGCGATCTGGAATTGCCTGGGCAGCAGCATCACCGACAGCATGGAGAGGATCGTCAGCGACCACCAACTGCCATAGCTGTTGCCGGTATCGGCCACCGTCATCAAGGCCTTCAGTTTGGGCACCGCTTCGGCCTGGGTGAACAGGTCGCCCAGACCGTTGAAGATCCCGAAGGTCACAAACAGGCCGACCGCCAGAAAAGCCAGCAGCTTGACCACCGACTCGAATGCAATCGCCGCCACCATGCCTTCGTGGCGTTCAGTGGCATCGAGATGCCGCGTGCCAAACAAGAGCGTGAAGGCGGCCAGGATCATGGCAATGTACAGGGCGCTGTCCTGCCACAAGGCTTGAGCGGCGACCTTGGTCGGCATCACGATGGCCGGGTATTGCAGCAGAATCGTGAAACTGCTGGAGACCGCCTTCAACTGCAGTGAGATGTAGGGAATGATGCCCACCACCGCAATCACCGTCACCATGCCGCCCAGCAATTGGCTTTTGCCATAACGGGAGGCCACGAAATCGGCAATCGAGGTGATGCGGTTGGCCTTGCTGATGCGGATGATTTTCAGCAACACGAACCACCACAGTCCGGCGATCAGCGTCGGCCCGAGGTAGATCGGCAAGAAACCAATGCCGTTGGAGGCGGCGCGCCCGACGCTGCCATAAAAAGTCCATGTGGTGCAGTAGACCGCCAACGACAAGGCGTAGATGGTCGGGTTGGCAATGATCGAACGTCCCGCATCGGCCCGCTTGTCGCCATAGTAGGCGATGGCAAACAACACGCCCAGGTAGGCAAACGACACGCTGACAATGACCCAACCCTGCAGCATCGTTGGGGATCCTATTCGCGCCGTTCAATCACATAGGCGGTCAAACCGATCAGAAACGCCCACACTGCGAAAAGGTACAGGTACAGCAGCGGAATGCCCAACCAGGTGCCAGGTTTGCTGAACAGCGAGAGCACTGGGTAGTTGAACAGCACACACCCCAGCAAGACGATGGCCACCAGGCGCTGTCCCTTGATGTCGGAGCGATGCATGAGCGTTCTTCCTCAACTGGTAGTCCGATGTTGGCTTTTCTCGCTTCATTGTAGGTTCCGGTCCGGGTGGGACATACCCTAGGTTGCCGTCGAAGTCCTCTGCTTTTCCATAATGCAAAAATACGGATGCTGGTTACACCCTAGTTTGTAAGTTTACGGTAAGCCATCCGTCAGAATCCGGTCAGCCCTTGGTCCCAAATTGCGGGCTGAGACAGGTTGTCCGAAAGAAAGAGCAAAAAATTCATGTTGTTGGCCGTCATCATTGCAAAAAGCCTGATCGAGCTCTCGCTCCTGTTCATCGTCGGGCGCTTTATCTTGGGCCTGCTGGCGGGCGCCAAGCGAAGTACCAATATTTTTTGGCAGATGCTCGATATCGCGGCCAAGCCGGCCCTTTGGATCACGCGCTGGGTCAGCCCCAAGTTCATTTTGGACCAGCATATCCCCTTGGCGGCCGTTAGTTGGTTGCTGATTGCTTGGGTGTTGGTGGTGAAGGTGAAGATTGACCTTTGTATGCAATTGGGAGTGAATGCATGCCAGTAGATCCGGTTCCATCTAATCCTCCGAGCGGCCCCTCGCTGGGTCGCTTCGAGCGCTTGGCGCTGACCTGGAAGGCCAAGGCCTTGTTGTTGTTTAGCCTGCGTGCACGTGCCGACGGGGTGTTCAAGGACATCTTGCGCCGCTCCCCGCAAGACGTTTATGCGCTCAGCAGCTTGGCCTACGCCGCGCTGCAGCGCGGCGACCACACCCTGGCGCACCGTTACTTCGAACAAGTTCGAGACTTGACCCCGCAGGTGTCCAACGCGCAGTTCAATTTGGCCTTCGTTGCGGAGCTGCTTGGGCGCCTGGACGAGGCGGAAGCGGGTTTTCGCGAAGCCCTGGCAATTGAGGAAAAGATGGACCGCGCCTGGTATGGACTGGGCATTGTGCTGGTGCGTCAAGGGCGTTTGCCCGAGGCCTTGATTGCGCTCAGGCGCAATACGAGCTTGCAGCCCATGAGTCCGTTTGGTTGGTACCAGATCGCGCGCTTGCACGTGGCGTTGCAGCAGCCCGATGAAGCTCGGGCCGTGATCCGACATTTGAGTGGGTTCGAGCCCAAGGTGGCGGCCCAGTTGGAGCGCGAAACCGGCCTGCGCCCGGTGTGAGTTGTTTCGTCGACGGTGGTTGAGGTAGGTGGGTAGTGGCCCACTTCAGGTGGCGCTGGTCCGACAAAGCCGCGCCGTTTTGAGGTGGTTGTTTATTTCAATGAGGAGCAAGCTATGCAGCTAACAGCAAGGCACCAGGAGTACTGGCGCAAAAACCTGCGAATAACCGGGATCCTGTTGGGGATCTGGTTTGTCGTCACCTTCGGCTTGGCGTTTTTCGCCAAGTCGCTGACATTCAGCTTTTTTGGTTGGCCGTTCTCGTTCTGGGTGGCCGCGCAGGGTGCGCTGGTGGTGTATTGCGTGATCATCTGGTACTACGCCCGCTACATGAACAAACTGGACATTGAATACGGCGTTGCCGAAGGAGAAGAGTGATGTTTGGCACCGAAAAACAAACCCAAAGCGAGTTCAAGAAGGGTCTGAACAAGGTCTATGGCTGGTATACCGGAGGTTTTCTCGGCTTTGTGGTGGTGCTGGCGGTTCTGGAGCAAATGGGCTTGCCCAGAAACTGGATTGGCTACTTGTTCCTGGCCGCCACCGTGCTGCTGTATGCCGGCATCGGTGTGATGAGCCGAACCAATGACGCGGCTGAATACTATGTGGCCGGGCGTCGTGTGCCCGCCATGTACAACGGCATGGCCACCGGTGCGGACTGGATGTCGGCTGCTTCCTTCATTGGCATGGCCGGTACCTTGTACCTGACTGGCTTTGGTGGCCTGGCCTTCATTCTGGGCTGGACGGGTGGCTATTGCCTGGTGGCGCTGTTTCTGGCGCCCTACCTGCGCAAGTTTGGTCAGTTCACCATTCCGGACTTCTTGGGTGCGCGTTTTGAGGGCAACCTGCCGCGCCTGATCGGTGTGTTCGCCGCCATTTTGTGCTCCTTCACTTACGTGGTGGCGCAAATCTATGGCGTGGGCCTGATCACTTCACGCCTGACCGGCCTGGCCTTCGAGATTGGCATTTTCGCCGGCCTGGGTGGCATTCTGGTTTGCTCCTTCCTCGGTGGTATGCGTGCCGTGACCTGGACCCAGGTGGCGCAGTACATCATTTTGATCGTCGCCTACCTGTTGCCCGTGGTGTGGCTCTCGGTCAAGCACACCGGTGTGCCGGTTCCGCAAGCGGTCTATGGCTACACGCTGGAGAAGGTCACGGCCAAGGAAGAGTTGCTGTTGAAAGACCCGAAAGAACTGGAAGTTCGCGGCATTTTCAAGGCGCGCTCTGAGGAAGCTGTTGCCAAGCTCAAGGATGTGCCGGCCGCCATGGCCGCTGACAAGGCCGCCGCCGAGAAGAAGATCGAGGACCTCAAGGCCAGTAACGGCGCGATGGCGGACATCAAGGCGGCCGAGGCGGCCCTGGTTGCGCTGCCCAAGGATGAGGCTGCCGCCAAGGCAGCCTATACGGCGGCCAGAACCAGCAATGCGGCCAAGTCCGCGCCACCGATCCGGCACGCAACACCGTTCCCGGGCAAGGACGAAGCGGCGAGCGACATCTCTCGCAAGAACTTCCTGGCGCTGGTGTTCTGCCTGATGATTGGTACGGCGGCCTTGCCGCACATCCTGATGCGCTACTACACCACTCCCTCGGTGAAGCAGGCGCGTGAGTCGGTGGCCTGGTCCTTGTTCTTCATCTTCTTGCTCTACTTCACGGCGCCGGCCTTGGCGGTACTGGCCAAGTTCGAGGTGTACACGGTGCTGGTCGGCACACCTTTTGACCAATTGCCAGGCTGGATCGCGCGCTGGAGCGCGGTTGACAAGAGCTTGCTGTCGGTGGTGGACGTTAACAAGGATGGCATCCTGCAGTTGGCCGAACTGACCATTGGTGGCGACATCATCGTGTTGGCGACACCTGAAATCGGTGGTCTGCCCTATGTGGTGTCGGGCATGGTCGCCGCGGGCGGTCTGGCTGCGGCCTTGTCGACTGCCGACGGCTTGCTGCTGACGATTGCCAATGCGCTGTCGCACGATCTGTACTACAAGGTGCTCGATCCGAACGCCTCGACGGCACGCCGGGTGATGGTGTCCAAGGTCTTGTTGCTGGTGGTGGCCTTGCTCGCGGCCTACGTGGCGGCGCAGAAACCGGCGGACATTTTGTTCCTGGTGTCGGCGGCGTTCTCGTTCGCGGCGGCGGCCTTCTTCCCGGCGCTGGTGTTGGGCATCTTCTGGAAACGCGCCAACAAATGGGGCGCCTCGCTGGGCATGGTCGCGGGCTTGGGTGTCACCTTTTATTACATGGTGACTACGCAACCCTGGCTGTACAAGCTCACGCATGGCGGCGTGGCGCTGACCCCTGAAATCCTCAAGGCCAACACTTGGTGGGACATCGCGCCGATCTCGGCCGGCCTGTTTGGTGTGCCATTGGGCTTCGCGGTGATCATCATCGTGTCGCTGCTGACCAAAGCACCTGGCCGTGACGTTCAGGAGTTGGTTGAGCATGTGCGGTACCCGAGCCTGGACGGCAAGTTGTCGGCCGGCAGCGCTGCGCATTGATTCGGATCACTTAATCAAAAAAAACCCCGCTTCGGCGGGGTTTTTTTTGGTGGTGCGCCCGGCATGGGCGCACACCTGGGGATGCCAGTCCCACGCCAAGTTGGTCTTGGCGGGTGCAGGGTCAGCACCTGCGTCGGCCATCGCCGCTTGGAGTGCTTGAGGACAGGGCTCCGTGGTGTTTCGATCTGCCCCGCGAGACTCAGTATCAGCGTGTTGCCATGTACGCCGCATACAGCGACGCATGCAAGCCGCGCAGTGTTTTGCGGTGGTCGATCACCTCACGTTGGCGGCCTTGGCGCTCCAGCCCCAGCAATTCCACCAGCAGGCGCAGGGCTTGTTCGGGCGGGCTGTGTTGGCTGGCTTGCGCTTGCGCCAGTTGGGGCGCCAGACTGGGCCGCTGGGTCAGCAGCCAGGCGGGAAACCATGCCAGATCGCTGGCGTCGCCCAGACCGTCAAAGATCTGATCGAACTTGGCCACCCACGGCTGTAGAACCGGATCGGCCGTTTGCTTCACAACGTCGTCCAGACGGCTGGGCGACAGCCAGGCTAGTTCGGCCAGCAAGCCCCAGTTGGCCTGCAGGCCCAGCAGCGCCAAACGGGCGTGCAGCATCCAGGACAAGGGCGCCGGAATGCGCCGCCACGACTCGATGCGCGCCACCGCCTGCTCAGCGGCCCGCCAGTCGGCACCACGCAGCCACAGCGGGGCCGCATGGTCTTCGCTGTGCTCGGCCCGGTACACCAGCGGCTCGGCGCGCTGAGCCAGTTCCCGCCAGCGCGCACGCAGCCAGACTGCTGCCCCCGATGCGCCCAAAGCGCTGTGCGCAACGGGTGTGATGTCGTGCAGCAAGGCCTGGCGGGGGTCGCGCAGCGCGCGGTGATCGCGAAACGGCGCCTGCGTGCGCCCGGCCACGGCTTCGATCAGCCTCAGCAAGGGGCTCAGGCACTCGTCTTGGGGGTAGTGTTGGCCGAGTGTTTGCCAGGCCCGTCGCGCTGCTGCAGCATCGCACTGCTCCAGCGCCAAAATGACATCGTTGCGACAAGCGACGCTGTGGCTGTCATTGAAAAAATCGAACTGCATGGGCTGCGTACTGCCGCTGGTTGTCACCGTGGCAGGCCAGGCGAGCGCCACGGCAGGTTCTTGCCGCAGCCGCGGCCGCGGCGACAGGGGAGTTGCTCATTGGGTTCGGAGGTCATGGGTTTGTCCTTTTGGCGGTTAAAACGGGTGCTGATTGTCACGCAGCAGGCCGACGACAAGTCCAGTCAGTTGGGGGCAGATCATGCTCACTGCGGGTCGCGCGGGGCCGCGCCGCCAAGTCTCAGAGGGGTTGGGACACCGTCACCAGGATGAACACCGCGTAAGCCGCGAGCAGGGCCAAGCCACGCCAGCGCGCGATCACACCTGCGCGCGGCAGCATTAACAGCACCGTCAGCACGCCAAACACCAAGGCCACCGCGACCTCGCCCAAGGGTGCGTCAATCGGGTGAATCGTGGCCGCAAGGCCCACGATGGCCAGCCCATTGAAGAGGTTGCTGCCCAGCAAGGTGCCCAGCCCGACGTCGTCTTCGCCGCGTAGGCGCGACAGCAGCATCGTCACCAATTCGGGCAAGGTGGTACCGATGGCGATTACGGTCGCACCAATCAGATAGGCGTGTACCCCAAGCGCCACGGCGATGGCCGACGCACCGCTGACGAACAAGCGTCCGGCCAGGGTCAAGCTGGCGAACCCCACCAACACCAGCAGCCAGGCGCGCATGGGGTGGGTCGATAGGTCGGTGTCGGGCATGGCTTCGCGCCGATGGGCCATGGCTTGGCGGACCACCAGCGTCATCCACAGTGCAAACAGCGTCAGCAACAAGGCGCCGTCCGCGCGCGACAAGCTGCCGTCGAGTGCCAGCACCAGCGTGAGCACGGGCACGCACAGCGCCAGCACGAAGTCGCGCTTGAACGCGTTAAGGCGCGCAGCCAGTGCGCCGAACAGCAGCGCCAGCCCCAGGATCAGCCCCGCATTGACCACATTGCTGCCCAACGCATTGCCCAGGCCAATCTCTGGCTTGCCGGCGAGGGCGGCCAAGCTGGACACCGCCAACTCGGGGCTGGAGGTGGCGAAGGCGGCCAGTGTGGTGGCAACGAGAAACTTGGGCACACGCAGGGCTTGCGCCACGCCCAACACGCCCTTGAGGAAGGCCACGCCGCCCAGTGCGGCGGCGGGAATGGCGGCCGCCAGGGCCAGGGCATCGGGCGTGGCAAGAGACGCGGTCATGGTTGATCCTGAACACTGCGGGGTCGGACTTGCCTGAGTTGGAAGTCAAGGAATGCGCTGGGAAGGCCGGGTGCCCCAACGCCCAGTCCACGAAGGCTGCTCAATCTTGGCGGTCGCCACTGGCGCGTGGTTTCTGGTGCGGCAATCCGGGCATCAGGCGGTGGCCGCCAACAGGAATTCGGCGCCCTTTTTCTCCGAGCGCATGGCCGCCACAATGCGCGAGATCTCGATGATTTTGGCGGTAAGCTGGGCGTGGCTGGTGCAACGTTCGATCTGCAGGCACAAGCTTTCCGCGTCGGGGCCGAGCGTGTCTTCCAGCAAGCGCGTGGCGCGCCGGATCATCGGTTTCAGCGTGTCATCAGGCCCAACCGGAGCAGTCTTGAGTGGAGCCGGTGCCGGGGCGGGTTTGGGCAGGTCCAACGCCTGGACAAACCCCGCAGTCAACAATTCGCCAAGAATCTGCCGGGCCTCATCTGGATTGGGCATGGGTTTGATCAGCTCGGCCACGGACTTGCCGCCGTCCACCACAATCAGCAGCATGCGTGACTTCGGCGTAAGCGCCCGGTCGCGGAGCTTGATGGCGTTCACGCCGACCTCGGTCTTGCGCAGAACCGAATTGGGGTCCAGGTCAGTCATGTCAAATGCTTGCTCATTTCAAATGGATGTGCGCCCCAGACGATGTGCCAAGTGTGCACCATCGCTGGCGAAAACCGTTCGAAACATGACTGAGGGTTTACCCTGATTTTGATGGAGATTTATCACATCACAAAATCGGTCGAGCGGGTTACTCCCTAGTTTGTCAGGGGGAATTCAGTTCAGCACAAGGCGCTGTTGGTTTCGCGTCAGAGCAGGGTCAGAGCCATCTTCAACAATCGCTGCAAGCCTCCACGTCGGAGGTCTTCACATTTTTGGAGACAGTCAGTATGAGAAGCGCAACCAAAGCCGCCGTCGCCGCGCGGCCGATGTCGGCGGAAGAGAAGAAAGTCATCTTCGCTTCCTCCCTCGGCACCGTGTTTGAGTGGTATGACTTCTATCTTTACGGTTCACTCGCGGCCATCATTGCAAAGCAATTTTTTAGCGACCTGGACGAGGGTTCGGCCTTTATTTTTGCGCTGCTGGCATTTGCGGCCGGTTTCATTATGCGACCCTTCGGTGCCATCTTCTTCGGCCGTCTGGGCGACATGATTGGCCGCAAGTACACCTTTCTGGTCACGATCCTGATCATGGGCGTGTCCACCTTCATCGTGGGCATCTTGCCGAACTACGCCACCATTGGCGTGGCAGCGCCAGTAATCCTGATCTGTCTGCGCCTGCTGCAAGGTTTGGCGCTGGGCGGCGAGTACGGTGGTGCTGCGACCTACGTGGCCGAGCACTCGCCTCAAGGCAAGCGCGGCGCCTACACCTCGTGGATTCAGACCACGGCCACGTTGGGCCTGTTTCTGAGTCTGATGGTGATTCTGGGCACCCGCACCCTGATTGGCGAAGCTGCCTTTGCCGACTGGGGCTGGCGCGTGCCCTTCCTGGTGTCGATTCTGCTGTTGGCGGTGTCGGTGTGGATTCGCCTTTCCATGAACGAGTCGCCCGCCTTTGCCAAGATGAAGGCCGAAGGCAAGACCTCCAAGGCGCCTCTGTCGGAGTCGTTTGGTCAGTGGAAGAACCTGAAGATCGTGATCCTGGCCCTGATCGGCCTGACCGCCGGCCAGGCCGTGGTGTGGTACTCGGGCCAGTTCTATGCGCTGTTCTTCCTGACCCAGGCGCTGAAGGTGGACGGCGCCACCGCCAACATCATGGTTGCGATTTCGCTGATCATCGGCACACCATTCTTCATTCTGTTCGGCGCCTGGTCTGACAAGATTGGCCGCAAGCCGATCATCATGGCCGGCTGCCTGATCGACAGCCGATGGGTTCAACCGGGCCCGTGCTGTTCGGTTGACACGACGGGGCCCTCCAGGTGAGGGCCTCTTTCATTCAGGAGAATCGAAATGTGGAAGATTGCAGTGGGATTTGCCGGCCCCGGCGCAGGCCGCATCGGCGCCGCCGTCCAACGCACAGAAGTAACGCCGCGCCGCGCGCCCCGCGGTGACCCCGGCACGGCGCGCTCAGTACTGGCTCAACGCCTGAACTTGCCGTCAACCGAGATGATGGACAGGTCGGCGAAGTCCAGTCCGGTGTGGTCGGTGGTGCTGTAGCTGATCTCCAGACCACCCAAGTCGAACTTATTCAAGTTCTCCAAGGCCGATTGCAGACGTTCACGGGTCGGCTTGGCACCGCCGCGGCGCAAGGCCTCCACCAAAACCTTGGCCGTGGCAAAGCCTTCCAGCATGGCCGGGCTGACGTCCTGGATGTCGCGGGCCCTGGCCAATTGGGTTGCCTCCTTGACGATGGGGTAGGTAAACGTTTGGGGCAGGACCTGGCTGACGATCACGCCCCGGGCTTGGCCCCCCAGGAGTTTGATGAAGCCACCCGAGGCGTTGTTGGACAGGGTGACAAACTGCGTGCCAGCGCTGACGGCCTTGACCGCCTTGATGCCATCGACCACGGCGGTACCCGAACCAATGATGACGATGGCCTGCGCGTCGGCCTTGGTCATGACGGGCACGATGGCTGAAAAATCCGGCTTGGCGCGGTCAAACTTGGCGACCGCCACCGGCTTGAGATTGGCGGTGGCCAGACCCTTTTGGGCACCCACCAGACCGTCGGCGCCAAAGCTGTCGTCCACGTGAATGACGGCAATACGTGTGATGCCTTGGGAGGCCAGGTGCGCGATGGCCTTTTCGGCCTCCCGCTGGTAGGTGGCGCGCACATTGAAGACATGCCGACGCAGTGGCTTATGCAAGGTCATGGCCCCGGTGGAGGGCCCGATCATCGGCACGCCATGCTGGTCCAGGATTGGGATGATGCCCTCCGTGTGGGGTGTTCCCCGGCTCATGAACAAGGCCAGCACATGGCGTTCTTCGATCAGCGTGCGCGCATTGGCGGCAGCCAGCTTGGGGTCGAACTTGTCGTCCAGCGTCACGATCTCGATCTTTTCACCCGCTACGCCACCCTTGGCATTGATCGCATCGATGTAGAGCATGGCACCGGTCATGGACTCCTTCACCGTGGCCGCAACGGCGCCGGTCACCCCCACCGTTTGACCAATCAGAATCTGGGCCTGCGTCGAGATTGCCCACACAAACAAGGCGACGGCGGTGGCGAATAGGCGAGTCGGTTTCATGTTGATCTCCTGATACTTTGCGGGACAGACCTTCAGCTCTGTCCTCAACTGACTAGGCTTGCGGGACAGACCTTCAGCTCTGTCCTCAACTGACTAGGCTTGCGGGACAGACCTTCAGCTCTGTCCTCAACTGACTAGGCTTGCGGGACAGACCTTCAGCTCTGTCCTCAACTGATTGTCAGATGTTGGATGCTGTCAGTCTAGGTCTGCCCAGTACCCAAATAAATCGCTGGACATTTCTCCCTGTCGCCCCTAAGCTGGCAGTATGCACCTGCAAAACCAGATCAAACGCACCTTGGCCTTACCCCAGTCGATCGAAATCGTGCGCACCCTGCTCAACTCCCAGTCCCATAAAAATCGGGCCTCGGTTTCCAGGGCCGTGTGCCAGCATTTCAACTTCTCTG
>JAUXWC010000231.1 GCA_030685025.1 Rhodoferax sp.
TGCGCGTGGGCCCGGCCGAAGTGGCCCAGCACCGCGACGGCCTCACCCTGCTTGACCCAATGGTGGTGACCCTGAACCGCCTGGGCTTGTTTGACCGCAGCAAGGCACCGGCCCCGGACGACTACGCCACCACCAGCCAGATCAAGGACTTTGGTGTCAAGCTGGCCTCTACCACCGGCTTCTTGTGGATGGTGACGCCAAGCAACGACCGCGTGGCCCAGGTCAACGCCGGTCGGGCCTACGCCCGGGTGCAACTGGCGGCCACGGCGCAGGGGCTGTCGATGCAACCCCTGTCGCAAGCGCTACAGGAATACCCTGAGCAGGCAAAGCCCTATCGCGAGATCCACAGCCTGGCCGGCGCTACCCAACCCGGTCAGACCGTACAGATGTGGGCACGGGTGGGCTATGCGCCCGCTGTGAGCCCGGCGCCACGGCGGCGCTTGGCGGACTTCATTCGGGCTTGAGCAGCAGTTCGCCCAGTCGCTCCAGCGCGTGCCGCACCGTGGCCGCGCGCACCGCTGCGCGGTCGCCGCCAAAGTGGCACTTCTCGGTCAGCACCTGGCCCGGCACGGCAAAGCCGAACCACACCGTGCCCACCGGTTTGGCGGGGCTGCCACCGGTCGGCCCGGCCACGCCGGTGACTGCCACGGCGACCTGTGCCTTGGCGTGTGCCAGGGCACCCTGCACCATGGCGCGGGCCACCCCTTCGCAGACGGCACCGGCACGGCGCAGCAGCCGCGGTTCGACGCCCAGCAGTTCGATCTTGGCGTCGTTGGAGTAGGTCACAAAACCGCGTTCAAACCAGGCGCTGGAGCCCGCCAGATCGGTGCAGGCGGCGGCGATCAGGCCGCCGGTGCAACTCTCGGCGGTCACCAGTTTCAGGCCACGTGGCACTAGCAAACCGGCCAACTGAGTGCACAGGTATTGGGTTGAATGCTCTGAATTCAGTAGCGTATAGGGGTTTGTCATGCCAGCCTCCAGGCGATCATTGGCAGCGCGGCGCAGGCGGCGGCAATCAGGTCGTCGAGCATGATGCCAAAGCCGGCCTTGATCCAGGCGCGCCGGTCGGTGTGCGGGTCCACGCCGTGGAACAACTGGTCCGCCCAGGCCACCGGGCCGAGTTTGACGGCATCAAAAAAGCGAAACAGGGCAAAGGCGGCGAGCTGGGCCATCCAGCCGCTGGGCGCCACCAGCCACAGCAGCAGCCAGAACGCAACGACTTCATCCCACACGATGCTGCCCGGGTCAAGTACGCGCATGTTGCGTGCCGTCACGCTGCAGGCCCACCAGCCCAGCGGCAGGCAGACCAGCATCAGCAGCAGCCAGCGCAGGTCGTTCATCCAAGGCTGCAGCAGCACAAAGACCAGCCAGGCCCATAACGTGCCGGCGGTGCCGGGCGCGCGCGGGCTCAGGCCCGAGCCAAAGCCCAGCGCGATCAGGTGCGCCGGGTGGCGCAACATGAAGCGCCAGCTCGGGCGCAGCGGCGCGCTGGGGTCCGGAACAGGAGCGGGTGTGGTCATGGTGGAATGCAGTCAGCCCCGGGGCAAGCGCGGCCAGCGCCTGTGTTGCTTGGGACTTGATGCCGGAATCATTGAGACTGTCATCATTTCCTCTCTTTTTCGCGCCGTGGCACCGGCGCAGGTTCAGGCGAAGTGGTCGAAAGAGGGGTAACGGCGGTGCATCAACTGGCCCGCGCCGTCGATCAGGCGCAGCCCTGGCGCGGCCTCGATCAGACCCACCCGTGTGACGGCGGTCTGGCTGCTCCGCGCGGCTTCAAGGACGGCCGCGCGTGCCGAGGCGCTTGCCGTGAACACCAGCTCGTAGTCGTCACCGCCCGCCAGCACCAACTCCAGCCAGTGTTCATCGCTTAAACAGCGGTCGGATTGGCATCCAGACCAAGCGGGATTTGATCTGCAAGCTATCAAATTAATAGCTAACGAGGTTTCGAAGCGGGCCCCCACGCCGGATTGACTCAGGATGTGCCCGAGGTCGCCGAGCAAGCCATCGCTCACGTCAATGGCGGCGTTGGCGACTCCGCGCAAAGTCTGCCCCAGCGCCACGCGGGGTGTGGGTTGTTCCATGCGCGCGCGGGCCTGCGCGAACACGGCGGCGGGTACTTGCAAGGTGCCGCGAAACACCTCCAATGCCAGGCGCGCATCGCCCACGCTGCCGCTGACATAGATGTCGTCGCCAACTTGTGCGCCCGAGCGCAGCAGGGCCTGGCTGCGCCCCGCCACCACCGGCACTTCGCCAAACACCGTGATGCAAATGTTGAGCGGCCCCTGGGTCGTGTCGCCGCCGATCAGCTCGCAGCCGTGCGCATCGGCCAGGGCCAGCAGGCCGCGCGAGAACGGCTCCAGCCAGGCCTCATCGGCGCGCGGCAGGGCCAGTGCGAGGGTGAAGGCCAGCGGTTTGGCGCCACAGGCGGCCAGATCGCTGAGGTTGACTGCGAGCGCTTTGTGCCCGAGCTTGAAGGGATCTACCGTGCTCAGAAAGTGGCGGCCTTCCACCAGCATGTCGCTCGATATCGCCAACTGGGTACCCGGGCGCGGCTGCAGCAGGGCGCAGTCGTCGCCCACGCCCAGCACGGCCGAGCGTGCCGGGCGTTTGAAAAAACGTTCTATCAGGTCAAACTCGCCCATCAACTTGCCTCTTTGGCTGGCCAGAAAAAACTCAAGGGTACACGCCCCAGGCGCTGCAGGATGGCATGGCGGATACGGGTGCGACCCAAGCCGGTCACGTTGTGGGCCTGCAGTGCCACGCGAAATGCCAGGTAGAAACTGACGCTCAGGTTCAGCGCCCCGATCACCGGAATGCTGGCCAGCGCCCACCACAGGGCGGGGCTGCGCAACACCTCCCAGCCCAGGCTGGCACAGGCCGCACCGAGATATCCGGTCGACAGGGTGACGTGGCGCACATCCAGGCCGGCGCCCAGGAAGCCCATGACCGCCGGCACCAGGCCGAGCATGAATCCGAGCGACACATTGGCGGCAAATCCTGAAATGTGGGTGCGCATGAACAGTGCCCAGCGGTTCGCTCGCGGCGCGCCCAGCCAGCGGGTGATGCGCGGGTTGTAACGCAGCGCCGAATCCAGCCGGTGCAGCACAAACCAGTTCTCCACCCAGCCGGCCAGGATGCTGGAGGCAAACAGCAGCACGCCGGTAAACGCCGCGAACAGGGCCGATGGCCCCAGCAGCGTCAGCGATTCGAAGACCTGCTGGGCTTTGGTGGCATCAATCATCGGGTGGCCGCTCAGTCCTTGCAGGGCCACTGACATCAGAACCACGACCGGGAACACCACCGTGACGTTGCCCAGCACCGCCGCAACCTGGGAGCGCACCAGGTGCGTGACTTCATCCACAAAGGCCTCGAGCGCGCTGGGGTCGGTGATGTCCTTGAGCTTGGCGGCCATGGCCGGCGCGGTCATGGCGGGTTGTTTGGTGGCCAGGGTGAAGTGCAGCAACTGGATCGCGACAAAACTTCCCGCGAAGACCACCCCCGACCAGAACCCGCCCCAGAACGCCGACAGGCCCAGTGCCACCACCAGGAACTTGAGCAGTGTGGTGACTGCGGTCACTGCGCCGCCGCCGGCTGCCGTGCCCAGCATGGCGCGGTACTCGGCGCGGCTGCGGGTGATGTAGTGCTCGCCGGTCTCCGAGCTGCGCTCAGCCACCTTGGCCGCCAATATCGACGAACTGCTGCTTATCAGCGCAGCCAGACTGCGTTGCTCCTGCCCGACACTGGCCAAGTGTGAGACAAGGCGCGCGCAGTGGCGGTGCTCCGGGTCGTCCAGCAGGCAGTCCAGCAGGGCACGGATGCGCAACACCCGCTGGCGCAACTGGCGCAGGCGAAACACCAAGTCCACCGAAATGCCGTGGGCGTCGAGGTGCGCGTAGACCGAGGAAGCGGCTTGCCGACAGGCGTCGAGCTGTTGGCGAAACTGCAGCGCGGCAGCTTCGACGTCAACCCCAGCCAACCACGCCTGGCGCACCGCATCGAAGTCGGCAGCCAATGAGTGAAACGGGCTGGCATCGCGCGCCGACGCGCTCATGCGCGACCGGATCTCGGGCGAGAAACCGGCGGCGCGAACCTGGCTGGTGCAAAACGTGATGGCGTCGAGCAAGGTGGCTTGCCAGCGGGTCGGCGCAGGCGCGTGCCTCGCATCCGGCTGCGCACTGGCGGGGATCGTGAGCAGTTGTGCCGCCCGCTCCAGCGTGGCCGGGGGCAGCGCGGTCAGCCATTGCCCATCGAAGGCGGTGGGCAAGACCAGCGTAAACAGTTCGCAGGCATCGGCGGTTTCGGGTGAGGCGGGCAGCAGTTTTTGGTGCAGTCGATCCAGCAATTCGGTGACAAAGGCGTTGCGCGAGGCAAAGCCATAGTCGGACAACAAGGTGGTGCCGTCCACGCTGTCGGTCAGCGCGCGCCACCAGGCCTGCCAGCGCGCGCGGGCGCGGTGTTGCTCAGCCAGCGCGTCGAGCAGCCGTTCGACCCGTGCGACGGCGGCATCGGTCGAGCTGGCGTCGCCCCGAATCCAGTCAAACAGGGCAATCAGCCACAGGTGGCGGTGGACCAACTCGTCGGCTGGGTCCAGGTCGGCCAGCAGCGCCGCGAGGTCAGCCGCATCGTCGCGGTCGGTGCTCATCAGTGCAGGGTGCGCGACCCGCCCGAGCCCTGGTGGTCGCTGAGGGCATCGAGCACAAACATCGGGATGTCGGCATCGAAGCGCTCACCATCCTCTGCCACGCACAGGTAACTGCCGTGCATGGTGCCGGTAGGTGTGCGCAGCCGCGTGCCGCTGGTGTACTCGAAGGCCTGACCCGGCTGCAGCAGGGGCTGCTGTCCCACCACGCCCAGCCCCTTGACCTTCTCGGTGTGGCCGTTGGCGTCGTTGACATTCCAGGTGCGGGCGATCAGTTGCGCGGCCACCTCGCCGGTGTTGGTGATGGTGATGGTGTAAGCGAACACAAACAGCCCCTCCCGCGGGGCCGATTGTTGCGCCAGGTACTGGGGGCGCACTTCCACGGTGAATTGATACTTGGCCATGGTGCAATGCTATCCTGAAACCTTGCGGGACAGACCGCAGCCACGCGCAGCGGGGCCAGCTCTGTCCCCAACTGATCAGGGTGTTCTTGCGGGACAGACCGCAGCGTTGCCCGACATGGCCATTTCCGCTCTCAACTGATTAGACTACGCACATGAACTACCGCATTGCCCCGTCCATCCTGTCCGCCGACTTTGCCCGTCTGGGCGACGAGGTCAAAGCCGTCATCGAAGCCGGCTGCGACTGGATTCACTTTGACGTGATGGACAACCACTATGTGCCCAACCTTACTTTTGGCCCGATGGTCTGCCAGGCACTCAAGCCGCACGCCAAGACGGCGGCAGGCGTGCCGGTGCCGATTGACGTGCACCTGATGATCCAGCCAGTTGATGCGCTGGCGGCGGCGTTCGCCGAGGCCGGCGCGGACCTGATCAGCTTTCACCCGGACGCGAGTGGCCATGTGCACCGCAGCATCCAGGCGATCACCTCCAAGGGTTGCAAGGCCGGTTTGGTGTTCAATCCGGCCGAGCCGCTGGACGTGCTGGACTGGGTTATCGATGACATCGATCTGGTGCTGATCATGAGTGTCAATCCGGGCTTTGGTGGCCAGAGTTTCATTGACTCCGCGCTACGCAAGATCGAGGCGGTGCGCCAGCGCATCGGCGCCAGCGGCAAGGACATCCGCCTCGAGGTCGATGGCGGCATCAAGGTCGACAATATTCGCCGCGTGGCCGACGCGGGTGCCGATACCTTCGTGGCGGGCAGCGCCATCTTCGGCAAGCCGGACTACAAGGGCGTCGTGGACGCCATGCGACGCGCGCTCGCGGGTTGACGCCGCCGTGCCGCTGCTATTTACTGTCGTGACCTGAGCCGCGCGCAGCATGGCCGCGGAGCGCAGACTGAGCCTGGGGGCGCACTGGTGGGTACGCCTGGCGATGTACGGCATGCTCGGTTTTGCGGCCGTCTTTTCGGTGATTCGCGCCGGGGACTCTGAACGCCTTGAATCGCTGCGGACGCTGGATGCCGAGATCATCAGCATTGCCACCACCCAAAACGCCTTGACGGAACGCATCGTCCACCACGCCACGCTGTTGGTGCTCGACCCGTCGGCGCTGGCCGGGCGGCGCGATGAGCTCAATGCCGCGATTGCCGATGCGCAGTTGCAGGCCAACCGACTTGACGACGCGCTGCGGGAGGACGCCGCAGTGCGCCTGAGCTCGCACCAGGGCCTGCGCGAGGCCTACGCCGACTGGTTGACCGTGCGGGGACAGGTTTGGGAGCAGGCCCGGGCGGTCGGCTGGTACGCGTCGCAGCGTGATCAGCTTGGCTTGAAGTACTCCATGCAGCAGGTGATGACGGTGCTGCCGCTGGGTCTGGGCTCGGCCGAGCGACTGCGTGAGCAGGCGCAAGCCGCCTCAAGCGAGCGCAGCCGGGCAACGGTGGCGCAACTGCAGTTCTGGACCTGGGTGACCTTGGCCGCCTTGTTGGTGATGGCGGTGGGTGTTGCCGAGCCGGTGGCGCGCGCCGTGCGGCGCCAATACCGGCGTCTGTCGGAGCAGTCGCAACAGTTTGAGCGACTGGCTCTGGTGGCCGAGCGCACTACCAACTGGGTCATGATGACTGACCCGCAGCGCCGCGTGATCTGGGCCAATCAGGCGGCCTTGCGTGGCCTGGGCCTGACGTTGGAACAGGCCGTCGGGCGAACCTTGTTGAGTTTCATGGCGGCAGAGGGTAACGACCTGCACGAGATCGGCCTGCTCACCGAGGAGTTGGACCGAGGCCTGGGCGTGCGCATGCAGGTGCTGGCTCAGAGCCAGAACGGGCTGGTGATCTGGGTCGATGCGGATTACCAGCCGTCGCATGACGAAACCGGCGCCGTGACCGGCTTTCTGGTGGTGGGGACCGACATCACTGAGCGGGTCAACCAGAGCCAGAAGATGCGCGCGCTGTTCGATGCACTGCCGACAGGCGTGGTGGTGCGCAACAAGGTTGGGGAAGTGGTTGACTGCAATGCGGCCGCCAGTTTGATTCTGGGCCACCCACGCGAACGCTTGCTGGGCAAGCTGGCCCTGACGGATGCCAAGCGTGCCCTGCGCGATGACTTGTCCGAGTACCCAGTGGCCGAGCGCCCGACCATGCGAACCCTGACGACCGGCAAGGGTTTGCGCGGCGAGTCCATGGGTATCGTCGGTGGGCAAGGGCAACTGCGCTGGGTCATCGTCAATACAGAGCCCCAAACCGACGCGCAGGGGCGTCTGGCAGGCGTGGTCACTTGCCTGGTCGATGTGACCGAGCAGCGCCTGCAGCAGCAGTTGCTGAAGCTGGCGATCGAAGGCGCTGGCATGGGCACTTGGCAGTGGGAGTTGACAACCGGCGAGATGACCTGTAGCGACCGTTTGATCTCCATGATCGGCCACACCCGCGATACGTGTCCGACCCGCGCCGAGGCTTGGGCCGAGCTGGTGCACCCGGAGGATCTGCCAGTCTGGTCGACCGTCACAAAGCAGCACTTCCGAAGTGGCCAGGCGGCGCTGCGCGCCGAGCTGCGGGTGCACCACGCCAATGGTTATTGGACCTGGGTGATGCTCAGTGGCGCGGTCGTTGCGCGCGACCTGGCAGGCCAGGTGATCAGCGTGGCCGGGGTCAGCCAGGACATCAACGCCCAGAAGCAGATCGAGGAGCAACTGCGCCAGAACGCCCGCACCGATGGGCTGACCCAGATGCCCAACCGAGCGGTGGTGCTCGAGCGTGTGCGCGAGGCGATCGACCGCAGCGTGGCGCGACCGGGATACCACTTTGCCGTGTTGTTCATGGACTTTGACCGCTTCAAACAAGTCAACGACACCCTCGGGCATGGCGCTGGAGACGAGTTGCTGCGGCAAATAGCGCAGCGCCTCGAACACAGCTTGCGCCCGGGGGACGCCTACACGCGCAGCAGCGATTTCAGCCAGTTGGCCGCGCGCATTGGCGGTGACGAGTTCGTGGTGGTGCTCGATGATATTCGGGGCGACCTGGATGCCGAACTGGTGGCCGCGCGTCTGCTTGAAGTGCTGGCGCAGCCCTACGAGATAGGGCCCAACCGGGTCAGCTCCAGCGTCAGTATCGGTGTCGTGACCTCGACCCATGCCGCACAGGACGTCGAGGCGGTGTTGCGGGACGCCGACATCGCCATGTACGAGGCCAAGCGTGGTGGTCGTGGGCGTTACGTCATGTTTGAGCCGGCCATGCACAAGCGCGTGCGCGATGACGTGTCATTGGAGAACGATCTGCGCCAGGCGCTGTCGAACCGCGAGCTGTTTGTGGTCTACCAACCGCTGGTTGACTTGCGTGACGGCCGGCTGGCCGGCATGGAAGCGCTGATCCGGTGGCGCCAGCCGCAGCGCGGCATGGTCTCCCCCGTAACGTTTATCCCGGTCGCCGAGGCCTGTGGCCTGATTGGACAGATTGGCCAGTTCGTGTTGCGGACCGCCTGCGCGGAGTTCGCCTCTTTGCGTGCACGCATGGGCGTGTTGGCGCCGCCCACCGTGTCGGTCAATCTGTCGCGCGCCCAACTGCGCGAGGAGGCCTTGGTGGCCGACATTCAGCAGGTGTTGCGAACCAACGGCATGGAGGCGGCGCAACTGCAACTGGAGATCACCGAGAGCCTGGCGGCTCAGGACAACCTGGTGCAGGCCAAGCTGCGCGACATCAAGGCACTGGGCGTGACGCTGGCGCTGGATGACTTTGGAACCGGCTACTCGTCCTTGTCGTGTCTGCACGAGTTGCCCATCGACACCGTCAAGATCGATCGCGCCTTCGTCAGCGTCGCGCAGCACAGCGCTTACCACCGCGTGTTGATCGAGGCCACGATCCTGATGGCCGAGACGCTGGGCATGAGCACCGTGGCCGAGGGCATCGAAACCGAGGACCAGGCCGACCTGATGAAGACCCTGCGCTGCGGCAAGGGACAGGGCTATTTGTTTAGTAAACCGCTAACCACCGGCGAACTGGCCGGCTGGATCGAAGGAAGGACCGAATTCGAACATGGACGAACTTGACTTGAACCGCTTCGATGCGGTGCTGCTGGACCTGGACGGGACACTGGTCGATACGCTTGGCGATTTTGTGGCGGTGCTCAACCTGATGTTGGCGGACTTGCCGCCGCCGTTCGAGCAGTCCCGTGTACATGCCAATACCGTCGAGCTAATGGTCGGAAAGGGCTCGGAGTACCTGATCAAGTCGGTGCTTGCCAAGGTGCTGTCTGATTCGAATGCTGCTGTCTCTTTAGCAGACAAATCTAAATCCGTCGAGGAGGACGCGCTCTACCCTATGGCCTGGCAGCGCTATCAGCATCACTACCAAGCCATCAACGGCCAGTTCGCGCGGGTCTACCCGGGTGTATTGCAGGGTTTGCAGCAGCTCCGCTCGGCCGGCAAGAAGCTGGCCTGTCTGACCAACAAGCCCACGGCGTTTGCGCAGACCCTGTTGCGAGGCAAAGGGTTGGTCGGGTTCTTTGATGTGGTCTATGGTGGCGATGCCTTCGAGCGCGGCAAACCCGATCCGATGCCCTTGCTCAAAGCCTGCGAGGCCTTGGGCACCCAGCCGCGCCGAACCTTGATGGTGGGCGACTCCAGCAATGACGCGCAGGCCGCGCGCGCGGCCGGTTGCCCGGTCTGGCTGGTGCGCTACGGCTACAACCACGGCCAGCCCATTGATACCGTGCCGGCAGAGGCCTACCTCGACTCACTTGAGCAATTGGCGATTTCGCGGTGAGTCCGAGGGCGCCGGACCAAACTGAGACTTTGCGGAACAGACCGCAGCCACGCGCAGCGGGCCAGCTCTGTCCTCAACTGATTAGCTGGCCTTCGTGCCCAGCAATTCGTCCTTGAGTTTCCAGTAGGCCGGTGACGGACCCAGCCAGATCGACATCAGGGCCTTGAAGAACTCCGGCTCCTTGAAGGGTTCCCCCTTGACCTTGCCACGCACCGTGATTACGCTGCCTTGCCCCGGTATCCATTCGATCATGAAGTTGTCGCCCGTCACCATGGGAGGTTCGGTGGCAAATATCTCGCCCATTCGAATCAAGCCCGGAATCAGCTTGGACATCTCGGCCTTGCCCATGTTGTCCTCAATGCCGCGCGTCAGCAGTTTGCCAAGTTCTCTGGAGTCAATGCCGCGCAACATCGTGACGGTCAGACGTTTGGGGCCAGGCGCCGCGATCACCTCGTCCAGCGATGCCGACTTCTTGCTCAGATACAAGCCGGCGGCGTAAACCTTGAAGGGTCCCTTGAACCGCGTGCCCGCGCCGTTGAGTTGCAGTTTGGTGCCGCGAAGCTCGGTGGCTTCTTCGAACTTTATACCTTGCACCTCAACCGTGGACGCCATTGCCGACCAGGTGACCAGAACGCCAACCCATGACAACGCCATTGCTCTCAATAATTCCATACGACTTCTCCAAGTATTAGAACGACCGTGCTATTTGTGATCCGCCCCAATTTTCAACGGCTTTGGCCCGCGACGCAACAGGGTTTTCAAGTAAGGCCGCTGCCGGCGTTGTCGCACGGCTCGTTTGCTACACTGTGTCCATGTTCATTCATCGCATCAGCATCACAGGTTGCAGCGACCGGGGAGCCTGGCCCTGGCGTCGTCAGCTACGCTCTTCAGCTTTGCTCTGACGCCCTGGGCGTTTGAATTGAATCGCAGCACCACGTGCTGCCGGGCGGGCTGGTTGCGCCGCCCCTGTTTGAAAAGGCATTTCCCGTGATTACTGAACTGGAGTTCAAGAGCCTGAGCGCTCAAGGCTATAACCGTATCCCATTGATGCTCGAAGCCTTCGCGGACCTCGAAACCCCGCTCTCCCTGTACCTTAAGCTGGCGCACGCCAAGGACGGCGGCAAGTATTCTTTCCTGCTCGAATCGGTGGTCGGCGGAGAACGTTTTGGCCGTTACAGCTTCATTGGCCTGCCGGCGCGCACCTGGCTTTGTTCGCGCGGTTTCGGCGCTGACACCGTGACCGAAGTGGTCAGCGACGGCGCGGTGGTGGAAACCTCACACGTCAACCCGCTGGACTTCATAGAGTCTTACCAAAAGCGCTTTAAAGTCGCCTTGCGCCCGGGTCTGCCGCGTTTTTGCGGCGGACTGGCGGGCTACTTCGGGTATGACGCGGTGCGCTACATCGAGAAGAAGCTGGCCCACAGTTGCCCACCTGATACCCTGGGCTGCCCCGACATCCTGCTTCTGCAATGTGAAGAATTGGCGGTGATCGACAACCTTTCGGGCAAGCTCTATTTAATTGTGTACGCCGATCCGGCCCAGCCGGAAGCCTATGCCCAGGCCAAGAAGCGACTGCGCGACCTGAAAGACCAGTTGAGGTATTCGGTCAGCGCACCGGTGGTGAAACCGACGCAAAGCTACCCGGCCGAGCGCGACTTCGCCAAGGCCGACTACATTGCGGCCGTGGAGCGCGCCAAAGAATTGATTGCCGATGGCGATTTCATGCAGGTACAGGTGGGCCAGCGCATCAAGAAGCGCTATACCGAGTCGCCGCTGAGCCTGTACCGAGCGTTGCGCTCGCTCAATCCCAGTCCGTACATGTATTACTACCATTTTGGCGACTTTCATGTGGTGGGTGCGTCGCCGGAGATTCTGGTTCGGCAAGAACGGGTCACGGTTGGCGAGCATGTCGAGCAGAGGATCACGATCCGCCCCCTGGCGGGCACGCGTCCACGCGGCGCCAGTCTGGACCTGGACAAGGCGGCCGAGCTGGAGCTGGTGAACGACCCCAAGGAGCGCGCCGAACATGTGATGCTGATCGACCTTGCCCGCAACGACATTGGCCGTATCGCCAAGACCGGCACCGTCAAGGTGACCGAGGCCTTTTGTGTTGAGCGATACAGCCACGTGATGCACATCGTCAGCAACGTGGAAGGCACGCTGAACGACGGCATGAGCAGCATGGATGTGCTCAAAGCCACCTTCCCGGCGGGTACGCTCACCGGCGCGCCCAAAGTGCATGCCATGGAACTGATTGACAAATTGGAGCCGACCAAGCGCGGCCTCTACGGCGGCGCCTGCGGCTACCTCAGTTATGCCGGCGACATGGACGTGGCGATCGCCATCCGCACCGGCATCATCAAGGACCAGACCCTCTATGTGCAGGCGGCCGCCGGCGTGGTGGCAGATTCGGTGCCCGAGCTGGAATGGAAGGAAACCGAGGCCAAGGCCCGCGCCCTGTTGCGCGCGGCCGAACTGGTGGAAGAGGGGTTGGAGTAAACCATGACCATTGACACGACCACCAAGCCCCGTTTGTTGATGATCGACAACTACGACAGTTTCACCTACAACATCGTTCAGTACTTTGGTGAACTGGGTGCCGATGTAACGGTGGTGCGCAACGACGAGATCACGCTCGAAGGCATCGCCGGTTTGGCGCCGGACCGGCTGGTGATCTCGCCCGGCCCCTGTTCGCCGGCCGAAGCCGGGATCTCGGTGTCGGCGATTCAATACTTCGCCGGCAAATTGCCCATTCTGGGGGTTTGTCTGGGGCATCAGAGTATTGGCGCGGCGTTTGGTGGCAAGATTATCCGGGCGCAGCAACTCATGCACGGCAAGACCAGTGTCATCACCACCACCCAGCAGGGGGTGTTTGTCGGCCTGCCCAAGCAGTTCACCGTCAATCGCTACCACTCGCTGGCGATTGAGCGTGCCTCCTGCCCGGACTGCCTGGAGATCACCGCCTGGACCGATGACGGCGAGATCATGGGCGTGCGCCACAAGGCGCTGCCGATCGAAGGCGTGCAGTTTCACCCGGAGTCGATCCTGACCGAGCACGGTCACGCGATGTTGCGCAACTTCCTGGAGCCAACCGTATGAGCACAATCGTGGACTTGCGCAGCGACACCGTCACGCAGCCCACGGCGGCCATGCGCGCCGCGATGATGGCCGCTCCCTTGGGCGACGATGTGTTTGGCGACGACCCCAGTGTGAACGCGCTGCAGGACAAAATCGCCGCCTTGTTGGGTTTTGAAGCGGCCTTGTTCGTGCCCTCCGGCACGCAGAGCAATCTGTGCGCGGTGCTGAGCCATTGTCAGCGCGGCGACGAATACATCGTGGGCCAACAGGCACACTGCTACCGCTGGGAAGGTGGTGGCGCGGCGGTGCTGGGAAGCGTGCAGCCGCAGCCGCTTAGCCACCAGAGCGATGGCACATTACTGTTGGCGGATATCGAAGCCGCCATCAAGCCTGATGACCCGCACTTCGCACGTACCAAGTTGCTGGCGCTGGAAAACACCTTGGGCGGAAAGGTGCTGCCCTTTGCGTACCTGACACAAGCCACGGAGCTGGCGCGCTCGCGCGGCTTGAGTTGCCATCTGGACGGCGCGCGCCTGTTCAACGCGGCGGTGGCACAGGCGGCAGCACGGGACACCGATCCGTTGGGCGAAGCGAAGCGCATCGCCCAGTGTTTTGACAGCGTCTCGGTGTGTTTTAGCAAGGGTCTGGGAGCGCCCGTCGGCTCTGCCTTGCTTGGCTCGGCTGAGCTCATAGCGCGCGCGCGGCGGATTCGCAAGATGGCCGGCGGCGCCATGCGCCAGGCGGGCCTGCTGGCGGCGGCGGCGTCCTACGCGCTGGATCACCATGTGCCCCGGCTTGGACAGGACCACGCACTGGCACGGCGTCTGGCCGATGCTTTGCACGGTATCCCCGAATTGCGTGTGGAACCACCGCGGACCAACATTTTGTTTGTTGATCTAGCGCAGGAGGCCAAAGCGCGTGGGGATGCCCTGATCGCTTACCTCAAGTCTCAGGGCGTTCTGGCCACTGGGCTATACCGCCTGCGCTTTGTCACGCATCTGGATGTCGACGAGGCGGGGATCGACCGTGCGGCTGCGGCGGTGCGTCAGTTCTTTTCTCGCTCTGTCCTCAACTGACTAAAGGAGAGTTCCATGCCACAGACCAGCAAGATCACACCCCAGGAGGCGCTGCTGCGCGCCATTGAGCATCGCGAGATCTTTCACGACGAAATGCTGCACATCATGCGTCTGATCATGGGCGGCGAGCTATCCCCGGTGATGATGGCCGCACTGATCACCGGACTGCGCGTGAAGAAGGAAACCATTGGCGAGATCACTGCCGCGGCGCAGGTGATGCGCGAGTTTTCGACCAAGGTCGAGGTGGCCGACAAAACCCACCTTGTGGACATCGTCGGCACCGGTGGTGATGGCTCGCACACCTTCAACATCTCCACGTGCTCCATGTTTGTGGCCGCCGCCGCCGGAGCCAAAGTCAGCAAACACGGTGGCAGGAGCGTCAGCAGCAAGAGTGGCAGCGCCGACGTGATGGAGTCGCTTGGCGTCAACATCAACCTGTCGCCCAAGGCCATCGCGCAGTGCATTGAGCAAGTTGGCGTGGGGTTCATGTTTGCTCCGAACCATCATCCGGCCATGAAGAACGTGGCGCCAGTGCGCAAGGAGTTGGGCGTCAAGACCATTTTCAATCTGCTGGGGCCACTGACCAACCCGGCCGGCGCACCCAACATACTGATGGGGGTGTTCCACCCGGATCTGGTCGGCATTCAGGTGCGGGCGTTGCAGCGGCTGGGTACCGAACATGCCGTGGTGGTGTATGGGCGTGACGGCATGGACGAGGTGTCCTTGGGTGCGGCCACCATGGTCGGGGAACTGAAGGACGGCGAGATCACCGAGTACGAGATCCACCCCGAAGACTTTGGCATGGTGATGGCCAGCAACCGCGCGCTCAAGGTGCAAACCCCAGAGGACTCCAAAGCGATGTTGTTGGGTGTTCTTGACGACGAGCCCGGCGCTCCGCGCGACATCGTGATTCTCAACGCCGGCGTGGCGCTGTACGCCGCCAACGTGGCGCCCAGCATGGCGCAGGGGCTGGAGTTGGCGCGCACGGCGCTGGCCAGCGGCGCGGCGCGGCGTAAACTTGCGCAACTGGTGGAGTTGTCCCGACAGTTGGAGAAAGCATGAACTATTCTGACCTTATCACCATGGTCGTCCTGATCGTGGTGCCGGCCATTGCCGCGTGGTGGTGGATCCAGAAATCCAATGGCAGAAACGGCGCCGGCCAGGTCCGGCCCAGCGATGCCAGCGCGGCCAAGCGCGACGCCCCCAAGTGAGCGACATTCTTGAACGTATCGTTGCCGTCAAACGAGAAGAAATCGCCGCGGCGTCCAAGCGCAAGTCCTTGAGCGTGGTCCGCGCCGACGCCGAGTCGCGCGTGCTGACGCGTGACTTCCTGGGAGCGCTGAGGGCCAAAGTCGCCGCCGGTCACCCGGCCGTGATCGCCGAGATCAAAAAAGCCAGTCCTTCCAAGGGTGTCCTGCGGGCCGACTTCATTCCGGCCGATATCGCACAAACCTATGCTGAGCATGGTGCGGCCTGTCTGTCGGTGCTTACTGACGTGCAGTTCTTTCAGGGCAGTATCGACTGCCTCAAGCAGGCACGGGCCTCCTGCCATTTGCCAGTGTTGCGAAAGGATTTCATCGTCGACGCCTACCAGGTGTACGAGTCACGCGCCTGCGGCGCCGACTGCATCCTGCTGATTGCGGCCTGCCTGGATGACGCGCAATTGGCCGACTTCGAGGGGATTGCGCGAAACCTGGACATGGCCGTATTGGTCGAGGTGCACGATGGCGCCGAACTGCAGCGTGCGCTGAAGTTGAAAACCCCTTTGCTGGGGGTCAATAACCGCAATCTCAAGACCTTCGAAGTGTCGCTGGACACCACGCTTGGATTGCTAAAAGAGGTTCCGAGTGATCGGCTGCTGGTATGCGAGAGTGGTATTCACACCCGGGAGGATGTCTTGCGCATGGGTGCCGCCGGTGTGAATGCCTTCCTGGTTGGCGAGGCCTTCATGCGGGCGTCCGACCCAGGCGTGGCGCTGGCTAGCCTGTTTGGCGCCTTGTGAGGTTGGCGCAGACCGCGCGGATGGGTCATGCAGCGGGTTGACGAAGCGCAGCTTGACTGGTTGGGGCAAGCGCAAGCCCCGACCGAGCAGGTTTTGAAGGCGTGGCAACCGGCGCTCTGGCCGGTGGCGCCAGACTGGAAAGGCGTGGTGGACCGCTTCTTGTCGAGCCCGGCGGGGGCGCAGTTGGCCGAATTCATCAAGATGCGATTGACCGCAGGCGCCCGCATCCTTCCGCCGCACCCGTTTTACGCGCTTGAGTTAACGCCTCGGAGTCAGGTTCGGGTCGTGATCCTGGGGCAGGATCCATACCACGGATTGGGTCAAGCACAGGGGCTTGCGTTTTCCGTGGCACCGGGAGTCAAACTGCCGCCGTCACTGCGCAACATTTTTCAGGAAGTGGCACGCGATCCCGGGCTTTCGCTGTCGGCCAGGGCACGCATCCAGGCGCGGTCGCCGCAGCCGAATGGATCCCTGGTGCCGTGGGCCCGGCAAGGCGTGCTGCTGCTCAATACCAGCCTGACCGTGGAAGAGTCCATGCCAGCTAGCCACGCCAAACAAGGTTGGGAAGTGCTTACTGACGAAATTGTCAAGTCTGCGTCGGAGCTTGATCAGCCGGTTGTCTTCATGCTGTGGGGTGTGCACGCGCAAACCAAACGCCCCTTGATTGAGCAATGTGGGTCGAAAAGCCGACACTTGATTCTTGCCGCCAACCACCCGTCGCCGCTTTCCGCCGCGCGTGGCCCCGCGCCTTTCTTGGGCTGCTTGCACTTCGCACGGGCCAATGCTTTCCTGAGGGGCCATGGCCAGACCATGATCGACTGGAGCTGATCATCTGAGGGCCAACAACTGTAACGCGGCACTCTTTTCGTGGCATAATCCGGGGTTCACCAAAGGAGAGGTGGCCGAGTGGTTAATGGCAGCAGACTGTAAATCTGCCCTCTTACGAGTACGCTGGTTCGAATCCAGCCCTCTCCACCAGTGAAAACGGTTTAAAGCAAATTGTGCAGGGCGATGTTGTTGTGAGTGTTTTTGGCGAGTGTTTTTGGATAAAGCGCATTGGTTTTGAGTGATCAGTCCTGATGCGGGAGTAGTTCAATGGTAGAACCCTAGCCTTCCAAGCTAATGACGCGGGTTCGATTCCCGTCTCCCGCTCCACGGTTGTTTTGCAGTGTTGGTCAAGTTTTTATGAGTCAGGCGCGCCGAGTCTGTTTGGTGGGTCTGAATCAGCCCTTTTGGCTCAGTGGTAGAGCACTCCCTTGGTAAGGGAGAGGTCGCGGGTCCGATTCCCGCAAAGGGCACCAGTCTCAAGTTCGTCGGTTTGGGTGTTTGTCCTGAACCGGCGCACGACGATGTTGATTTGATGATGTAAATACTTTTCGGAGTCCGCAAAATGGGAAAAGAGAAATTCGCACGTACCAAGCCTCACGTCAACGTTGGCACCATTGGTCACGTTGACCACGGCAAGACCACGCTGACGGCGGCCATCACCACCGTGCTGGCGGCCAAGTTTGGTGGACAGGCCAAGGCC
>JAUXWC010000233.1 GCA_030685025.1 Rhodoferax sp.
ATTGGTATTGGCCTGCTGCTCTTGCTGGCTGGCTACGCCCTGCTGGCAGTCAGCCCGACTACCGCATCTGAGTGGGTCCTGATCCGGGTCTTCGCAGGCTTCGCGCTGCTGTTTGTGGGGTTTGGCGTGGCGATCCTGCCGATCCTGTCCAGGCTGACCGGTGGTGACGACTAACGGCGTGCCTGCGCAGGCAGTGGCCCCAGTGCGAGCCGTATTGTTGGTCGAGGACGACCTGGCCCTGAGCGGCTACCTGGCATCCGCTCTGAAGGACGCCGGCTACACCGTACAGACGGCACATGATCGTGCGCAGGCGCTGGCGGCATGGGCGGCGCCCCAGCCGCCCATGTTGATCCTGCTGGACCTGGGCTTGCCGCCGCGGCCCAGCACGATGGTCGAGGGCTTGGCGGTATTGGACCAGGGCTTGCGGCTGGCACCCGGTGCGAAGGTCATCGTTTTGACCGGGCAGGACGAACGCACGGCCGCCCTGGAGGCCGTGCGTCGCGGGGCTTTTGACTTCCTGGTCAAACCCGCCACGATGGCGAGCATCCTGGCCGCTCTGAGCCGGGCCGAGCTGTTTGTGCGGCAAGAGGGCAGATTGGCCGAGACCGGCGAGGCACGCCTGCACCTGACCGCCAAGCTGGACGAAGGCCCCAAGGAAGCGGCCGCCAACGCCGAGGAGCAATTGCTGCGCCGCGCCTTTGTCGCCAGCAACTACAACGTGGCGCAGACCGCTCGCCAACTGGGCCTGGCGCGCGAGCATGTCTACTACTACCTGAACAAATATGGTCTCCGCCGTCCTGACTAGCCTGTCGCTGGTCTTTGTGGTCGCCGGGCTGACGCTATTGGCCACCAGCCTGGCGCTGTCGCGTCGTGCGCGGCGCTATCGTAGCGGCATGCAAAAGCTGTTGCAGCTTGGCACGCAGAATCTGGAGCCGCTCGACATCCCTGCCGCCGCCTGGCCGGTGCTGCTCGAAGCCGGCTGGCATGGGCTGAGCCTGACCGGGGAATGGTTTGGGCACCCGGTCAATCTGCTGCTCGATGACGGGCTTGATGAACTGCCGCCAGAGCGCTCCGGTGCCCTGGCAATGCAGATCGACAGCGGTCGCGATGTGCGCTTGTCGCTGCGCCTGACCCATCGCGCCAACCGGGGTGAGGAACGTCTGTTTGCCGAGCAAATGGCCCGCGTGTTTGTGTTGTTGCTCGAAACCGGTTTGCGGGCCCGCACCGAGGCGCTGTCGGTCGCGCTGGCAGAGCGCGCGCGCCTGTCGCTCTATCTGCAGCACGACATGCGCAACCTGGCGCAGTGGGTCGGCTGGGTGTGTTCGGATTTCGCTGCCTGCACGGACGCCGCGGCGCTGCTGGCGGCTGCCCGGCGGCTGCAGGACAACGCGCCGCTGGCACAGGAGCGGGCACACCGCTTGAACGCCGCGCTGGGCAAGACCCCGGTCAACGACAACCCGCGCCAAATTGACTTGCGCCTGGCCATCACCAAGGCCGCGCACCTGGCAGGTATCGAGGTCACCATTTCAGGCCAGGCGCAGGCCTGGATTGCGCGCGGTTTGTTGGCGCGGGCGCTGGACAACCTGTTTTCCAACCTGGCATCGAGCTGGCGTGAGACACCAGCGGCAAAACCGTTGCTGCAACTGCGAACGACTGATGCCAGTGATGCCACGCCTGAGATGGTGGAAATCGATTTCTTCAGTCCCTGGCCTGAGCCCGGTGTGCGGATTGCCGCTGACAAGTTGTTCGAGCCCTTTGCCAGCGGGCGCCCCGGCGGCCTGGGGCTGGGCCTGTACCAGGCCCGCAAGAGCCTGCATGAGGCCGGGGGCGACCTGCAGGCGGTATCCAGCGACGCGGGGCTGAACTTTGTGTTGCGCATGCCGGCGCACGCTTCGTAAAGATTTTTGACTTCCGCCGCTGGCCGCACTGCCCTAGAGTTCAGCCTAGGGTGTCGGGCTGATTCATCTCCGTGTCAGTGTCAGGCCCTTGTTGAATTACAAAGGACTTCAATATGGAACATCGCAAATTGACCCGTCAGACGGGCTTTACCTTGGTCGAAATCGCCATTGTCTTGGTCATCATCGGCTTGCTTCTGGGCGGTGTGCTCAAGGGGCAGGAGATGATCGAGAACGCGAAGATCAAAAGCATTGTCAACGACATGAAGTCTGTGCAGGCAGCCTACAACGCCTACATTGATCGTTACAAGACCATTCCGGGTGACGATGCCGCTCTCACCATGACCAACCGCGGGTGGGCTGGCACCGCCGGTGGCAACGGCGATGGCGTGTTGCTGGTAACGGGTGCGCAAACGTTTGCCAACACTGGCGAGTCACCGGCCTTTTGGCGTGGCCTGCGGGCGTCGGGGCTGGTGGCGGGGGACCCACTCATCAACACCGTGGCTAACCTGCCCCGGCATGGTGGCGGCGGCCTGCTGGGGGTTGCCTCTGATCCGGCCGGTGTCTATGGCCAGCCAGGCGTGTTTATTTGTGCGGCAGGCCTTACCACCAAGCAAGCGGCGGGAATCGACAGCCTGGTTGACGGCGCTCTCCCGGCGTCGCAAATCGGCAACAACATCGGTACCATTCGCGGTGCGACTGGCGCGGCCAATCCTTTAGCGCCTACCGCTGCCGTGCCGGGCGGTGTTGCCTATAACGAGACCAACGTGAACCCTTGGACCGTGTGCATGCGGATGTAAGCAAGTCTGCTGGCACCCCACAGGCAACTGGACCGCCAATGCGGTCCAGTTGCCTTTTCCAATTCGCCACAGGCACGGTCAGGGCGCTCGCCCTACTCCTTGAAATCCCCCCCAAACCCGGCCACAAACATCGCGGGTTTCAGGTGTCTGCGCATCGCCGCGTTGACTTGCTCCAGCGTCGCCGCCGCAATCTGGTCGTCCACCTTTTGCGAGATCGCAAAGGTACGCAACAGTTTCAAATTGCTGGCAACACCGCTGGCCAGGTTGCCGTCCTGGGCGCGTGACAGGCGGCGAAAGTTCAGCAGGCTCTGCTTGGCGTCATCAAGTTCCTTTTGCTCGAAACCGTCCCTCTGCATGCGCGCGACTTCCTCCTTGAACGCGGCCTCCACCTTGGCGCGGTTTTGCGGCGCGAAGATGGCGGTGGCGCTCCAGCCGCTGTTGGGTTCATAGTTGTTCCAGTTGACGCCGCTGCGCACGTCGTAACTCAGACCACCCTTCTCCCGAATGCGAACCCACAGGCGCGAGCTACCGCCCTGGCCGAGAATGAAATTGGCCAGCATCAACTGCGGGTAGTCCGGGTCGTTGTCGCTCACGGCCACCGCTTGCAGCACCTGCATGAAGGCATTCTGCTTGTCAGGGGTTTTGAAGACGAAGCGATCAGGTTTGACGGCAACCAGCGGATTGGGCACACGCGTATAGCTGGCAGCGGCATTCCAATCGCCCAGACTCGCGCTGACTGCCGCCTTGGTCGCCGTCGCATCGAGGTCTCCCACAAAGGCAGCCTGGCCAAACTGAGCACCGTAGAACTTGCGGTGAAAGGCCTGCAGCTTCTCGACCGTCAAGGCCTTGGTACTCTCCACCATCTCGTCAAACGTGGCAGCGTAACGCACATCGCCTTTTGGATAGGGGTTGCCGTAGCGTCCCAATTCGGTTTGCACCACCGCCTGCGGGTCTTTGCGTTGCTCGTCAATCGCGGCCAGCATCTGGCGTTTGTATTCCTCCAAGGCATTGGCTGGAAAACTGGCGTTGCGCAGCACCTCGGCCACCAGGGCAATCACCGCAGGCAGGTTGTCGCGGGTGGTCTTGATGCCGACACTGACGCCGGTGGCACCGCCGTGGAAACCGACCTGGGCCTTGAGCTGGTCAAACTTGTCCTGAATTTGCTGACGACTCAAGGTGTGGGTGCCTTTGTTCAGCATGACGGCGGTGGCGGCGCCAATGGCGTCCTGATCAAAAAGGCTCTTCTCGTCGCCAAAGTGCAGGTTGACACTGCCGCTGACGACCTGACCACGCGCACCCTTCGGTAAAAGTCCCAGTTTCATGCCATTGGCCAGCGTGACCGTCTGGGTGCGTTGGTCAATGTTGGCCGGCGAGGCATCAAAGGCTTCGGTCTGGGCGGCGGCTGCGTCGCCCTTGTAATCCTTCACCAGAGCGGCCACGTCCACCGTGGCCGGCGCCGGCGCGCGCACCGGCTTCTCGGTCGGGATGTAGCTGCCCAGCGTGCGGTTGTCGCGTACCAGGTAGCTGCTGGCCACGCGGTTGACATCGGCCAGCGTAAGGTCGCGGACCTTGTCGCGGCTCAGGAAGAACAGGCGCCAGTCACCCTGCGCGATCGACTCCGACAGGGCCACGCCGACTTGCTCGGGGTTGGTAAAGCGCAGGTCCCAATTGGTCAGGTACTTGAGCTTGGCGCGGTCCAGTTCTGGTTGGGTGACGGGTTCGGTGCCCAGCGACTCGATGGTGTCGAGCATCGCCTGGCGCGCTTTGTCCAGGTCTTGCCCAGGCGCCAGCGAAAGGCCCAGCAGCGTGAAGCCGGGGTCTTGCAGGCCCTGCGAGAAGCTGAAGGCGCCAGCCGCGAGTTGCTTCTCGACAATGCGCTGGTGCAGGCGGCCCGAAGGCGTGTCGCCCAGAATCAGGTTCAAGGCCGAGATGGCGGCGTAGTCAGGGTGCGCGCCGGGTGGCACGTGGTACAGCGCATACAGGCTGGGCGAGCCGCCGACGCGGCGCACGGTGATGCTTTTCTCGCCGTCCTGCGCGGGGTCCAGCGTGTAGATCGGCGGCAACCCGGTCTTGGGGTTTTGCAGCGGACCAAACGACGTGGCAATCCACTGGCGCACCTTGGCCGGGTCGAACTTGCCGGTCACGATCACGGTGGCGTTGGCGGGGCGGTAATAGGTGCGGTAGAAGTTCTGCAGGCGTTCGATGTTGACGCCCTCCACATCGGTGCGCGCGCCGATGGTGGTCTTGCCGTAGTTGTGCCATTGGTAGGCGGTGCTCATGACGCGTTCAAACAGGATGCGCCCGGCGTTGTTCTCGCCCATTTCCATCTCGTTGCGCACCACCGTCATTTCGGTGTCCAGGTCCTTGCGCGCGATGAAGCTGTTGACCATCGCATCCGCCTGCCAGCCCAGGTACCACTGAAGGTTTTCCTCGTTGGCGGAGAAGCTGGCGAAGTAGTTGGTGCGGTCCAGCCAGGTGGTGCCGTTGGCGCGCAGGCCGCGTTTGGTGAACTCGGCCCACACCGTGCTGTGACCGGGCGAGCCCTTGAACAGCAGATGTTCCAGCAAATGCGCCATGCCGGTTTCGCCATAGTTCTCATGTTTGCTGCCAACCCGGTAGGTCACGTTGACCGTGGTGGTGGGTTTGCTGTCGTCCTGGATCAACAGCACTTGCAGCCCGTTGGCCAGTTTGTACTCGTCGATGCCTTCGACCGAAGTCACTTTGCTCATGCCCGCGGGCAGGGCTTGCGCCAATGCCAACGGGGGTGCCCCGGCGAGCAGGCTGATGGCCAGTGCCGCGGCGACTAACTTGAACGAAACACGCATGCAAGCGCTCCTTATGAGAATGCGGGAAAGCGCCGATCTTAGACGCTGCGTGGTCCGGCCACCCCGGCCCACACCCCCTGTCGCGACCTGGGGGCGACCTTGCATTGAAGGCGGAAGCCAAGTAACCTTATTCCCGGCAAGCGTTCTTGCCGGCCAGGGCTTTCTGGTTGAAACCTTCCGAGGACTCTTCATGACCACCGCTGCAACCAAGAGCCTGCGACACTATTCCCGCGTGCCGTTTCACGCCGACACCACGCTGCATCTGGCCGACACGCAATGGACCGTGCACTTGCTCGACATCGCCATCAAGGGCGCCTTGGTCGAGATTCCGGAGGGCGCGAAGGTGATCGTCGGCGAGAACTGCCGCCTGATCATGCCCCTGAACGACAGCGGCGAAGAAATTGTCATGGGCGCGCGCGTGGTGCACCTCGAAGGGCGTCACGTCGGCATTGAATGCAGCAACATTGACGTCGACAGCCTGACCAAGCTGCGCCGCCTGATCGAACTCAATCTCGGCGATGTCGCGCTGGCCGACCGCGAGCTGACCAATTTGTTTCGCATCGGACGCAAGCTGGCCCACTGATGCACCGCCAGCCGCCACCGCCGCAGGGCGGGCCCTGGGAGTCAATTGGCTCAGCGCAGCTCCGAAACGTAATCGATCACGCCCGGGCGCAGCCGGATCGGGCGGTGTTTGGACACCGTGCCAAGGTTGATGCAGCACACCGCTTGTTCGTTGTTGGTTAACGAGAACAGCGCGCGCAGAGGTGGCGACCCCATTGCCTGACCGCTGGTCAAACCCGAACCAAACCCGCCGGCGTGGGCGGCGAGGATGATGTTCTGAATCGCGCAGCCCAAGGACACCAATCGCTCGGCGTCACACACTGTAGTCTCGTCGTTGCCTTCGTCTGGCGCTGGCTTGAGCAAGGCGTCACCGGGCTTGGCTTGCAGGCGGACGACGGCGAGCATCAAGAACGGCGCTCGGTAGGCCTTTTCTCGCGCTGAATCGATCTGTTGGGCCGTCGCCAGCGGATCACGCTCTTGCAGCGCCGTGGCGAACACTTCGGCCAAAGCCGCGCGCCGGGCAGCAGGCACCACCACAAAGCGCCACGGCATCAGCATGCCATGGTCCGGCGCGGCGCCTGCGGTGGCGAGGATGTCTTGCAGTTCAGTGGGGCTTGGTCCGGGCTCGACCAGGCGCTTGGGCGAGACGTTCTGGCGCGAGTGAATCAACTCATGGGCAAAAACTGCCAACTCTGCGGCATCCATCGGCTTTAAACTCCGGGCGGCGCGCCGCACCGTGGGGGGAAGACAGGCAAGGCGGACCTCCTAAAGCAAGCAGGGTGAAGCGGTTCTTTACGATCGGGCAGGTGACCAGATGTAAACCATACCATGGGCGGGGCGTTTCACGACGCCCGGTCTGCGTCCGGTCGCAAGGCGTTCGCCAAACGCGCCAAGAGCGCCTATTCTTACGCCATCAAGACCGCCAACCCACCGCTGTCTTGGTCGCCGGGCTTGGCCTGGCATCTTGTGGGTGCGGTGACTACCAACGGACGGAGATTGACATGACCTTATCGGAAGAACTGGCCAAGCTGGAACAAATGCGCGAACGGGGCGGTTTGAGCGAGACCGAGTTCGCCCAAGCCAAGGCGCGTTTGCTGCAGCCGCCGGTGGCGCCCCTGTCCAAGGTGACTGCGCTCAATGGCCTGCGCCGTTCCGCCACGGACCGCTGGTTGGGCGGCGTGTGCGGGGGCTTGGCGACCTTTAGCGGCATGGATGCCTGGTTGTGGCGACTAATATTTGTCCTGATGCTGACCCTGGCGGGTTGTGGCTTGTTGTTGTACGTGGCGATGTGGATCCTGGTGCCGCTGGATTCCGACGCTTATCACCTGCCGCTGTCCTCGAATTCCTGAGGGCACGGTTCGCGTCGTCGCCGACGGCGCGAACTCGGGGCTCAGCGTTTGAAGCCCGCCAGCATGGTGCCGGCCACCACAAACAACGAACCAAAGACCCGGTTCAAGGCGCGGATGTGGCTGGGCGTCTTGAGCGCGCGCAACACCCGTGCCGCCAGTGCGGTGTAGCCCGCCATCACCACCAGGTCGGTGAACGTCAGGGTGGCGGTGATCACCAGGTACTGGGGCAGCAGCGGCCGACTGAGGTCCAGGAACTGCGGCATCACCGCCAGCAGGAACACCGTGCCTTTGGGGTTGACCGCGTTGATCATCCACCCGCGTAGCACCATGCTGTGCCGGGTCACCTGCTTGGCATCGCCCGATTCGGTGACCAACGGCGTGGCGGGAGCACGCCACTGCTTGATGCCCAGCCAGATCAGGTAAGCGACGCCCAGCCACTTCACCACCGCAAAGGCCAGGCTGGAGGCGGCCACCAACGCGCCCAACCCCAGGCTGACGACCAGGAGCTGGGTCCAAATGCCCAGTATCAGGCCAAGGGTCGTGAAATAACCGCGCCGAAAGCCGTGGTTCAAACCGGCACTCATGGCGGCGACGGCGCCCGCGCCGGGCGAAATACTGATGGCCCAGGAGGCCGCGAAAAAGGCGAGCCAAAGCGAGAATTCCATGTTGCCGGTCTCGATATGTGTTGCAAAACGGTTGTGGCACACCGGCGAAAACCCGGTGTCGCCGTCAAGGCGTCGGTGTGGCGCGGTGGACCCGCCTCAGCGCGCCAGCAGGCGTCGGCAGGCAAAGCTTAGCCCATCTACCAATGCCACCAACAGCAGCATGGCCAGCAGCACCGAGCTGGTCTGGCTCATCTGGAACAGGCCCAAGTGGTAGGCCAGCATCTGCCCCAGGCCTCCGGCGCCCACGACCCCAAGTACCGCTGCGGCGCGGATGTTGTTCTCCCAGCGGTACAAAGCATAGCTCATGAGTTGCGGCAGAACCTGCGGCAGCGTGGCATACAGGAAGATGCTGGTTTCGCCCACCCCGCGGGAGCGCAACGCAAAGCCTGGTCCACTGGGCGCGTTCTCGATCGCCTCGGCAAACAGGCGCCCCAGCACGCCCGAGGTGTGCAGCGCCAGCGCCAGCGTGCCGGCAAAGGGTCCCAGGCCGGCGGCAATCAGCAGCAAGGCGGCCCACACCAGTTCGGGCACGCTGCGCAGTGCATTGAGCAGTAGCCGGGTGACGCCGCGCCAGCGTGCCGGGTCCCCGTCAAATGCCTTGCTGGCCGGCAGCGCCAGTGCCAGGCCCAGCAGCATTGCCAGCAGCGTGCCCAGCGCCGACATGGCCAGGGTCTCCAGTGTGGCCCACAGTAGCTTCAACAGAAAGGGCGTGCTCAAGTCAGGGTGCAGCAGCTCGCCAACGAAGCGGCCCATCTTGCTCAGCGCGGACCATGACAGGAATTGGGCCCACTTCAGATCGAGCGTCCAGAAGCTGCAAACCACCAGCAGCACCACACCCGCGCTGAACCAGCAGGCTTTGCAACGCGCATTGAAAAGCGGCAGCGGCAGCTTGAAGACGTCGTTGGCGGCGGCTTGTGGCTTCATCCCAAGCCCTTTCGCAACCAGGCGCTGACGCGGTCCGCAAGCCAGACCAGTGCCATGAAGACCAGCAGTATGGTGGCGACCTCGGAGCCGTTGAACATTTTCATGGAGGCGTCCATCTGCTGGCCCAGGCCGCCCGCGCCGACGAAGCCCAGCACCGCCGAGGAACGGATGGCGCACTCCCAGCGGTAGACCGTGTAGCTGGTCAACTCGGCGCCGCTTTGTGGCAGCAAGCCGTACAGAAAGGCCTGCAGCCGGCCCGAGCCATTGCGCAGCAGGCTGCTGGTGGCGTGGGTCTCGCCACTGTCCAGAATCTCGGCGTAAACCTTGCCCAGCATGCCGCCGTAGGTGAGTGCGATGGCCAGCACACCGGCGGTCGGGCCGAGCCCCACGACCCGCACAAACACCAGCGCCCAGATCAGCTCGGGCACGCTGCGCAGCAGCACCAGCGTCCAGCGCACCACCTGGCGCACGCTCGCCGGCCAGACTGCCATGCGCCCGCTCAGCGCGGACACCGACAAAGCGCGCACTGACAACAGGGCCAAGGGTACTGCCAGCAGCAGGGCCAGCACCAGCCCGGCCGTGGCCATGGCCACCGTGCGCCAAGTCTCGATCGCCACCATGCTCAGGAAGGCCAGGTCCAGCTTGGGCGGCAGGAAATCACCCAGGAAACGCAGGGTGGGTGCGAGTGAGCCCGGTTCGACCAGCACCCAGGGTTTGAACTCTGTCAGCACCAGCGTCGGCCACAGCAGGACCAGCCCGACCAGCGCCCACGTCACGCGCTGGCGCCAGGCGGGGTCCTGAAGCGACGCCGGGCTTACGCCAGGCGCCGGGGACACAGACAAGGGCTGGTACGCCATTCGGATATCAGGGCGCGAGTCAGCGGCAGTGCATGACCACCGGGACCACCACGTCAGGGGAATCCAGCGGGGACGTGGCCGCCGGTCCAGTCAGTTCGTGCAGGTGCTGCGCATACAGCGCCCGCAGCACATCCGGGGTGACCCGCGCGGTCGGCAGGTCAAAGGCGATCTGGCCGTCACGCAGGCCAACAATGCGCGGGAAGTGATGCAAGGCGATCTCGACATGGTGCAGGCTGGTGACCAGCGTGGCCTGGCGTTCGTGTGCCACTTCGGTGAGCGCTTCCATGGCTTGTTGGCCGCGCGTCGGGTCCAGCGCCGAGAGCGGCTCGTCAACCAGAAACAGTTGCGCCTCGGACGCCACGAGTCGGGCCAGCGCCACGCGTTGACGCTCTCCACCGGAGAGCCGGTCGACTCGCTCGAACAACTTGTCGGCCACGCCAAAGCGAGCCAGGGCGCGCTCGGCCAGAGCGATGTCGTGGGGGTAGAACAGGCTGCGCACGCTGGCCCACAAGCCTTGGTGCGGCAGTCGCCCGGCCAGCACGGCGGTGACCACGCGCTGGCGTGGCGGCAGGGGCGGCACCTGTGGTGCCAGGAACAGGGCGGCGCGCAAGGCGCGTAGCGCGTCGGCAGACAGGCTCCAGGGTGCCAGCCCACCGAGTATCAGTGTTCCCGCGTTGGGCCGCTGCGCGCAGGCCACGACGTTGAGCAAGGTCGTCTTGCCGGCACCTGACGGGCCGATGATGGCCACCTGTTCGCCGCTGGCGACCAACAGCGTCACGGTGTGCAACGCGGCCTTGGCGCCCGGTTTGGCGGTCAGGTGCCGCGCGCTCAGGCTGGTCAGTTCAAGTTGCATGAGAAATGGGCCTGCTGACCTTTATGGGCCTACGTATGATGCTATATATAGGATAGCAAATGCCTGTCACTTGAGCAGGCCCGAACTGCGTGCTGCCTGTTCGATGCCCTGGTAGTTGTTAGCCCTGGTCGGCACGAAGCGGGTGGCGCGTTGAAGCTCCAGCACGTCTTTGCCTTGCGGGTCATTCCTGTCCAGCGCCAGAAAGGCCGCTGTGATCTTCTCGCGCAGCGCCGCCGGCATGTCGGCATGCACGGTCCAGTTGTAGTCATAGTAGGGCGGCGTGGTGTAGATCACGCGCACCTTGGTGGGGTCGACCTTCTTGTCGGCCACAAACTTGTCCCACACCGAAATATTCAAGGCGCCCGCTTGCACCTTGCCCGCGGCGACGGCGGCGATGGTGGCGTCATGGGCGCCTGAAAATGCCACGCGTTTGAAGTCGCGATCCGGGTCAATGCCCGCCTGCAGAAGATAGCTGCGTGGCATCAAGTGGCCCGACGTGCTGGAGGCCGAGCCAAAACTCACGTTCATGCCTTTGAGGTCCGCCAGTGTCTTGATAGCCGGATCGCTGGTGATGAAGACCGAGCGAAACTTCTCGTCCTCTTCGCGCTGCACCAGCGGCAGCGCCTTGCCGCCCGAGCGGATGTTGGCTTGTACAAAGGTGAAGCCACCGTACCAGGCCAGTTCGACCTGTTTGTTGGCCAGTGCTTCGACCGCCGCGGCGTAGTCCGACACCGGTGTGAACTCGACCTTCATGCCCAGCTTCTGTTCCAGGTACTTGACCAGCGGCGCGGCCTTGCGCGCCAGCTCGGTGGGAGATTCGTCGGGGATGGCAGTGACCCGCAGGGTCTGTTGCGCGTGCGACAAGGCGCTCGCGCTCAGGATCACACCGGCCACCAGCACGGCCTGCAGACGGCGCATCGGGGAAGAAGCAGTCATGGCGTTCCTGATACTTTGCGGGACAGACCTTTAGCTCTGTCCTCAACTGATTGTCGGATGTCGGCTGTTCGGGCTGAAAACGTCGCAATTACACCCCAATCCGCTGGCGAGCGCTGGTCAGGCCGGACTGGGTGAGTGCTCGACAAGGCTTTTGGCTTGGCACCATTTCGCCAGGCGGCCTGAGCGTCTATGCTTGCGATATGACGGTCTACTTTCCGCATCCGCGCACGCCCGGTTTCATACAGATTCATCGGCACGATGCGGCAGCGGTGCGTGCGGAGTTGGCGGCCGGTCTGCTTGGCCCGGTGGCCTGTACGGCTCCGAAATACCTTTATGACGCCTTGGGCTCGCGTCTGTTTGCCGCCATCACCGAATTGGCCGAGTACTACCCGACCCGCACCGAGGCCGCCATTGTGGCGCGCCACGCGACCGAGATCACTGCGACGCTGCCGCGCGAAGCGACCTTGGTTGATCTGGGCGCGGGCAATTGTGAAAAGGCGGCACGCCTGTTTGCCCCTTTGCAGCCCGAGCGATATGTGGCGGTGGACATCTCGGTTGATTTTCTGCGCGATGCCTTGCAGCGCCTGCAGTGTGAACACCCGCAGCTTGAGCTGCTGGGCGTGGGGTTGGACTTTTCCAGCTCTTTGACCCTGCCGGCCGATGTGGGCGCGGGTCCGCGCGTGGTGTTCTACCCCGGATCGAGCATTGGCAACTTCACGCCGACCGATGCGCTGGCCTTTCTGCGGCAGGCGCGCGATGCCGCTCAGGGTGGTGCCGTTCTGATCGGCGTGGATTTGGTGAAGCCGGTGTCGGTGCTGGAGCCCGCTTACGACGACGCGCTGGGGGTCACCGCCGCTTTCAACCGCAACATGCTGCTGCACATCAACCGCTTGCTGGGCAGCAACTTTGACATCGCGCATTGGCGGCATCGGGCACGGTTTGACGCCGGGCACTCGCGCATTGAGATGTACCTGGATGCCTTGCAGGAGCAGCGTGTGGTTTGGCCGGGCGGCGAACGGCTGTTTCGCCGGGGCGAAGCGATCCATACCGAGAATTCGTACAAGTACAGCGCGTTGGCGTTTGAGGCGCTGTTGCTGGAGGCTGGTTTCTCTCGAATCCGCTGCTGGACCGATTCGCGGAACTGGTTTGCCGTGTTCACCGCGCAGGCTTCTGCTTAGCCTCGGTAGCTATAGTTTATATAGCAGTTCGTGCATTTTCAATAAGCGTCCATGGCTGATTCGTCAATGAGGAAACCAAGGGTGATGATTGTCAGTCCGGCGCTTGCCGCAGCCAATAACGGCAACTGGCAGACCGCCTGGCGCTGGTCCCGCATGCTGCGCCCGGACTTCAACACCGTCATCGCCAAACAATGGGCCGGCGAAGACGTTGACGTGCTGCTGGCCTTGCATGCGCGCCGTTCGGCGCAATCGGTGGCAGCTTGGGCGCGGGCCAAGGGTTCGAAAGGTCTGGCGGTGGTGTTGACGGGGACGGACCTGTACCGGGATATTCATTCGGACGCGTCGGCTCAGCAATCGCTGGAATTGGCAGGCCGCCTGGTGGTATTGCACGAGTTGGCGCCGACGGCGCTACCCGCTCGCTTGCGCGCCAAAACGACCGTGTTGTTTCAGTCAGCACCGCCACGCCGTGCCCTGACCAAGACCTCGCGCCACCTGCGCGCTCTGATGGTGGGTCACCTGCGGGACGAGAAGGACCCCTTGACCTATGTTCGCGCGGCGCGGCGACTTGGCTGTGCGGCCGATATCTACCTGGACCACATCGGCGACGCCCTTGACGACGCGTTAGGGCAAGCCTGCGCCGCGGCCAGCGTCGAACTGCCGCACTACCGGTGGCTGGGTGGTTTGCCCCACGCAGTGACGCGCGCGCGCATCCAGCGTGCCCATGTGCTGGTGCATGCCAGCAAAATGGAGGGTGGCGCGCACGTCATTCTGGAGGCGGTGCAAAGTGGCACGCCGGTGCTGGCCTCGCGAATCGACGGCAATGTGGGGATGCTGGGCGCCGGCTATGCGGGTTACTTCGCTTTGGGCGATGATGTCGCCTTGAGCGCGCTGTTGCAGCGCTGCCGCGATGACTGCGACTTCTTGCCGCGTTTGCGTCAGCAGTGTTTGGCGCGGTCCGCCCAGTTTGATCCGGGCCGCGAGCGAAGCTTGCTGCTGCAACTGGTGAGCGCCTTGACTGCGGACGCCAGCGCACCGGATTCACCCCTTACAAACTGCCATGGAAAATCGAATGAGCCAAGCCACTGAGGTCACTACCAAGCCCACCATTCCGCGCCTGACCAGCCTGTCGCACGGCGGCGGCTGCGGCTGCAAAATTGCACCGGGTGTGTTGTCCGAGATCCTCAAGGGCACAAGTGGGATGCCGATCCCCAAGGAGTTGTTGGTCGGCATCGAGACCGCCGACGACGCGGCGGTTTACCAGCTCAACGAGAGTCAGGCGCTGATCGCCACGACTGATTTCTTCATGCCAATCGTGGACGATCCGTTCGACTTTGGCCGTATCGCCGCGACCAACGCGATTTCGGATGTGTACGCCATGGGTGGCACGCCGATCATGGCCCTGGCACTGGTGGGCATGCCCATCAACGTGTTGCCATTGGAGACCATTGCAAAGATTCTTGATGGTGGCGCATCGGTGTGCCGGGCGGCGGGCATTCCGATCGCCGGCGGCCACACCATCGATTCGGTCGAGCCGATCTATGGGCTGGTCGCTCTGGGTCTGGTGCATCCGAGCCGCGTCAAGCGCAATGCCGACGCCAAGGTGGGCGACCGCCTGATCCTGGGTAAGCCCTTGGGCGTGGGCATCTTGTCAGCGGCGCTCAAGAAGGAGCGGCTCGACGCCGCTGGCTATGCGCGGATGATCGCCGTCACCACCAAGCTGAACACGCCGGGTCCCGAACTGGCCGCGCTCGATGGCGTGCATGCCTTGACCGATGTCACCGGCTTCGGCCTGGCCGGTCATACCCTGGAACTGGCACGCGGTGCGCGTTGCTCGGCACGGATCGATTGGGCCAAAGTGCCGCTGCTGGAGGGTGTGCGTGTGCTGGCGGCACAAGGCATGGTGACGGGCGCTTCCGGGCGCAACTGGGCCGGCTATGGCGGCGATGTGTCCTTGCCAGATGGGTTTGACCCGACCGATCAGGCGCTGTTGAGCGATCCACAGACCAGCGGCGGTTTGCTGGTGTCGTGCGCACCCGAGGCGGTGGATGCCGTGATGGCCCTATTCCGTCGCCACGGCTTTGATGCGGCTGCCGAGATCGGGCAGATCACGGCCGGCGATGGCGTGGGCAAACTGCGGGTTTGCTGAGACAAAAGGGTTGGCTCAGGCGGCACGCCACCCTGCAAGGCGTCACGGGTCCCGTGGGTCGGCCCGGCTGTGCCGCCGGACAAACGAGCGGTCGAGCCAGTCCTTGCACCACCAGGCCAAGCGTCCCTGCAGCGTGTGGTTGCCCCACGCTGCAAGGCCGCGACCGTCGCCGTAGGCCAGCAACTTGAGGGCGCGGTTTGATGGCGTGTAGGGCATCGCATCCCGGCCAGCCGTCACGGCGGCGAGGTTGACCGCCAGTGTCGGTCCGGCGCTCATCGCGGCTCTCCCATTGCGCGGCAGCAAGCCGTCCAGGCGGGTGCTGACGTCGCCCGCCGCAAAGACATTGGCATGGCTGCTGGAGCGTTGGCAGGCGTCCACCATCACAAAACCGTTGGCATCTCGTGCCAAACCGCTGATCTGCAGCCAGGCCGGTGCCGAGACGCCGGTTGCGATCAAGGCGACATCGCAGGCCAATCGGGCTCCGCTGCCCAGCGTCAACTCCTCGTCATTGAGCCGTATGGCCTGGTCCGGCAGCACGTTGATTCGACGTTGTTTCAAGGCACGCACAAGCCGATCTTGCGTGATGGGAGGATGCGCCGCAGCCACGCCGGATTGACCGGCAACCAGTGTCAGCGCGACCTCGGGCAGTCGATGCCGGATCGCCATTGCCAGCTCCACCGCGCTATCGCCGCCCCCAACAATGGCGACGCGCAAGGCGCGTGACGCAGCCAACTCGATCACCTTGGGCCACAGCGCGCCAAGCGCGGCGAAGGGTCGCACAAACAGACCGTGTTCTGCCGCGCCCGGCAAATCCAGCTCGATGTGGTTCCTGTCTTGCACGGAGCCGGTGTTGACCGACAGCCAGTGGTAGTCCAATTCAGTGCCATCGTCCAGTCGCACCCGACGGCGGTTCGCATCCAGCGCCACGGCGCTGCGCCGCAGCCAGGTGACGGTGCTGGCGCGCACCAGGGGTTCGATCGCAATGCTGCAGGCTTGCACGGCATACCGTCCGGCCACATAACCGGCCACCATCGGAAAATGGAACAACTGTGGGTGGGGCGAGACCAGCGTTACGTCGACGCCCGGCCACGGCTGGCGGGCCAGTTCGGCCAGCACTTGCACGTGGGCGTGACCCGCACCCAGCAGCACTAACTTCTGTCTGTCCGATGAGGGCGGAGTTGGTGCAGTCGACATGGGGCTACGGTTGCACACTGGGCGACACGCGGCGTGCTTGGCCGAAGGTGGCGGCGCTGTTTGCCACGGTCGCTCAACGGGACGCGCGGGCCAGGTAGCGCTTGCGCCAGAACACCAGTAACAGCGCCAACGCCGTGAAGCCCATGCCACCCATGGCCCACCAGAAACCGCCGCTGCGATGAATCAGTGGAATGAACTCGAAGTTCATGCCAAAGATGCCGGCGATCAGGTTCAAGGGCAGGAACACGGCGGTCAGCACCGTGAGTGTGCGCATGATCTCGTTGGTCCGATGAGTCTGGGCGCTGAAGTGCATTTGAATCGCGGCCTCGGCGCTTTGTTCCAGGCGGCGCACGTGGTGCACCACCCGCTCGATGTGCTCCAACACGTCGCGACTGCGCACTTGCAGCAGGTCGCGCTCGCGCTGGCTTGCCGCGGCGCTGTGCTCGGGCCAGGTCTTGACGGCCTCGATCCAGTCCTGAATGGCCGTGTGCTGGTCCTCGCAGATTTCGTCGAGTTGGTGTAGCGCCAGACGGGCCTGCAGCATGGAGCCCCAGTTGTTGAAGCGCGTCTTCGGATCGAGCAGCTCGGTCTGCCAGTGGTCAAGCTGGTGGGTGAGCTCGCGCCTGAGTTCCAGGAAGCCATCAACCATCAGGTTGACGATGCGCAGCATCAGGTCGGCCGGACTGGTGGCCAATCGGTTGCTGGCGGTTCGTTGTTCGACGGCAGCGGCATTCGTCAGCTTGCTGGCGTAGGCATCACGCACGGCGCAGTCCTGGGGGTGGACCGTGAGCAGCACCTGATCGAACACGGCAAACCCCACCGGACTGGTGTCAATACGGCGCAGGATCGGTGGTCCACCAAGGGGTTTGATGCGCGGTTCGCCGCTGGCGGGTGGCGCCGCCGCAGTTCCCAGCGGGCTTGCAGCCAGCCGGCGAAACACCAGCAGGTCATAGTCCGACGTGAAGTCATAGCGCGAGGGCAACTGCCGGTTCAGCAAGTCCGAGATATGCAGGTCGAGCAGTTGCACGCCCGTGAGTTGCGCCAGCGTGGCCTGAATCGGCTCCAGCGTGGACTCGAACTCGCTGCGCGTGCAGGAGATCCAGATGAAGCCGGGCGGCACCACTTCAGCGATCCGCAGGGTGGGTAAGTCACCGGTTTCATGCACGCCATGGGGATCAATCGTGAATATTCGCATGCGGACGAGCGTTTCGAGTCAGATCTAAGCGGGCGAGAAACTGGCCAACCGTAGGGAAGATGCAGCGCTCACTTCTGTAGCAGCCTTGCCGCGTCACGCGCCAAATAGGTCAATACTCCATCGGCGCCAGCGCGTTTGAAGGCCAGCAGACTCTCCATCATTACTGCGTCGTGGTCGATCCAGCCATTCTGTGCCGCCGCCTTGAGCATGGCGTACTCGCCGCTGACCTGGTAGGCGAAGGTTGGCACCCTGAACTCGTCCTTGACCCGGCGCACGATGTCCAGGTAGGGCATGCCGGGCTTGACCATCACCATGTCCGCTCCCTCAGCGATGTCCATGGCGACTTCGCGCAGGGCCTCGTTGCTGTTGCCCGGGTCCATCTGGTAGACCTTCTTGTTGCTCTTGCCCAAGTTCGCGGCCGATCCTACGGCGTCCCGAAACGGACCATAGAAGGCCGACGCGTATTTGGCGCTGTAGGCCATGATGCGGGTGTGCACGAAGTGGTTGGCCTCCAGTGCGTGCCGAATCGCCCCAATGCGTCCGTCCATCATGTCGCTGGGCGCGACGATGTCCACACCCGCTTCGGCCTGAGTGAGCGCCTGCTTCACCAAAATCTCAACGGTGGCGTCATTCATGATGTAGCCTTGCGCCGCAGGGTCCGGGTCAGGCAGGCCGTCCTGGCCATGACTGGTGAAAGGGTCCAGCGCCACATCGGTCATCACGCCCAGCTCCGGGAACTGTCGCTTGAGTTCGCGCACCACGCGCGGCACCAGGCCCTGTGGATTGAGAGCCTCGCGTCCATCATTGGTCTTGAGGGCCGGATCAATGACCGGAAACAGCGCCATCACGGGAATGCCCAGCCTTACACAATCTTCCGCCACCGGCAACAGGAAATCGAGACTGAGCCGTTCCACGCCAGGCATGGATGCGACGGGCTGGCGCTGTTGTTGGCCGTCCACAACAAACACCGGATAGATCAAGTCATTCGCGCCGAGGGTATTTTCGCGCACCAAGTTGCGGGTGAAAGTGTCGCGGCGCAGTCTGCGTGGGCGTCCAAGGGGGTATGGGGCGTACTGAGTCATGGTCAAAATTGTGCCTGATCCGCCGGTGCGGCGTAAATATTTCACACATTCGCTTGAAAAGGTGCCGAGTTTTTGATAAATTGCGGGCAGGTGGTTCTCCACCTCCCGCTTTTCCTCCCTGAGCGGGGCCTTGATGTGTGACAGCAAAAAAGGCTTACCACCCCAGCCCATGTGCTGGGGTTTTTTTTGCCCGCTCGGATCCGATTCGGCAACTCACCGGGGCAACACGACTAAACTGCCAGGCATGTTGTGGGTCAAATCGTTTCATATCGTGTTCGTGGCCAGTTGGTTTGCCGGCCTGTTCTACCTGCCCCGGATCTTCGTCAATCTGGCCATGGTGCCGCGGGATTCCGTGGCCGAGCGGGAGCGCCTGCTTCTGATGGCCGGCAAATTGATGCGATTTTCAACCATTCTGGCGGTGCCTGCCGTGGCGTTGGGCTTGTGGCTGTGGTTGGGCTACGGATTTGGACAAGGCCCTGGAAATGGGTGGCTGCACGCGAAGCTCGCCGTCGTCGCGCTGACACTGGGCTACCACGTGGTGTGCGCTCGCATGCTGCGTCAGTTCATACAAGGCGAGGCCCCGCGCAGCCATGTTTGGTACCGTTGGTTCAACGAGATCCCGGTCTTGCTATTGACGGTGGCGGTGATCCTCGTGGTGCTCAAGCCGTTCTGATTCGCGGTTGCCGATGCACAAGACTTCGGCTTGGCCTTTGGCCTGGATCTACGTTGTGCTGGTGGTCTACGCCAGCCTCTATCCTTTTTCGGATTGGCGTGATCAAGGCATGGCGCCGTGGACGTTTCTGACCGCGCCATTGCCTAAGTACTGGACTTGGTTCGATGTTTTGACCAACGTTCTCGGCTACGCCCCGCTCGGATTTCTGTTGGCGCTGAGTGCGGCGCGTACCCACCGGGTCATGCATGGTGTGGTGGCGGCCACGGTTGCGGCGACCCTGCTCTCGCTGTTGCTGGAAACCATGCAGGGTTACCTGCCAGTGCGCGTGCCGTCCAACGTTGACCTTGCCCTCAATTCGATGGGCGCGTGGTTTGGCGCGTTGGCGGCGTCGGTACTGGAACGCATCGGTGTGCTGGACCGTTGGAGCCGGTTCAGGGCGCGATGGTTCGTACCTGAGGCGCGCGGCGCCTTGGTGTTGCTGGCATTGTGGCCGGCAGCCCTGCTGTTCCCGGCGGCGGTGCCGTTTGGCGTGGGCCAGGTATTTGAGCGACTGGAGGCAGCCTTGGCGGGGGCGCTGCTGGACACGCCGTTCCTGGACTGGCTGCCGCTGCGCGAAATTGAATTGCAACCGCTGGTGCCGCTTGCGGAATTGGTGTGTGTGATGCTGGGCCTGCTGATACCGATTCTGCTGGGCTACTGCGTTATTCGGAAGTTGACGCACCGCGCCTGGTTTCTCATTGCGGTGATATTGGCGGGTTTGGGCACGTCGGCCTTGTCGGCTGCGCTGAGTTGGGGTCCCGAACATGCCTGGGCGTGGTTTGGTGCGCCCGCCAAAGCCGGTCTGTCGCTGGCGGTTGTGAGCGGCCTGGCGCTGTTGGCAGCGGCCAAACGCGTTGGAATTGCGGTGCTGTTGCTGGCGCTGGGCGTCTACCTGAGTCTGATCAACCAAGCACCCGCCAGCGCCTACTTTGCCCAGACCCTGCAGGCGTGGGAGCAAGGGCGTTTCATACGTTTTCACGGTGTTGCGCAGTGGTTGGGGTGGTTGTGGCCCTATGCGGCCCTGGTCTATGTGTTCACCCAAGCCTGGAGCCGGGAGACGAGAAACTAGAATCAAGGCATGAGTGAACTTCAAAACGCCGCCACTGCGCCGCGACTGGTCCGCCAGGAGGCCAATCACGGTTTCTATGAGCGGCACATATTCTTTTGCCTCAACGAGCGCAAGCCGGGTGAGGCCTGTTGCACCCAGCATGGGGCGCAGGCCGCGTTTGATCGCTGCAAGGCCCAGGTCAAGGCTGCGGGATTGGCCGGGTCGGGCAAGGTCCGTGTCAATCGCGCGGGTTGCCTGGACCGTTGTGCCGCGGGCCCCGTCGCGGTGGTCTATCCAGAGGGGGTCTGGTACACCTACCTGGACGATGCCGACATCGACGAAATCGTCGAGTCGCACCTGAAGAATGGCGTGGTTGTGGAACGCCTGCTTATACCGGCGGAACTCGCGCGCTGACGGTTCCCTGTCTCTGAATTGCCGAGCCGTTGGTTTCAGTCGGCACGGCGCTCCTGTTGGTCACGATTTCCCATGAAAAAACTATTAATCATCCTGTCCGCTGCCTTTTGCGTCACGGTGTCAGCCCAGGTTCCTCAGCCGCCCGAGATCGCTGCACGGGCCTATTTGTTGATTGACGTGACCGCCAACCAGGTGTTGGCGCAGAAGGACATTGATACACCCGTGGAGCCGGCCTCGTTGACCAAGCTCATGACCGCCTACTTGGTGTTCGATGCCTTGCGGGTCAAGAAGCTGGACCTCAAGCAGACCCTGCCGGTGAGTGAGCGGGCCTGGAAGATGCCCGGCTCGCGGATGTTCATCGACCCCAAGATGCAGGTTCCGGTGGAGGATCTGATCAAAGGGATGATTGTGCAGTCAGGCAACGACGCCACCATGGCGTTGGCCGAGGGGGTTGGAGGATCGGTCGAGCGCTTTGTGCAACTGATGAACGAGCAGGCCACGGCGCTGGGAATGAAAGCAACCAGCTACCGGAATCCGGAAGGCTTGACCGCGGCGGGGCACACCACCACCGCGCGGGACCTCGGCATCCTGGCCACGCGCTTGATGCGTGACTTTCCCCAATACGTGCCGTATTACGCCATCAAGAAATACCGCTACGAAGGCACGCCCGCCGCCAACGACAGCAACCGCAATCTGTTGCTGTTTCGTGATCCGACGGTCGACGGCCTGAAGACCGGGCACACCGATGCGGCGGGCTACTGCCTGGTCGCGACCGCCAAGCGTGACTTCCCCAACCTGAGCGGGTCTGGAGGGTCGGGCTCGCGGCGCTTGCTGTCAATCGTGCTCGGTTCGACCAGCGAGAACGCCCGCGCCAACGAGTCGCAGAAACTGCTCAATTGGGGCTATACGGCCTATGAGGCGATCAAGCTGTTTGATGCCAATCAGGCCGTGGTCACGCCGGCCGTCTGGAAGGGCAAGGCGCCGACCGTCAAGCTGGGACAGGCGCAGAGCGTGATCGTCGCCATACCGGCCGGCAGTGCCGGCAAGATCAAGACACAGGTCTCGCGCACCGATCCATTGGTGGCGCCGTTCAACAAGGGGCAGCAGTTGGGGATGCTAAAGGTCACCCTGGACGACCAGCCACTGGTGGAGTTGCCCCTCGTGGCGCTGGAAGCGGTAGAGCAGGCCGGCGTGTTTGGGCGGGCGTGGGACGCCCTGCGTCTGTGGATCAAATGAGTGGGTTGGCACGGTAGGATCGGTGTTTTTCTTCGGGAGGACCCATGAAGCGACGCTTGGCATGGTTTGGCTTGGTCGGTTTGCTCTGGGCTGTCAATGCATCCGGCAGCGAACTGACACTGCGCATCCTGCAGACCACCGATCTGCACATGAACCTGCTCAACTACGACTATTACCAGGATAAGTCGACCGAGCAGTTCGGGTTGGCCAAGACCAGCACCCTGATCAAGGCGGCACGCGCCGAGGCGACCAACAGCCTGCTGTTCGACAACGGCGATCTGTTGCAGGGCAGTCCGATGGGCGATCTGATCGCCAAAATCAAGCCGCTGGCCCACGGACAGGTTCATCCGGCCTACAAGGTGATGAACCGGCTTGCTTATGATGCCGCCAATCTGGGCAACCACGAGTTCAATTTCGGCTTGCCGTTCTTGCGCCGCGCGCTGGAAGGCGCCAACTTTCCCTACGTCAACGCCAACGTCTATCTGAGCGACCCTGGCCGTGCCGCAGGCGGCACCGAGCACGCTTTCACCCCCTATGTGTTGCTGGACCGGCAGTTCAGGGACGCCAGTGGCCAGAGACATCTTTTCAAAGTCGGGGTGATCGGCTTCGTTCCACCCCAGATCATGAACTGGGACCGCGCCCATCTAGAAGGCCAGGTCGTGGCGCGCGACATGGTGGAGGTGGCCCGCAAGTACGTACCCGAAATGCGCGCCAAGGGCGCGCAACTGGTGATCGCCATTGCGCATTCCGGCTTCGAGAAGGGTGAGGTGGGTGGACTTGGTGAAAACGCGGTATCGCGCCTGGCCGAGATATCGGGCGTTGACGTGATTTTGTTTGGTCATTCGCACGCGGAGTTCCCCAGTCCGGCGTTCGCGGGGCACCCCAAAGTGGACCTGGCGCGAGGCACCATTAATGGCGTCCCGTCGGTCATGCCCGGGCGCTGGGGCGACCACCTCGGCGTCGTGGACCTGAGGCTGGATAACCAGGGTGGCGCGTGGAAGGTGGTGGGTAGCCAGTCCAGCATTCGACCGATTTTCGATCGGGGCGCCAACAAATCCCTGGTCGAAGCGGATCCGGCGGTGGCGCGCGAGGTGGCTACTGAGCACGCTCAGACACTGGCCTACGTGCGTGACAAGGTCGCCGTCAGCAGCGCGCCAATTTACAGCTATTTCGCGCAGGTGAGCGACGATCCGTCGGTGCAGATCGTCTCCAACGCCCAGACTGCGTATGTCAAGCGCGCCATGCAGGGTACCGAGTACGAGAAGTATCCGGTGTTGTCCGCGGCAGCGCCGTTCAAAGCGGGCGGGCGTCAGGGGTGGTCCTATTTCACCGACATTCCGGCCGGGCCGCTGGCCATCAGGCACGCTGCCGACCTCTATGTCTATCCCAACACGCTCAAAGCCATGTTGCTGACCGGCGCCGACGTCAAGGAGTGGCTGGAAATGGCCGCGGGACAGTTCAACCGGATTGACCCTCGGGGTGCGTCGGTTCAAACGCTCATCAACGAATCGTTCCCGGCGTACAACTTTGACACCATTGACGGTGTTAGCTACGAACTGGACTTGACCGAGCCCGCGAAGTACGCCGTGAACGGAAAGATGCAATCGGCCACCGCGAATCGTGTTCGCAACTTGCGATTCCAAGGCGAACCGATCAACCTGGAAGCTCGCTTTGTCGTCGCGACCAACAACTACCGTGCGTTCGGCGGCGGCAATTTCCCGGGTTTGAATGCGACAAAAGTGGTGCTGGACGCGCCCGATGAAAGCCGTCAGGTCTTGATTCAATACCTGAGCTTGGTCGATGCACTGACGCCGGGAAAACTGGTCAATCCATCAGCCGATGAGAACTGGCGCATTCTGCCGGTACCGGGGGTGACCTTGAGCTTTCTGTCCGCCAGCGCTGCCATCCGCTACTTGCCCAATCATCCATCGATACGGCTGATCAAGGACAACGGGGACGGCTCGGCACTCTATGCGCTTGGACGGCCGTAATTGGGACAGGCGATCAGGCGGCTCCTGCGAAATGTCAGTCAAGTAGTTTTGAGCTGACATTCTTTGCGACCAGGCCATGTGTTGAAGTGGTTTGTCGACTCAGGCCTGGGCGTCGGCGCGCAAGGCATTGCCGGCAACCGGGTGACCTGTTATGATCGAAGGCTTTTCGGAAATTCCGAAGGGATTCACGTTTTCGAGTAATTATTGCTTTTTCAGACGTTTAGGGACGTTTATCAATGCCAACCATTAACCAGCTAGTGCGTCAAGGCCGCGAGGTCGAGACGATCAAGTCGAAGAGTCCTGCCATGCAGAACTCTCCGCAGCGTCGCGGTGTGTGCACCCGTGTGTACACGACGACGCCCAAGAAGCCAAACTCTGCTCTGCGTAAAGTCGCCAAAGTGCGCTTGACCAACGGGTTTGAAGTCATTTCCTACATCGGCGGCGAAGGCCACAACCTGCAGGAACACAGCGTGGTGCTGGTTCGTGGCGGTCGTGTCAAGGACTTGCCCGGTGTGCGTTACCACATTGTGCGTGGTTCGCTTGATTTGCAAGGCGTGAAAGACCGCAAGCAGTCGCGCTCCAAGTACGGTGCAAAAAAGCCAAAGGCCAAGTAAATTGACCTGAGCCCAAGGCCAATCAAGCCCTGGTCTGTAAAAGTTAAGAGGTGCTGTTTGCCGCGTGGCGCGGTGATGCAGCGTAGTGACCCGATGTTGGGTCGAGTAAGTGAAAGCCAGAATGGTTTTCGCGGCATCCACAAGGGTGTCAACTGAAGCAAAGAGGTGAAAAAATGCCACGTCGTCGCGAAGTCCCTAAACGTGAAATCCTGCCGGATCCCAAGTTCGGCAATGTCGAGCTGTCCAAATTCATGAATGTGATCATGGAAGGCGGCAAAAAAGCGATCGCCGAGCGCATCATTTATGGTGCTCTTGAGCAGATTGAAAAGAAGCATCCCGGTAAAGACCCGGTTGAGGCCTTCACCATGGCCATCAATAACGTGAAGCCCATGGTCGAGGTGAAGTCCCGTCGTGTCGGTGGTGCCAACTACCAAGTGCCGGTTGAAGTGCGCCCCGTTCGTCGTCTGGCGCTTTCGATGCGCTGGATCAAGGAAGCGGCCCGTAAGCGCGGCGAGAAGTCAATGGCCCTGCGTTTGGCCAATGAGCTGCTCGAAGCCACCGAAGGCCGTGGCGGCGCCATGAAGAAGCGTGACGAAGTTCACCGCATGGCAGAGGCCAACAAGGCCTTCTCCCACTTCCGCTTCTAAGTCCGGCTGCTGCGCGGCGCGGGCGCGTCGTTGCGGGGCCTGTCGGGTGATCCTCGCGACCCCAAGGTCGCGCCGGTCACACGCCACCCGCGCCTAGTCTGAGTGCCGCTCGCTACGCCGGAAGTTGGCGCAGTGCCGCGCCAGTAGGTGCAAATAGTTTTTCAGAGCAACCAAGGATTCCTATCATGGCTCGCCATACCCCCATTGAGCGCTACCGCAATATCGGTATTTCGGCTCACATCGACGCTGGTAAAACCACCACTACCGAGCGCGTCTTGTTTTACACCGGCGTCAACCACAAAATTGGCGAAGTGCACGATGGCGCCGCCACCATGGACTGGATGGAGCAGGAGCAAGAGCGTGGCATCACGATCACCTCCGCTGCGACGACCTGTTTCTGGAAGGGTATGGACAAGTCCTTGCCCGAGCACCGCATCAACATCATTGACACACCTGGTCACGTTGACTTCACGATTGAGGTGGAGCGCTCGATGCGTGTCCTGGATGGCGCCTGCATGGTCTATTGCGCCGTGGGTGGCGTCCAGCCCCAGTCTGAAACCGTCTGGCGCCAGGCTAACAAGTACAAAGTGCCACGCTTGGCCTTCGTAAACAAGATGGACCGCACTGGCGCCAACTTCTTCAAGGTCGTGGATCAGATGAAGCTGCGCCTGAAGGCTAGCCCTGTGCCGATGGTGATCCCGATCGGTGCGGAGGAGAACTTCACTGGCGTGGTCGACTTGCTCAAGATGAAAGCCATCATCTGGGACGAGGCCTCACAGGGCATGCTGTTTGACTACCGCGAGATCCCGGCGGAGCTGGTGTCGCTGGCCAAGGAGTGGCGCGAGAAGATGGTTGAGGCTGCAGCCGAAGCCAATGAAGAGCTGATGAACAAGTACCTGGAAGAAGGTGACCTGTCCGAAGAAGAGATCAAGTTCGGTATTCGCGCGCGTACCATCGCCAGTGAAATCCAGCCGATGTATTGTGGCTCCGCCTTTAAGAACAAAGGTGTGCAGCGCATGCTGGACGCGGTCATCGAATTCATGCCGTCGCCGGTAGACATTCCTCCAGTCAAAGGCATGGACGAGGATGAGCAGCCAGTTGTACGCCATGCCAGCGACACTGAGAAGTTTTCCGCGCTTGCATTTAAATTGATGACGGATCCATTTGTGGGTCAGTTGACTTTTGTGCGCGTCTACTCCGGCGTGCTGCAAAAGGGCGACAGCGTCTACAACCCGATTCGTGGCAAGAAAGAGCGCATCGGCCGAATTGTCCAGATGCACGCCAACAAGCGCGAAGAAGTCAGCGAAATTGTCGCGGGTGACATTGCCGCCTGTATTGGTTTGAAGGATGTCACGACAGGCGAAACCTTGTGTGACCCATCGGCAATCGTGATGCTGGAGCGCATGGTGTTCCCTGAGCCCGTGATTACCCAGGCGGTCGAGCCCAAGACCAAGGTTGACCAAGAAAAAATGGGTATTGCCTTGCAGCGTCTGGCGCAGGAAGATCCTTCTTTCCGTGTCAAGACCGATGAAGAGTCCGGTCAGACCTTGATTGCCGGCATGGGTGAGTTGCACCTCGAAATCATTGTCGATCGCATGAAGCGCGAGTTTGGTGTTGAAGCCAACGTCGGAAAGCCCCAAGTGGCCTACCGCGAAACCATTCGCAAGACCATTGACGATGCCGAAGGCAAGTTTGTGCGCCAGTCCGGCGGTAAGGGTCAGTACGGCCACGTGGTGCTGAAGATTGAACCCAATGAACCTGGCAAGGGCATTGTGTTTGTGGACGCCATCAAGGGCGGCACGGTTCCCCGTGAGTACATCCCCGCAGTTGAAAAAGGCATTCACGAAGCGGTCACGCAAGGTGTTTTGGCTGGCTACCCGGTGGTTGACGTCAAGGTGACCCTGCACTTCGGTTCCTACCACGATGTTGACTCGAATGAGTTGGCATTCAAGATGGCTGCGATTTTCGGTTTCAAGGAAGGTTGTCGCAAAGCCAGCCCCGTGATTCTGGAGCCCATGATGGCGGTGGAAGTCGAAACGCCAGAAGATTACGCCGGTAACGTGATGGGTGATTTGTCCTCACGCCGTGGCATGGTCCAGGGCATGGAAGACATGGTGGGTGGCGGCAAAGCGATCAAGGCTGAAGTGCCCTTGTCGGAAATGTTCGGCTATTCCACGACTTTGCGTTCCATGTCGCAGGGTCGCGCCACCTACACGATGGAGTTCAAGCACTACACGGAAGCCCCGCGTAATGTGTCGGAAGCCATCATGGCGGCAAGGGCAAAGTAGATGGAACTTGCGGCTCAGAGCACTTGCTTCGGCGCGACCTCTGACCTCAACTGATTGGTAGAAGCTGTCTGCGACGGTGTGCCACCTTGTCCCCGTGCGAGGTGAACCAGCAACACCGTGCAAACATTAAACCTGTACACGGGTCCTGTTCTTTGGAGAATTGAAAATGGGAAAAGAGAAATTCGCACGTACCAAGCCTCACGTCAACGTTGGCACCATTGGTCACGTTGACCACGGCAAGACCACGCTGACGGCGGCCATCACCACCGTGCTGGCGGCCAAGTTTGGTGGACAGGCCAAGGCC
>JAUXWC010000234.1 GCA_030685025.1 Rhodoferax sp.
GGCCTTGGCCACTTGCTCGCGGTGCGCTTGTGCCTTGGACGCCAGCGCCGACTTGAACGCCGCATTGGCGCCGGTGGCCTTGTCCAGATTGCGAAACAGCATACCCTGGGCCGCCAAGACGCGGCGTTGCAGTTCCTGCAGGGCAGCCCGCCCCTCGGGCGGCAAGCTGCCCTGCGCCAGAAAGCCAGTGCCCTGCGCGCGCATCAAACCCAGGGACTCGGTGAGCGCCGGCAGGTTGACCAAGGCGGCCTGAATCAGCATGTGGATGTCCATTTGCGGGGCCACCGACAAGCCGAACTCATCCAACAAGGCCTCGTTGACCAGCAGTTGCCCGGCAATCAGCGCCGTGTGCTGACGGGTGCTGTCGGGCGTCTTGAGGGCGCGCGCGGCCACCGCCTGCTCCAAGGCGATCCAGGCGTTCTTGCGTTCCTGCCACTGCGCGCTCACCTGCGTCGATGCGCCAACCGCCTTCAGGCTGCTGTCCAGCGCTTCGCCGGCCTTGTTCAGGGTGTCACGCACCGCTGGTCGGCGCTGGGCCAGTTCCTCGTTGCCACCCAGCATGCCTGCCGACAAGCCGCGATGCGTCTGGGTCAGTTGCGTCACCCGGTTCAACAAGACCAAGGCGCCCGCGCCGATGTGCTGCCGCTTGGACAGGGCCACATCATCGAAAGCGCTTTGCAGGTACAAGCCGGTTGGAAGAATGACCATCACCAGTGCCAGCAGACCCAGAATAATGAATTTCTGAGCCAGGCTCAAGCGGTGCAGGATAGACATGGATGGGGTCCTCGGTCAGGAGTGCGCGGGGGTGGTGTGCTGCTTTGTTGGGGGGGCGACCGGTCCGGGCGTTCACCGCGCCCTGTTTTGTTCTGTTCCTGGTTTGCCATGGTCTTAGTCTAAAGCAACATGTTACGTGCCACTATTCGCAAAACCGAGTATTGGCACTACCCAATAACCGGTAGTGCGACGCATCCAGCGCACTCAGCCAGCTTGGTGACCCCGAGTCGTGCCCACTCGAAACCACATCACTTTGAATCGCACCCAGCGGCTCTCGAAGACTAGAGCATCCCCAGGGTGTTCTGTTTAACTCGTTTGAACTTGCGTGCGTGAGTCCAAAAGCCTCAATAGCTCCTGGACAATATTCGCCTGGCGCAAGTCGCGTCGGCGTTTTAATGGCTCACGGTTTTGGGCATGCTCGGCCACGTTGCGCCCGCACCGGCCAAAGGTCTTCTTCATCCGCGGAGAACCGGAAAGGGTGAGGCTCCCCTTCTTCGGCTTCGCGAATCCCCCGCATCCAGCGCCTCGTGCACTCCCCGCAGCACGACTGGTTGCGCATCTCCGGCCAGGCCAACCTGGACGAGAACACTTTCCGGGTTCAAGCCAGGGATCGGCGCGGCGATGGAGCACAAAAAGCGTGGACCTACGGAATGACTCAAATACGAACGCACCGACCGCGCCTGACATAGACTCGCGCCACGCGCTAGGGAATTTTCGTGGTCGCGCCTGCGAACGCCCCCTGGTTGCTCAAGGAACGCCTTTTTTGAGCCCTCTACTCCGCCATGAACGAAACAACACTCTCTCCCGGCCCCAAGAAGTCTCCGTCCGCTGGCCGCAGGAGCAGTGATGCGTCCTCCGAGTTGGAAGCGGGGCGTGCCTACGCCGAAGATTCCGCCGAAGCCCGTTCGCGGCTGGTGCTCGCGGCCATGATGGCGTTTCGCGATGGCGACTTTTCGGTTCGCTTGCCGGTGGGCTGGGCCGGAACCGATGGGCGAATCGCGCAGACTTTTAATCAGACCATCACCCAAAAGCAGCGCATCAGCGCCGAAATCTCGCGCCTGAGCGCGGTCGTCGGCAAGGAAGGGCGGCTGCGCCAACGCATCTCCTTGCCAGGGGCGGTGGGCGGCTGGGCGGAGGATGCCGAATCCGTCAACACGCTGATCGACGATCTGGTGCGTCCAACCACGGAAATCGCGCGCACCATCGGGGCGGTGGCCAAGGGCGACCTCGGCCAGTCGATGGAGTTGGAGGTCGACGGACGGGCGCTCAAAGGCGAGTTCCTGCGCTCGGCAAAACTGGTCAATACGCTGATCGAACAACTCTCGGTGTTCACCTCGGAAGTGACCCGCGTCGCCCGCGAAGTGGGCACCGAGGGCAAGCTCGGTGGCCAGGCCAAGGTGAAGGGCGTCTCGGGGGTGTGGAAGGATCTCACCGATTCGGTCAACCAGATGGCGGGCAACCTGACCGCGCAGATGCGCAACATTGCCGATGTGACCATTGCCGTGGCCAACGGCGATCTGTCCAAGAAGATCACCGTGGATGTGCGCGGCGAGATTCTGCAGCTCAAGGAAGCCACCAATACGATGGTCGATCAACTGCGCTCCTTCGCCTCGGAGGTGACCCGCGTGGCGCGTGAGGTCGGCACCGATGGCCGTCTGGGCGGGCAGGCGGTGGTGCCGGGCGTGGCGGGAACGTGGAAGGATCTCACCGATTCGGTCAATGCGATGGCCACCAATCTCACCACACAGGTCCGCAATATTGCGACGGTGACCACGGCGGTGGCGCGTGGCGATCTGTCGCGCAAGATTACCGTCGACGTGAAAGGCGAGATTCTCGAACTGAAGGAAACCATCAACACGATGGTCGATCAACTGAATGGTTTTTCCTCGGAAGTCACCCGCGTGGCGCGCGAGGTTGGCACCGAAGGCAAACTCGGCGGCCAGGCGCTGGTTCCCGGCGTGGCGGGGACCTGGAAAGACCTGACCGACTCGGTGAACTCGATGGCATCCAACCTGACCGCGCAGGTGCGCAATATTGCCGAAGTCACCACCTCGGTGGCGCGCGGCGACCTGTCGCGCAAGATAACCGCCGACGCCAAGGGCGAGATTCTGGAGCTGAAAAACACCATTAACACCATGGTTGACCAGCTCAATGGTTTCGCCTCGGAGGTCAGCCGCGTCGCCCGTGAAGTCGGAACCGAAGGCAAGCTCGGCGGCCAGGCGGTGGTGCCTGGTGTGGCCGGTACCTGGAAAGATCTCACCGACAACGTTAACTCGATGGCTGGCAATCTGACAGCCCAAGTGCGCAACATTGCCGAGGTGACCATTGCGGTGGCCAGCGGCGATCTTTCCAAGAAGATCACCGTCGACGTGCGCGGCGAGATTTTGCAGCTCAAGGAAACCATCAACACCATGGTCGAGCAACTGCGCTCGTTCGCCTCAGAAGTCACCCGCGTGGCTCGCGAAGTCGGCACCGAGGGCCGCCTGGGCGTGCAGGCGGTGGTGCCCGGCGTGGCCGGTACCTGGAAGGATCTGACCGACTCGGTCAACGCCATGGCGACCAACCTCACGGCCCAGGTGCGCAACATCGCCGAAGTGACCACCGCCGTGGCGCGTGGCGATCTGAACCGAAAGATCACCGCCGACGTGAAGGGCGAGATCCTGGAGCTGAAAAACACCATCAACACCATGGTCGATCAGCTCAACTCCTTTGCTGGCGAGGTTACGCGGGTGGCGCGCGAGGTCGGCACCGAAGGCAAGCTCGGCGGTCAGGCGCAGGTGCCCGGTGTGGGCGGCACCTGGAAGGACCTGACCGACAACGTGAACTTCATGGCCTACAACCTGACCGAACAGGTGCGCGGCATCGTCAAGGTGGTCACCGCGGTGGCCGACGGCAATCTCACCCAGCGCCTCACGGTGCAGGCCAGGGGCGAAGTTGCGGCACTGGCCGACACTATCAACAACATGACCGCCACGTTGGCGACCTTCGCCGACCAGGTAACCAACGTCGCCCGCGAAGTCGGCGTCGAGGGGCGGCTGGGCGGCCAGGCCAATGTGCCCGGTGCGGCAGGCACCTGGAAGGATTTGACCGGCAACGTCAACCTGCTCGCTGCCAACCTCACCACCCAGGTGCGCGCCATCGCCGAGGTCGCCACAGCGGTGACCAAGGGCGATCTGACACGGTCGATTCAGGTGGAGACGCGCGGTGAAGTGGCCGAGCTCAAAGACAACATCAATACGATGATCTCCAACCTGCGCGAGACCACCGAGAGCAATCGCGAGCAGGATTGGCTCAAGACCAACGCGGCCCGTTTTACCAGCATGCTGCAAGGCCAGCGTGCGCTGAAAACCGTAGGCCAGATGCTGCTCACCGAACTGGCGCCGCTGGTCAAGGCCTACCAGGGCACCATCTACCATCTCGCCAACTCCGAGGACGGCCCGGAGCTCAGGCTGCTGTCGAGCTACGCACATGGCGGCGATGAAAAACTGATCGAGAGAATAGGCTTGGGCGAGGGGCTGTTAGGCCAATGCGCGGTGGAAAAGAAGCGCATTTTGGTCGCCGACGTGCCGCCGGGCTTCATCTCGATCGCATCCAGTCTGGGCGATGCCCAAGAGTTAAGCATCGTCGTCCTGCCCGTGCTGTTCGAGGGGCAAACCAAGGCCGTCATCGAACTGGCCACGCTCAAAGCCTTCAGCACCGGTTCGCTGGCCTTTCTCGACCTGCTCACGCAGAGCATCGGCGCGGTGTTCAACACCATTGAGGCGACCATGCGTACCGAGGGCCTGCTGTCGCAGTCACAGCAGCTAACGGTCGAGTTGCAGTCGCGCCAAAGCGAACTCCAGCAGACCAACGAGGAGCTGGGCACCAAAGCGCGGCTGCTCGCCGAGCAGAATGCGGAGGTCGAACGCAAGAACGCCGAGGTCGAGCAAGCCCGCCGCGCGCTGGAGGAAAAAGCCGCCGAACTGGCGCTGACCTCCAAATACAAATCCGAGTTCCTGGCGAACATGTCGCACGAGCTGCGCACCCCGCTCAATTCCATCCTGATTCTCAGTCAGCAACTGGCCGGCAACACCGCTGGCAACCTCACCGGCAAGCAGGTCGAGTTCTCGCGCAACATCAACTCATCCGGTTCCGACCTGCTCAACCTGATCAACGACATCCTCGACCTGTCGAAAATTGAATCCGGCACCGTCACGGTCGAGGTCGAGGGAATCTCCTTCGCGGGCCTGCGCGACACCATCGACCGCAACTTCCGCCACGTTGCCGAAGCCAAGAACCTGCCTTTGCGGGTGAACTTCGCGGAGAACCTGCCCAACAGTATGGACAGCGACCCGAAGCGCCTGCAGCAGATTCTCAAGAACCTGCTCTCCAACGCGGTCAAGTTCACCGCCAGCGGCCACGTCGAGGTTCGCGTCGGTTTCGCCACCGCTGGCTGGAGCGTCGACCACCCGGTGCTGAAGAACGCCCAGCAGGTGCTGGCCTTCGCCGTCGAGGACACCGGGATTGGCGTCGCGCCGGAAAAGCAGCGGCTCATTTTTGAAGCCTTCCAGCAGGCCGATGCCGGTACTTCGCGCAAATATGGCGGCACTGGTCTGGGGCTGGCGATCAGCCGCGAACTGGCCGTGCTGCTCGGGGGCGAGATAAAACTCTCCAGCGTTCACGGCTCCGGCAGCACGTTTACCTTGTTCTTGCCGCTGCATTACTCGGGGCCGCACACCGCGCTGGGCCGGTCCGCCGGTGCCGTCGGCGAGGCAGTCAGGGCGGTCACGATTCTGCCGGTGACGCGCGAAGAGTTCATTGAAGATGATCGCAACCAGATTGGGGCTGGCGACCTGGTGCTGCTGATCATTGAGGATGACCCGCACTACGCGCGCATCCTGCTCGGTCTGGCCCGCGACAAGGGCTTCAAGGGCATCGTCGCCGGAAAAGGTGCGCTGGGCCTTTCACTGGCTCGCCAGTTCAATCCGGTCGCCATCTCGCTGGACATTTTTCTCCCCGACATGCTCGGCTGGACGGTGCTCAACCAGCTCAAGCTCGACCCGACCACGCGCCACATCCCGGTGCAAATCGTCACCATGGAAGAAGAACGCCAGCACGGTCTGGCGCATGGTGCATTCGCCTATCTGGTCAAGGCGCCCACCACCGAGGGCCTGGAAGCGGCCTTCGATCGCATCAAGGATTTCACCGCTTCGCACATGAAACGCCTGCTGATCGTCGAAGACAACGACATCGAACGGGCCGCCATCGTCGAACTGCTGGGTTACAAGGATATCGAAATGGTGGCGGTCGGCACCGGCGGCGCGGCCTTGGCGGCGATGCGAAATACCGCGTTCGACTGCGTGGTGCTTGATCTGCGTCTGCCCGACATGAGCGGTTTCGATCTGCTGGACCAGGTACACGCGGACCCCGCTCTCACGGACGTTCCGGTCGTGGTTTTCACTGGCAAGGATTTGAGCGCCAAGGAGCAGGCGCGCTTGAAGTCGATGGCCAAGAGCATCGTGCTTAAGGACGTGCAGTCGCCCGAGCGCCTACTCGACGAGACCGCGTTATTCCTTCACCGTGTAGTGACCGACCTGCCGCTTGATAAGCAGGAAATGCTGGAACGGCTGCACAACTCCAATGAGGTTCTGCGCGGCCGTAAAGTCTTGGTCGTCGACGATGACGCGCGCAACATCTTCGCCCTGACGTCCTTGCTGGAGAACCAGGAGATGGACGTGATCAGCGTGACCAATGGCCGTAGCGCGATCGACATCATCCAGACCACGCCCGACCTGGCCGTCGTGCTCATGGACATCATGATGCCCGACATGGATGGCTACGAGACGATGCGCGAAATCCGCGGATCGCCGCAGTTCAGCGCCCTGCCGATCCTCGCGCTGACGGCGAAGGCCATGAAAGGCGACCGCGAGAAATGCCTTGATGCCGGTGCCAGCGACTATATTGCCAAGCCGGTCAACACCGATCAACTCCTGTCGCTCATGCGAGTCTGGCTTTTCCGATGAACAAGGTCAGCAAACTTCGCGCCGTCTCGGTGAAAACCTCGCCTCAAGGTCCTAATTCTAACTAGCTTTCAAGATGATTCTAATTGTGGGACACTCCGGGAGTCAAATGTTCCCAGGAGTATTCCCATGGCAAGACCACGTCGAATTGATATGGAGTTGGTGACACAGGCACAAGTTGTAGCGGCGCAGGCC
>JAUXWC010000096.1 GCA_030685025.1 Rhodoferax sp.
CGTCACTGAGCTTGGTCATGAGCAGCGTGTCAATCTCCTGGCGCTTGGCGGCGCCGAACTGGCCAAGGTAGTCCAGTACCAACTTGGCATAAAACGTATCGTCCTGAGCCCGCGTTCGGATATAGCTGGCTTTGCTGGCCGTGGCTGACGCCACACTGGCCGAAACAAACACATGCGGTCTGCGCCCCTCGATTAATTGCGCCTGGCGCAGGCGTTTGATCACCGCATCGTCAATGGGCAAATTCTTTTGCACACGATCCAGCGCCAGGATGTCCGGCAGGCTTAGTTCCGTATGTTGGATCAATGTCCGGCTGTACGCCGCGTCCACTATCGCCCCGTGCAGGGTCATCTTCACGGCCTGCGGCTCGCTCAGATCGTAGTCCGGCAACGGGAAGTAGCGCCGTGCCTGCCCCACATACATTTCGTGAATGCCGTAGCCCATGGTGTCAATCATGTTCAGTTCGGCCATAGCCTGCGTCAGGAAAGGATTGCGGTAGCGCCTGGGGATTTTGTGCCCTGCCACATAGTCAGCAGGCTGCCCCTCAAAAAAGCCACCTTCATTCTCAAAAGTCAACCGGTCAGGGAATTCCGTGATCACCACCCGACCATTGCGCGTGTAGTCTTGGTGCGCAATGCAGTTGTGCAATGCCTCCAACACAATTTTTCGGTCGTACTTGGCCAACTCTATGGCCAGTAACTGGTCGTCCGGCAAGATACGTATTTGCACATTGCGTATCTGCTGGTACAGCTCGGTCGTCGTCAGCAGGAAAGGCGAGGCAAAGTGTTGGTACGCCCGCTCTGCCCCTTCGAGTTTCCAGGTCAATTGAACCGGGTGTGGCGACAACTTATGGGCTGACTCTCGTTTGCCCAACAGCAGCAAGGCCGTGCGCGTAATTTTTCCGTCCTGCGTCAGCCGCGCACGGTCTAGAAATACGCCATCTGGCCATTGCGCCACTTCTTCCGTGCCAAAACGATTGGCGTACTTCTTGGCGAACGACTCACGCGCCTTCGCCAACGCAGCCACATCCAAGTCCGCCACGGTGGCTCGGTCCACAAGCTGCGCGGACCAATCCACCGCATCCGCCTGACGGCGCAGCGCATCCAGCTTGTCCAAGCCCAAGTGCGTCAGACTCTCACCGGCGCGGGCGTAGTAGTGGCCTTTCCAGGCAATCGGTATACCTTGCGGCGCAGCCGGGATTTCCAACAACAGGACGCGGCCCTGGGCTATCTCCAATTCATGAATGTCGCGCAAGGTGATGCTGGGTTCGGTTTCGGCCGAGATCTGCATCTTCAAACTGTGCAGGCGCTCGGGCTCTGGCCGATAGTCCGTACCAACGACTTGGCGGCTGTCGTTGTCCACGCCAAACACCAGCCATGCCTTTTCTTCATTGCGCAAGTTGGCCTCGTTGGCCAGCGCGGAAAAATACTTGCCAATGTCCGAAGTGGAGTACCCGTCTCCCGCGCGCTTGAACTCCACCACCTCGCCCTCCCAGCGGGCAATCAAATGGGTGAGCAGCGCTTTCAAAGTTGACTTATCCATGGGGGCCTACGATAGCAAACCCAAGCAATGTGCAAGCGTGGGTCAGCAGCAGAATGCGCACGTCTCGGTCCTCGTCGTCACTGCGGGCACGGAGGGCTGGCGGGTTTGCACGGTTCTGTGCCCTCAGCAAATACGCGGCAACTGATCACCCGCCAGCCAGTCGACAATACGCCGCCCACCAAAGGCGGTGGTGAGCTGCACAAAGTGGTGGTCGTCGGCAATCACCTCGCCGATCACGGCCGCATCCAGGCCCTGCGGGTGCGCGCGCATGGCGGCCAGCAGGCGCGGCGCGTCGGCGCTGGCGCAGATGGCGATCAGCTTGCCTTCGTTGGCCACGTTGAGCGGATCCAGCCCCAACAACTCGCAGGCCGCAGCCACCACCGGCTTTACCGGAATGGCCTTTTCGTGCAGCATCATGCCGACGCCGGACTGGCCGGCGATTTCATTGAGTGTGGCGGCCAGTCCGCCGCGTGTCGGGTCGCGCAGGCAGCGGATGTCGGCACCGGTGGCCAGCATGGCGGCAATCAGGCCATTGAGCGCCGCCGTGTCCGAGACAATCGGCGCCTCGAAGGACAGGTTCTCGCGCTGGCTCATGATGGCCACGCCGTGGTCGCCGATAGAGCCCGACACCAGCACCACGTCGCCGGCACGGGCGCGCGCGCCGCCTAGCTCGATACCGTCGGGCAGCACGCCCACGCCGGTGGTGGTGATGAAGAGGCCATCACCCTTGCCACGCTCCACCACCTTGGTGTCACCCGTGACCACCGGCACACCGGCCGTGCGCGCCGCGTGGGCCATGGACTCGACGATGCGCGCCAGCTCGGCCAGCGCAAAGCCTTCTTCCAGAATGAAGCCGGCTGCCAGGTACAGCGGCGTGGCGCCCATCACCGCCACGTCGTTGACGGTGCCATGCACCGACAAACAACCAATGTCGCCGCCGGCAAAGAACAAGGGCGAGACCACATGGCAATCGGTGGACATCACCAGCCGGCCCGGCTTGCCGTCGATCAGCGGCGCGGGCAGCACCGCGCCGTCGTTGCCCTGGCCCAGGTACTCGTTGCCCAGGTGTTTGGCAAACAACTCCGAGATCAGTTGCACCATGGCGCGACCTCCCGAGCCGTGGGTCATGTCGACCCGGCCGTTCTTCAAATCCAGCGGCCGCACATAGCCGCGCTTGACTTCGCTCATGGGGTCATGTCCTTGTAGCGCCCGTAACTGTAGTGCGCCGCGCAGGCCCCCTCGCTGCTGACCATGCACGAGCCGACCGGATTCTCTGGCGTGCAGACGGTGCCAAACAGCTTGCAGTCTTGCGGGCGTTTGACGCCACGCAGGATCGCACCGCATTCGCAGGCCTTGTTGTCGGGCACGGTTTGGTAGACCAACTTGAAACGCTTTTCCGCATCAAGGGCGGCATAGCGAGCACGAATCTTCAGCGCCGAATAGGGCACCACCGACAGGCCACGCCACTCGAACTCGCGACGCAGCTCAAACACCTCGGCCACGCGGTCCTGCGCTTTGACATTCCCGTCGCGCGTGACGGCGCGCGAAAACTCGTTTTCCACCTCGGCGCGGCCCTCGTTGACCTGGCGCACCAGCATCAAAATCGCCTGCATCACGTCGAGCGGCTCGAAGCCGGCAATCACCACCGGCTTGCGGTACTCCTCGGCAAAGAATTCATAGGGCCGGCTGCCGATCACCGTGGACACATGGGCCGGGCCGATGAAGCCATCAATCGGCACCGTGCCCCACTGGCGCACCTCGGGGGACTCCAGAATGGTGCTGATGGCCGCTGGCGTCAGCACGTGGCAACACAGGGCGCTGAAGTTGTTTAGGCCCTCCTTGTCGGCCTGCTGGATCGCCAGCGCGGTGGGCGGCGTGGTGGTCTCAAAACCAATGGCAAAAAACACCACCTCGCGCTGCGGGTTGTCGCGTGCGATCTGCAGCGCATCCAGCGTCGAATAGACCATGCGGATGTCGCCACCCCGCGCCTTGGCCTTCATCAGGGACAGGTTGTTGGAGGCCGGCACGCGCAGGGTGTCGCCATAGGTGCACAGGATCACGCCACGGTTCAACGCCAGGTTGATGGCCATGTCCACCCGGCCAATCGGCAGCACGCAGACCGGGCAACCGGGGCCGTGCACCATGCGCACACTGGGCGGCAGCAGGTCGGACAGGCCGTAGCGCGAGATCGCATGGGTGTGGCCACCGCAGAACTCCATGAAGCTGTAAGTCCGCTGCGGCTGCACGGCTGCGGCGATCTTGGTGGCGAGGGTTCTGGCCACATCGCCGTCGCGGAATTCGTCGATGTATTTCACGGCTCGCCATCCCCGCTGTCGTTTGCTCGCGCAGACCGCGTACCTGGGGTGATGTCTCGGCTATCGGGTCTTTTGTGCTTGTGTGGTCGTTTTCCACCCCCTATCCCCCCAGCCCCCTTTCCACCCTCGCCAGGGCGGAAAGGGGGAGCCTCATTTGATGGTTGGCGATCTGGGGAGGCTTCCACGGCGCGAAGGTCGCGACTGTCGCCGCAGGGCAAGATGGGTCGCGACCGGTCGTAGCGGATTCCTCCGCAGTGGCGCGCCCGCCGGCTGGCCGCTGCGCGCCAGCGACGAGGCAAAACAACCCCACCACCACCACCAGCACCAGCATCGCTGCCTGTCTCAACCTCCACCCATCCCACCCCACCTCCGGCGCTCGGAACTAGCGGCGTGAGTTCTTGCCGCGCCAACCCAGATTTCAACGGCTCCCGGTTTACCCGGTGCCGGACACCAGAAGCAAAATGGGGCTCCCCTTTCCGCCCTGGCGAGGATGGAAAGGGGTTGGGGGATAGGGGGTGTGTTAAAGAAAACTCAACAACACCCACCCCACCCCCGGCGCGCTCTCTAACAAAGGATGGAGTGAATGCCATGGATCAAGGAACCGCAACGTTGGATTCGTTCATCTGCGCAAACAAGGCCAATGTCCGCTCAGCCTCATCCGGGTCAAGCCGCGTCAGGGCATAACCGACATGCAGAATCACGAAATCACCCACCTGCACCCCATCGAGCAAGGCCAGCGAAATCTCTTTCTTGACGCCGCCCAAATCAACGATGGCCCAGGCGTCTTTGGCGCCGACGCCGACTTCAACCACCTTCACGGGCAAGGCTAGACACACTTCACAACTCCAATGATTGGATCGCCACCCAGGCCTGGCCGAAGGCCACGCCCGCGTCGCCAGGAGACAGTTGCCGGGGTGCCAGCACGGTCAAGCCATGTTGTTCCAGATTCTGCCGCAAGCCGGTGGACAACAGGGCATTAAGAAAGCAGCCGCCACCCCACGCCACCGTCTTCAGACCGAGCCGCGTGGCTGCTTGCGCCACCCAGTCACTCAGGCCAGCCGACAGCGTGGCATGAAAGCCCGCGGCGGCCTGGTCCACATCGACCCTGCCATCGAGCGTGGCCAGCACCGGCAGCAGATCAAGCTGCCCCTGCGCGTCCACCGACCAGCCGCCTGCCATCGGCTGCGGCCAACCGTGCGCCTCGATGAAACGGGTGGCTGACTGCTCCAACAAAATGGCGGCCTGCGCCTCGTACTTCATGTGGGAGCACAGGCCCAGCAGTCCCGACGCCGCGTCAAATACCCGGCCCATGCTGGAGCTGGGTGGGCAGTGCAGGCGGCGCGACAACATGCTGGCCAGCGTGTCGGCGCCGCACTGTGCAAACCGTGTGCCGATGTCGGCGTTGCGGCCCACTTCATGCAGCACCGCCGCCGCCATGCGCCAAGGCTCACGCGCGGCGCGGTCGCCCCCCGGCATCGGCAGCGGCCGCAGGTGGCCTAGCCGAGCGCACCGGGCGCCGTGAACACGCAGCAGTTCTCCGCCCCAGGCGGCGCCGTCCGTGCCCAGGCCGGTGCCGTCCAGCGCCAGGCCCAGCACCTCGCCGCCATGGCCATGTTCGGCGCAGGTGGCGGCGATGTGCGCGTGGTGATGCTGCACCGCCACGGTGGGCAGCCCGTGCTGGGCGGCGAAGGCCAGCGCGGCCTGGGTGCTGTAGTAGTCTGGATGCAGGTCGTGCGCCACGATTTCGGGCCTGACATCGAGCAAAGACGCCATGCGCAGCACGGTTTCGTCTTGAAAGGCGCATGTGGCGGCGTTGTCGAGGTCGCCGATGTGGGGCGACACAAAAGCCTGGTCGCCGCGCGTCAAGCACACGCTGCTCTTCTGGTGCGCGCCAAAGGCCAGTACCGAGGGCCCGCCATGGGGCAGTCGAATCGCCGCTGGTGCATAACCTCGGCTGCGGCGCACAAACTGGAGCTGGCCATCCAGCGCGTGCACCACGCTGTCGTCACAGCGCGCCACCACCTCGCGGTCG